>JBBSUW010000124.1:0-6863 GCA_038234025.1 Flavobacteriales bacterium
GTCAAAAACATATTTGCCATCTACGATTCTTATATTTTTTGCAACAAAATCTGCTTCGGTTTCAATCCCGACAGTTGTGCCGTCAAGCGGAAGCCCAACAGGAACAAACCTGAATTTGTTGTCAGAAATTTTATCTGCAAACTCTTTGAAAGATTTTTTTATGGATGCATCGTCGCCATAAATATCGAGATGATCGGCGTCCATTGAGGTTACGCAGAGCATATCTGGAAATAATCTTAGAAATGAACGGTCAAATTCATCAGCTTCGACCACGGAAACCCTTGTTCCGCTACCGATTATATTAGAGTGATAGTTTTCTACAATACCGCCAACGAACGCTGTGACATCTTCGCCACATTCAAAAAGAATATGCCCTAGAATTGCAGATGTTGTTGTTTTCCCGTGTGTTCCAGCAACAGCAAAACAATATGAATCGCGGGTGATTTCTCCCAAAACCTCTGATCTTTTATGAATATCGAAATTGTGATTTTTAAAATATTTCAAACCTTGGTGAGAATCTGGAACTGCCGGCGTAATCACAACCAAAGTTTGATCAACGTTGAAATTTTCAAGCTTTGAATTCTCATTGAAATCAATTGAAATGCCTTCTGATTCCAATTCTGCGGTAAGTGAAGATTTAGTTTTGTCGTAGCCCGAAACATTTTTGCCAATGCGTACAAAATACCTTGCAAGAGCGCTCATTCCGATGCCGCCAATGCCTATGAAGTAGATATTTTTGTACTTGCCTAAATCCATTCGAATTCTTTTTGTTTCCTTACGGGAACGATTTTTATGACTTCATCCACAATTTTGATCGTGGAATCTGGCGTTGCCAATTTTTTAATATTTTCAGAAAGTTCATTGCGGCGTTCTTCATTTTGCAAAAGCTCAGAAAACAATTTCGTGAAATTTTCCAGCGCTGATTCCTTCATCATAATCGCAGCATTCTTTTGAACAATTGCCAGCGCATTTTTTGTCTGATGATCTTCTGCAACATTCGGCGATGGAATAAAAATTGTCGGTTTGCCAACAATGCAAAGTTCACTTACCGACGACGCGCCAGCTCTGGAAATAATGATATCTGCTGCTGAATATGCCAAATCCATATTGTCTATAAATGCAAAAAGATGAACGTTTTTAGACATTGTCAAATCTTTGTATTGTTCAAAATAGAACTTGCCACATTGCCAAATCACTTCAACATTTTCATTGTCAAAAAATTCAAGATTTGCAGCAATCAATTCGTTTATTCTTTTTGATCCAAGGCTTCCGCCCAAAACCAAAAGCGTGCGTCGGCTTGGCAAAAGCTTGAAAAATTCTCTGCCTTCACTTCGCTTTCCTGCGACGAAAATCAAATCTTTCCGCACTGGATTTCCCGTCAATATTGTTCTGCTCTTTGGAAAGAACGCTTCAAGATTTTCATATGCTACGCAAATTCGTGAAGCACGACGACCCAGAATTTTATTTGTAATTCCCGGAAATGAATTTTGTTCCTGAACCAATGTTGGAACACCTCGCAAAGAAGCAATTTGCAACATCGGCCCGCTGGCAAAACCGCCTGTTCCGATCACAACGTCTGGCTTGAAGCTTCTCACGATATCCAACGCCTTGACCATACTTGACATCAGTTTCAAAGGAAAAAGTGAATTGCCCAAAGTCAATTTTCTTTGCAATCCTGCGATCCAAAGTCCTTTGATATCATAACCGGCTTGTGGAACTTTTTGCATTTCCATTTTGTCTGAAGCGCCCACAAAAAGTATGGCGCATTCTGGAAACCGAGACCGCAATTCATTCGCGATCGCGATGGCCGGATAAATGTGTCCGCCAGTGCCGCCGCCGCTCAATATGAATCGTGGTTGTCTCATTTATGCTTTTCCGATTACGGCGTTCATTGGATTTCCAGCCGGTTCAAAACTTTCATTCTCGTGGTTGCGCAAAATTTCTTCAGCGGCTTCCTCGCGTTTTATTTGTTGGT
Organism: Flavobacteriales bacterium; assembly: GCA_038234025.1. Lineage (GTDB taxonomy): Bacteria > Bacteroidota > Bacteroidia > Flavobacteriales > Flavobacteriaceae > Flavobacterium. Next base: position 1,976 of record JBBSUW010000124.1, read on the forward strand.
CGATAAGTCGCTGCAAAGTGTCTTCGCGACGTTGTTTCTCATCGAGTTCTTCTTTTATTTCTTCTTCTTTTTTGGTCACGCCAATAATGATTCCGAGTGCAATGCAAGTCATCCAAATGGAACTTCCACCACTAGAAATGAGTGGCAATGTTTGCCCTGTTACCGGTAAAAGTTCGACGGCAACCGCCATATTTATCAATGCCTGAAAGACAATCGGGAAACCGACGCCGACGACCACGAGCTTGCCAAACAGAGAATTTGCCTTGTGCGCTGCAACTATAAACCTGAAAAACAACAATAGATAAAGTGACATTACGAGAAGCCCGCCGAGCAAACCGTATTCTTCAACGATGATGGCGAAAATAAAATCTGACGATGATTGTGGCAAAAAGTTTTTCTGAACACTTTTCCCTGGGCCAAGACCTTGAATGCCGCCAGATGCAATTGCGATCTTGGCTTTTTCTATTTGATAATCATCTTCGTCGGGTTTGTCCGTGGTGAAACTTTCCATTCGACTTTCCCAAGTGTGAACACGGTTGAAGAATTTTGCATCTGGAAACGCCTTGCCGATCAACACGAAAAGCATCAATGCTGCAAAACCAACACCAATAATTGTTGCAATATATTTCAATGGATATTGACCCACGAAAACCAACATTATAACCATTGCAAACATCAATGCGGCGGTGGAAAAGTTGGATGGCAAAATAAATCCGAGCGTTATGAAAACCGGCAACCAAAGTTCGATCAGCGAATTATTGAGCGTGATTGGGGTTTCATGTTTTTTGGAAAGATATCTCGCCACGAAAATCATCAAAACGATAAATGCCAATGTTGAAGTTTGGAATGAAACGCCAATGAAAGGCACAACCAACCAGCGGCTTGCATTTGCACCTGCGATGACTTGACCTTTGAACATTGTGTAGGCCAAAAGCACCCAAACAACCGGCAATGCAACCTTTGAAAGTGCGCGGAAATAATGGTATGGCACTTTGTGAATCCAATAAATAATCAGGAATCCAATGGAAATGTGCGCCAAATGTTTTACCAAATAGGCAAGCGTGTTTCCTGTGCCACGACCAATATATGCCAAATTGCTGCTCGCGCTGAAAACAGGCATAAATGAGAACAACGCGAGCAATGCCACGAATGTCCATATCACTTTGTCCCCTTTCAATTTTTTGATCAGCTCTTTCATTTTGGCCTGATTGTTATTCTATTTTTTTATAATTAAATGGTTTGAAAACAAACCCGTAACTTAAATTTAAACTCTGTTCTCTGCTGGAAAATCTAGCCCCGATTGCAGTGGAAATCCTTTTTTACAATCCCGAAGGGTTGTGAAAAAGATTGAAACGGAAAGCGGGATTAAGCTCCAAATCCTAAAGATTCTGAACTGCCTGCTTGAATTGTCTTCCGCGATCTTCATAATTTTCGAACAAATCAAAACTCGCGCACGCCGGGGAAAGCAGAACGACATCGCCTTTTTCGGCAACGCGCTGGCTCACTTTCACGGCATCTTGCATGCTTCCGACCTCAACCATGACGTCTACAATATTGCCAAAGGCAGCGATAATTTTTTTGTTGTCAACGCCCAAGCAAATGATCGCCTTTACTTTTTCGTTGACCAAGGCCATCAGTTCATCGTAGTCATTTCCCTTGTCTACGCCGCCAACAATCCAGATGGTGGGCGCGCTCATACAGTCCAGCGCGAAAAAAGTGGCATTAACATTTGTGGCCTTCGAATCGTTGATGTATTGCACATTTTGGATTTTCAAAACCTTTTCTAAACGGTGCGGAACGCCTGCAAAATTGGAAAGACTTTCGCGAATTGTCGCCTTGCGAATGCTCATCAATCTGGCCACAGCGCTTGCTGCCATTGCATTCTTGAGGTTATGTTTGCCCTCCAACGCGATTGAAGTTGTATCCATTGAGAATTCTTCTTCGTTGATCTTTACTTCCATTTTGTTTTGATTTAGGTATGCGCCTTCCGAAAGTTTTTGGGTTAGCGAGAACGGGATTTTGCGAGCTTTTGTTTTGTTGTTTTCAAACCACGTTGAAATGGCTTTGTCTTCATTGTCGAAAATGATGTAATCATCTTCTGTCTGATTCATCGTGATGCGGAACTTCGCATTGATGTAATTTTGAAAATTATTGTCATATCTGTCCAAATGATCTGGACTGATGTTGGTAATAATGGCGATGTGTGGTTTAAAATTTACAATGCCGTCAAGTTGAAAACTGCTCAACTCCAATACGTAATAATCATAATCTGCTTCGGCAACCTGCCATGCAAAACTCTTTCCGATGTTTCCGCCGATGCCAACATTCAGTCCGCCGGTTTTCAAAATATGATGCACGAGCATTGTGGTTGTGGTCTTGCCATTACTGCCCGTGATTCCAATGATTTTTGCGGTCGTATAATTTGAAGTGAATTCAATTTCAGAAACGATCTTGATTTTCTTTTTGACAATCTTCATAACCATTTCCGATTCATCTGGAATGCCCGGACTTTTCATTACAATGTCAGCGTTGAGAATGTTTTTTTCGGTGTGACCGTTTTCTTCCCAATCGATTTTATTGATGATCATGACTTCTTTGTAGCCATTCTTAATTTTACCAGCATCTGAAACAAAGACATCAAATCCCTGCTTCTTTCCAAGAATCGCTGTGCCAACTCCCGATTCTCCCCCACCAAGTATTACCAGTCTTTTCATACTATCTAAGTTTGAGGGTTACGATTGAGAGAATTGCCAATAGAATACCGACGATCCAAAACCGGGTGACGATCTTGCTTTCGTGGTAGCCTTTTTTCTGGTAATGGTGATGCAAAGGCGACATTAAGAAAATTCTTCGGCCTTCGCCAAAACGTTTTTTTGTGTATTTGAAATAGGCAACCTGCACAACTACAGAGAAATTTTCGACCAAGAAGATTCCACACAATAGCGGCACCAAAAGTTCTTTTCGAACTGCAATTGCCAAAACGGCGATGATTCCGCCAATGGTCAAACTTCCGGTGTCGCCCATAAAAACGGCTGCCGGATATGAATTGTACCACAAAAATCCAATGAGCGCTCCCGCAAATGCGGCGATGAAGACCGTCATCTCGCCCGAATTTGGGATGTACATTATATTGAGATAGCTCGAGAAAATTATGTTACCCGAAACAAATGCGAAAATCCCCAACGCGACGACAGAAATTGCGGAAGTTCCAGCTGCCAAACCGTCGATGCCATCAGTAAGATTTGCGCCATTTGAAACGGCTGTAATTATGAAAATAACGATCGGGATAAAAACAATCCATGCCCAGTTTTCATAACCTTCGCCCATCCATTTTAGTAAATCTGCATAATCGAATTCGTTGTTTTTGACAAATGGAATTGTGGTCGCAGTTGACTTTTCCTCCATTGCATAAGTTATAGTCTCAGCTTGCTGATAAGTTAACACGCCTGGTTTTTCTTTGCGAAGTGTAACTCCTGGATGAAGATAAAGAACTGAACCAACCACAATACCGATGCCGACTTGACCAATGACTTTAAAAATGCCACTTAACCCAGCTTTGTCCTTGCGGAAAATCTTGATGTAATCATCTATAAAACCGATTGTTCCCATCCAAAGTGTGGTCACGATCAAGAGAATGATGTAGATGTTGTCCAATTTTGTAAGCAAGACCACCGGAATCAATGTTGCGATGATTATAATAAGTCCGCCCATTGTAGGCGTTCCAGCTTTTTCATTTTGGCCAGCCAGCCCTAGTTCTCTAACCGTCTCGCCTACTTGCTGGCGTTTTAGAAACCTAATAATCTTTTTTCCGAAAACTGTAGATATCAACAGCGATAAAATCACCGCCAACGCAGATCTAAATGTGATGTACTGAAAAACACCAGCGCCGGGAACGCCCATGTTTTTGTATAGATAATCAAATAGATAGTACAGCATATTTATTTGTTGAGTTGGTTGAGAATATCTGTCACAATTTTCAGATCGTCAAAATCGTTTCTCACGCCATTGATTTCCTGATAGGTTTCGTGGCCTTTTCCAGCGATAAGAATTATGTCATTGGGCGAAGCAAACTGACATGCGGTTTTGATGGCCTGCATTCTATCTGCGATTGAAACTGTCTTGTTGTAATGCTGTGGTTGGACACCTTTTTCCATTTCTGAAATAATCACATTGGGATTTTCAGTTCTTGGATTGTCAGATGTCAATATAACTTTGCTGCTCAATGTTGCCGCGATGTCTGCCATTATCGGGCGTTTTGTTTTGTCGCGATCGCCGCCACAACCCACAACTGTAATCAATTGTTCGTTCTTGGTGCGAATGTCATTTATGGTTTTCAACACATTCTCTAAAGCATCGGGAGTGTGTGCATAATCAACAACGGCGGTGATTCCGTCGTTTTTTGATACAATAAATTGAAATCTTCCAGAAACACTTTCAAGTCCTGACATCAACCTCAACACTTCTAATTTTTCCATGCCAAGTTCCACCGCTGTCGCGTAAATCGCCAACAAATTGTAGGCGTTGAACGTTCCGATAAGTCGCACCCAAACTTCACTTTCCGCAATTTTTAACAACAGACCAGAAAGTTGATTTTCCAAAATCTGCGCGCGATAATCTGCATAAGTTTTGAGCGCGTATGTTCGTTTTTGCGCAATTGTATTTTGCATCATCACAAGACCATTCTTGTCGTCTATGTTTATGATTGCAAATGCATTCTTGTCAAGTTGATCGAAAAATAATTTCTTGACATCTCGATAATCTGCAAACGTTGGATGATAATCTAAATGATCGTGCGAGAGGTTTGTAAAAATCCCTCCGCGAAAGCGAATTCCTTCTGTCCGTTTTTGATGAATGCCATGTGAACTCACTTCCATAAAGCAATATTCAC
>JBBSUW010000125.1:0-6850 GCA_038234025.1 Flavobacteriales bacterium
AGGGCGATCAGATCAAACTTTCAAATTCAATTGTTCATGTCAGTTTTCGTGCGACATTTTGACGCAACTTACGTAACTTCGCGCCATGGAAAAAGAGCATTTGATTTACGGAATGCGTGCGGTTACAGAAGCAATTCTATCTGGACGTGAGGTTGATAAGGTTTTTGTGCAAAAGGAAGCAACTTCTGAACTGGCAAAAGATCTGATGAAAGTGATCAAGCGCGCCAACATAAATGTGTCATACGTTCCGGTAGAAAAGCTCAACCGAATGACGATGAACAACCATCAAGGGGTTGTTGCTACAATTTCGCCGGTGAGTTTTATGCCATTTGAAGAATTGGTAGAAGCTACAGTTGCAAGCGGAGTTGTTCCATTATTTCTTATCCTTGATCAAATTTCAGACGCCAGAAATTTTGGCGCAATAATTCGTACTGCTGAATGTACCGGCGTTCATGGAATCATTGTTCAAAAGGCCGGTTCTGCTCCAGTAAATGGCGATACCGTTAAAACTTCTGCAGGCGCCGTTTTCAATGTTCCGATTTCAAAAGTTGAACATATCAAGGACGCAATTTTTTATCTTCAGGGCAGTGGAATTAAAACCGTTGCCGCAACCGAAAAAAGCGATACCAATATTTATGATGTAGATCTTGTAGGTCCAGTTGCCATTGTAATGGGCAGTGAAGATCGTGGGATAAATCCTTCGGTTTTAAAAATAATCGATGAAAAAGGACGACTTCCGATGCACGGAACAACAGGTTCACTCAATGTTTCTGTAGCTACAGGAGCATTTTTATACGAAGTGCTTCGGCAGAGAATCGGAGTTTAGAACTTAGTTTTTTCTATCATCCAAACCTTCCGTAGGAGTTGGAACATAGAAATATTTAATTAACGGCGGCGCTAGAATCTCATCCTGCAATTCAATTTCTGGCTCAGGCTTTGGCGCATTCACAAAATTTCCATTTTCATCAAAACGTTGTAGAAATTTATCTTCGCCAGCGTCAAATTCCGGCTTTTCCCATTCATACTTTTGCAGCGATTTGTATTGCGGCGTTTTCAGCAAGAAAGCAAAAATCAATCCCGCCAAAAATCCACCCAAATGTCCTTCCCATGAAATGCTTTCGTCAACATGCGGGAAAACATACCAAATCATACCGCCATAAATCATTATGACAGACAGTGAAAGGGCAACCAACCGATAATATTTGGTAATCAAACCCTTGAAAAACATAAAGGATACGATGGCATAAACCAGACCGCTGGCGCCGATATGGTGGTTCGGTCTGCCAATAACCCAAGTAACCAAACCTGAAATGAGGACGCCAAAAACAATAACAGTAAAAGTCTGCTCGCGATAAAAGAAACGCATCGCGGCAAGCAAAACTACCAGTGCGACCGAGTTGTTGTACAAATGTTCAAGTCCACCGTGAATGAACGGACTAAAAATTATTCCGCGAAGTCCTATCAGCGTTCGTGGAAAGATTCCATAATCTGCGAGGTGTAGCGAAAAACGCACATCGGCCCAGTACGTAAGCCAGAGCACGATTAACGTTGCCATAGGCAGCACAACAACAGAGGGCGAAAATTTAAGATCTTGATCGTTCATTGCTTGCCCGATGTCAAAAAGGATTCCAAAGTTAAAGCGATGCTAAAATGACAGTCCGGAGTAATTTCTGCTGCCGCGAATGTTTTCCGAACCCTTGCAAATAGATTAATTTTGCAGGATGGACATACCGTTGGCAGAACGCATCAGACCCAAAAATCTTTCCGAATACATCAGTCAGGAACATCTCGTTGGTCCTGAAGGTTCACTCACGCGCCAGATTGAAAACGGACTTTTGCCATCGCTGATTTTTTGGGGACCGCCCGGAACCGGCAAAACAACATTGGCACAAATAATTGCAGAGCAGTCAAAACGACCATTCTATATTTTGAGCGCTATCAACAGTGGCGTCAAGGATATTCGCGACGTCATTGATAAAGCAAAACAATCGGGTGGACTTTTTACTGCAAAAAATCCAATTTTATTTATTGATGAGATTCATCGGTTCTCAAAGTCGCAGCAAGATTCTTTGCTTGCTGCAGTTGAAAAAGGTTGGATTACACTCATTGGCGCGACAACCGAAAATCCAAGTTTTGAAGTTATTCCCGCACTTCTTTCGCGTTGTCAGGTTTATATTTTAAATGCTTTTTCGCGCACCGATCTCGTAACACTTTTGAATAGGGCAAATAGCGAAGATGTTTTTTTGAAAACTAAAAATATAGAAATTGCCGAAACCGAAGCCCTCATTAGACTTTCGGGTGGCGATGGACGCAAACTATTAAATATTTTTGAACTTGTCGTAAATGCTTCGGCTGACGACAAAATAAAAATTACAGACGAGCTCGTTTTAAAGCTTGTGCAAAAAAATACCGTGCTTTACGATAAAACCGGAGAGCAACATTATGACATTGTTTCGGCATTTATCAAATCAATTCGCGGAAGCGATCCAAACGGAGCAGTTTATTGGCTGGCGAGAATGGTTGAAGGCGGCGAAGATGTGAAATTTATTGCACGGCGAATGTTGATATTGGCCAGCGAAGATATTGGCAACGCTAACCCAACGGCGCTTGTAATGGCAAATACTACATTTCAGGCAGTTTCGACCATTGGATATCCAGAAAGTAGAATAATTTTGAGCCAATGCGCTATATATCTCGCAACGTCGCCCAAAAGTAATGCAAGTTATAAAGCCATTGGGAAAGCACAGCAAATTGTAAAACAAACTGGCGATCTCAGTGTTCCCTTACATTTGCGAAACGCGCCAACAAAGTTGATGAAAGAATTGGGTTACGGCGACGAGTATCAATATTCACACGATCATCCCAATAATTTTTCAGATCAGGAATTTTTGCCCGACGAAATGTCAGGAACTCCATTTTACAATCCTGGCGAAAACCAGCGCGAAAACGCTACACGTGAATTTCTAAAAAACAGGTGGAAGAAAAAATACGGTTATTGATCCAAAGTCACCGTTAGCCTCGTGGTTTTAAGCTGCCCATTTTCATAGTATTCCAATAATAGAAAGCCATCTTTTACAGTGGCAGTACCATTTATCTTGTGCCATTTTGCAATGAAACTTTCAGGGTTGCTGGTTTTAAAAAGTCTAATGGGAGATTTTAAAAGTGGACTTTCAATAGAATAACCATCTGCGAGTTTTACAACTTGATAATCGCTTTGTGGTTTATTTTCGCCAACTGGTTTTGAAACAATCGTAGTTTGAGGTTTGATCGCATTTCCATTGAATTTGTGCTCTTTCAACATCATTGCAAGTTCCAAAGCTTGGCGAACTGAATTATTGTAGGCAAGACTGTAGCTTTTTTTATTGCTCGTTCCATCGGGCGATGTGTAAATAATTTCGTTTCGACAATTTCTTATCACAACATTTACCTTAGTTTTAAATAATGCACTGTTGTCCGCGATCTCGAAAAATGCAGCTTGGCATTGATTATTGGCAAGTTCTTCAGGCAGAATATCAGTATCAAAGTACACTTCGAAATTGTATTTTTCCAAAAACGCTTTCGCTAAATTGTTCAAACGGTATTGGTTGGCTTCCGATTGAAAATCGAATTTGGATTTTACGACCGCATATTTGTATTGGTCGAGATTTTGTGAATTTGCAAAAACAAAAAACAAAAGGAACGGCAGAACGAAAGATTTCATAAATAATTTTTGAGTTCCGAAAGGTGCGAAATTCTTTTGAAATTGTCGTTTTCCAAATACGCATTTGGCGAAAAATGTATGGCATCTATACCAAAATCAATCGCGCCCTTAACATCCGAAACCATGCAATCGCCGATCATTACACACTGCGGTTTTTGCGCCGTGGCAAGGTTGAGCGCGAATGCATAGATTTTTGGGTTCGGTTTTTTGCAGCCCGATGATTCGGAATTTGTAACCGTCGAAAAATAATGCCCGATTTTGGCATTGTCTATTTTCTGCTGCTGCACTTCGGCAAAACCATTTGTAATAATATGCAGGGTATAATTTTCCCGAAGATAATCCAGCATTTCGAGTGCACCTTCAAACAGGTGGTTGTAGTATGGCAACGTTTCGATGTATTGTGCTGAAATCATATCTATATTTTCGTTGCTCACGTCCATTTCCATAATGTCAAAAACATCTCGAAGACGGCCATATCGAAGTTTCTCTTTTGAGATTTTTTCCATTCTGAAAGCCTCCCAATATTTAATGTTGATCGGAACGTAATGCGAGACAAAGGTTTCATGATCAAACGAACTGTCAAATTCCACAAGGATTTTCTGGAACGCAAGCGCTGAATTTTTTTCAAAATCCCAAAGCGTATGATCAAGGTCGAAAAAAACATGTTTGATATTGTTGTTCTTCAAGGCAAAGTTTTTTTGTTTTGTAAAAGCCTAAAATTAACCAATTGCGTTCCAACGAAAAACAACTTTGAAAAATATTAACGCCCGTTGAAAGTCTTACATCAAACCGGCATCGGCAAAACTGTAGTATCCGTTCTCGGCGATAATGATGTGGTCTAGCACTTTGATGTCGAGCGACTCACCGGCACGCTGTAGTTTTTTGGTGATCTCCTTGTCGCTTTGGCTTGGACTGAGAGCGCCCGACGGATGGTTGTGGCAGAGAATGAGCGAAACGGCATTGCACTCCAGCGCCGGTTTGTACACCAATCTTGGGTCAACAACAGTACCGACAAGACCTCCCTTGCTGAGCTGGTTTTTTAAAACTATTTTGTTGGAATTGTTGAGATACAACACCCAGAACTCCTCGTGCGGAAGTTCGCCAATAATGGGTTGCATTAGTTCAAAAATTGATTTGCTCGAACTTATTTTTACTAAAACTTCTGCATCTTCTGCGCGTCGGCGGCGGCCAAGTTCCATTGCGGCAACGATTGAGATTGCTTTTGCCTCGCCAATGCCTTTGAACTCCATTAATTGTGTGAGCGAAAATTTGCCAAGTGAATTGAGATTGTTCCCGCTTTGGTTGAGAATGCGCTGGCTTAACGAAACTGCAGATTCATTGCGGCTTCCCGAACCTATAAGTATGGCAATCAGTTCCGCATCGGTAAGCGCGGTGCGGCCTTTGGCCATTAATTTTTCGCGCGGACGATCGTCCTCAGCCCAAGTTGTAATCGGAAAATTGCATTTTTCGGACACGGGATTTTTTTTGCTAATGTAAAATTTCTTTTGGAACGGTGGGAAAGGTTCGCTCCAAAATAATTTACCTCACTAAAAATTTTCGTTCGTAACGGAGACCATTATTATTAGTGATTTTTAAAATGTATGTTCCACTGGACAAATAACCGGCCTCAACTGATTGCGAAATACTCTTTACAAAATTGCTGTAAACTTTCTTACCACTTATATCATAAATATTTATTTCTGAATTTAAATAATTTACATTTAGATTGATATTAAAATCACCTCTGTTTGGAACAGGATAAATAATATTGTCGGAAGTTGCAAAGTCTGTGGTTTTTAAAGGAATTGGTGAGAATTTTGCGATAAATGCGTTAGTCGGCAATTCAGCCAACGTGCTTGCAGGATTTACATTCAAATTATTTTGGAAACTATTTGTTGTTGCAACATTGCTTGTGCTTTGTGTATTTCCAACTATGTAGAAATCACTTCCAGCAGATAAAGTTGCACAACCGCCTTCAGGCATATCTCCACCGTAATAAGTGCCATATAATTTTGAAGAACCATCTTTAGAGATTTTGGTCATGAAACTATCGCTACCATCCAGCATTCCAGATGAATTTAATTCCAAATCTGTCTGATATCCATTTGCCGTAGAGACATCCACCAATCCTGTGGCACCGCTGACGATTATATCAGCATTTTGGTCCAAACTCAAAACACAATAACCTCCAAACTCTGATCCCGTCCCACCCGTATTACTCATGTTACCAAGATATGTTCCCCACTGCCTCATTCCTGTACTGCTAAATTTTGCAACGTAATTGGATTGTCCTTGTCTGGTGGGTTGAAAAACCCCTGGCGTTGTAATATTGTTGCTGCTCAATGAAATACCTGCGATGTATACAAAATCTTGTGTTGCAACCACATTTCGAATATTTGGTAAATACAGAGCACTTCCGGATTTTTCAGTAGAAGCACCACCATAATATGTGCTCCAATTCCGATTTCCTCCTGATGAAAATTGCGTCAAAAACATATCAACGCCCAAACCTGCAGCATTGCTATTGTAATTTTGGTGGCAGCCATCTGTTGCAAAATAATTATTCGTGATGGTATCAATCACAAACCCAGTGACGTAAACTTTAGCACTGTTTGCCGAAATTCCAGTGATATACGATTGCGAATTGCCTGTGACAGAACCGTAATAAGTTCCCCAAGTTTGCGCACCATTTTCAGAAAATCCAATTATGAAATTTTTTCGATCCGTTTCGGGCGCTGATCCAGATGTAGGGATGAATTCAGCCTGAAAACCATCCGGAGTTGAAATACTGCTTGGACTTGCCGACACTCCGAAGAGAAATATATTTCCGATATTATCGCAGGTCATTCCCTTTAAAGAATCGTCGTAAATTCCACCAAAATAAGTACACCACAGTCTTGTGCCTTGGGAGTCAATTTCTGCCAAAAACCCATCTTGCAATCCCGCTATGTTTGATTGGAAAACACCTGTGGTTGATAAACCTTGACTGCTTGTCTGTCCGGCAACGAAAATCCGACCGTCACTGTTTATTGCAATTGTGTTTACTCTATCATTTTGTTGTCCGCCGAAAAATGTAGACCATATCAGCAAACCATCCGGGCTGAATTTTGCAATATATCCGTCGGTTTCTCCCCCACCAAAAGTGCTTTG
>JBBSUW010000126.1:0-6820 GCA_038234025.1 Flavobacteriales bacterium
AAGCCCGCCAGCGCAGATGGTACTGCAGCGATGTGGGAGAGTATGTCGCCGCCTTCCTTTGGAAAGGCCCCCGAGCATTCGGGGGCCTTTTGTCGTTCCCAATATTTTGGCGCTGCCCCGATCCGTACCAGGGAAGATTTCGAGCGCCGCATCAAAAAAGGTTCCGGTCACGGGCATCATTCTACAAGCAAAGAAAAAGATACAGCGGACAGCGGGACAATTCTTGATTGAAAGGAGATTATGGCTTCTTAAAAAAAATCACAAAACAAGCTTTTGAATTAAATACGACAATGTTGAGCGGGAATTATTCCAAGATTTTCCCGACGCTCTGCACTGTCGTCAAGTGATAGGTGGGTTTTGCTTCATTGAAAATATTTCGCGCCCACGCTTTTCCTCGGGCAGTTTTCACCATTTCTTTGTACAGCGTTTGGAGCGAACCGGTTCTGCTGCTGGTCATCAAAAATTCTTCGATGTTTGGATACGCCGACTTGTAGTTGTGTCTTATAGCCAGAACGAACCATTGTCGTTTAACCACAAAATTTCCTTTTTCAGTAAAATGGAATTCTGCATCGAGGGTCGCCATTTCTTGAGCCGTAAGGTCACTGGGAAGGTTGTCGATAAAGCGGATTTTCTCATTGGTAGAAACTATTTTGGTCGAAATCCCTTTTACGCCATTGGTTCTCCAACTTGCCTGAAGCGCATCGACCTTATCAAAATCCGTTGAATGTACCGGAACAATGTTGGACGGAATTCCTGGTTTGTAAATCCAATTGTCCAGTTGAACCTTCTCAGCCAATCCTTTGTCGCCCTTGATCGTATTTTCGATGAAATATCTCACGAAATCCTCGGTGGTTATGGACTGGAACGCGTGGTCGTTGAAATACTTCTTGAGAAATTCATCAAATCTTTCCCGTCCAAAATTCTGCTCGAGCATTTGCAGCAATGCATATCCTTTTTCGTACGGAACGTCGCTCAAACCATCGTCGGGATTGCGGCCTGTTGTATCAACTTTCAATCTCGTGTCGGGCGAATCCTCGCCAAGTTCTTCAATGTTGTTGTCCAAAATCCTCCTGCTCATAACCTTCTGCATATCGGCTTCGTCCTTGCCAAAAACTTCTTCCACGATTCGGTGCTCGATATATGTAGTAAATCCTTCGTTGAGCCAAATATCATCCCACGTTGCATTGGTCACCAGATTTCCACTCCAGCTGTGGCCAAGTTCGTGTGCCAGCAATCCGGTCAAGGATCGATCGCCCGCCAAAACGCCCGGTGTCAAAAAAGTGAGGTTGGGATTTTCCATTCCGCCGTAAGGAAAGCTAGGAGGCAGAACCAGCACATCATATCTTCCCCAACGGTATTTTCCGTACAATTTTTCGGCGGCATTCACCATCTCATCAAGCTTTGCAAATTCCCACGCTGCTTTTTCAATAATTGCCGGTTCAGCGTAAACGCCCGTCCGCGAATCTATTTTTTTGAACGCGATGTTTCCAACGGCAATCGCCATTAAATAGGAGGGAATGGGTTTGTCCTGAAAAAAAGTGTAGATGCCTGATTGATTCTTTTCTTGCGGATTTGTCCCGCTCATCAACGCTATCAGATTCTTGTCCACGGTCACTTTTGCATTGTAAGTAAAGCGCACCGCGGGAGAATCTTGGCACGGAATCCATGTTCTTGACCAAATGCTTTCGCCCTGTGAGAACAGGAATGGATATTTTTTTCCGGCTGTCTGCATAGGTTTCAGCCATTGAAGCGCGATTGCGTCAGGACTTGTGCTGTAATAAATACGAACATCTTTGGTCGTCGGCTTAATATCGATCACAAGGGGTCGACCAACAAAAGCTTTTTCCTCACCAATCTTGAAGTTAGCAGATTGACCATCATCAAGAATTACCCGTTCGATATTCAATGTGTTCGTGTCCAAAATCAATATATCGGCGTTGGTTTTGTTCTCGATTGTCCATTTGGCCACGCCCGAAATCACGCTTTTGTCAAAATCTACTTTTATTTCAAGGTCTAAATGCTTTACAACAACATCGCTGGAATTTGAAAACGTGTGCACATCTGGGTTTGAAGCGGATGTTTCAATAACCTCTTTCGGCTGGCAACTTGTAATCGCAATCGCAAGGAATAAAAAGATGCATATTCTCATAATATAAAATCTTAAAAAAAATCCCGAAATTTTATTTCGGGATTGGTTGATTTTTATTTTTATCTAGGCAAGCATCGTTACCGGACTTTCTAGATAGCCGCTTAAAGTCTGCAAGAATTGGGCGCCTGTTGCACCATCGACTGTTCGATGATCGCAGGCCAGTGTCACTTTCATTGTATTGCCAACTACGATCTGTCCATTTCTAACCACTGGTTTTTCGATGATCGCGCCCACGGATAGGATTGCCGAATTTGGCTGATTGATTATCGAAGTAAATTCGGTGATACCGAACATTCCCAAGTTTGAAACCGTGAAGGTGCTTCCTTCCATTTCTGATGGCTGTATTTTCTTTGATTTTGCTTTCGATGCCAAATCTTTTACCGCCGCGCCAATCTGCGTCAACGACATTTGGTCGGCAAATCTGAGGACGGGAACCAATAGTCCTTCGACAACGGCCACCGCAACACCTATATGAACGTGATGATTGATAACGGTCACATCATCTTTCCATTGCGAATTAACTTTCGGATGCCTTTTCAGCGCAAGCGCACAAGCCTTGATCACAAAATCGTTGAACGAAATCTTGGTATCGGGCAGCGCGTTTATCGTATTTCTGCTCTTGATGGATTCGTCCATCTTAACCTCGATAGTAAGGAAATAATGTGGAGCCGTGAAAGCCGATTCGCCAAGACGGCGCGCGATGGTTTTGCGCATTTGCGAGTTCTTGATTTCCTCCGATGATTCTTGGCCGGCGGGAACAAATTTTTGAAAACTATGAACTTGTTGCGCAGGTTGTTCGGCTTTGATTTCAGACGGCGTTGAAGGTTGTGCTTGTGGCGATTTATAATCTTCCACATCTTGCTTCACAATTCGACCGTTCTCGCCGCTTCCCTTGATTTTTGCAAGTTCAAGTCCTTTTTCAGAAGCCATCTTTTTTGCCAAGGGCGAAACAAAAATCCGTTTGCCGTCATGGTTTTCTTCTATATTATTGTCATCTGAATCTTCTGGCGCAATCTTGCTGTCGTCTTGTTTCGTAGTATCGGTTTTGCCACTTTGGGCTTCTTTGCTGCTTTCTTTTTCCGAAATATTTCCTCGTGCTTTTGCATCAATATTTGAAACATCGGTACCAGCTGGTCCAATGATTGCCAAAAGGGCATCAACCGGTGCTGTTTGACCTTCATCGATTCCGATTTTCAAAAGTGTTCCGGCATTGAACGATTCAAATTCCATCGTGGCCTTGTCGGTTTCGATTTCTGCCAAAATGTCGCCTTCGTTGATTTTATCGCCCACTTTTTTAAGCCACTTTGCAACGGTGCCTTCACTCATTGTGTCGCTGAGTCTTGGCATTGTTACGATTACAACACCTTCGGGCAAACCGTTTATTGATTTTTCTTCGGATGTACCAGTTTTGTCGCTCGGCGATGTGTCTTCCGATTTATTTTCTTTATCCGATGAATCCACTTCTTTTGAATCTTCTTCTTTTTGTTCAGGTTTTTTCTCCTCCACTACGGCAGCGTCTTGCTTTGTCGTTTCTTTCTTTTTTCCTTGTCCACCATCTTTTACAAGGTCAGTTATATTTTCGCCAGCGTCGCCGATGATTGCAAGTAAGGAGTCAACAGGCGCGGTTTCGCCTTCTCTGATGCCGATGTAGAGCAGAGTTCCCGCGTTGAACGATTCAAATTCCATCGTTGCCTTGTCGGTCTCGATCTCGGCGAGAATATCGCCTTCCTGTATCTTATCGCCTACTTTTTTGAGCCAGGTCGCTACGGTTCCTTCGGTCATTGTGTCGCTCAATCGCGGCATGTTTATTTTGGTGGCCATTCAGTTAAAGTTTATGGGGAATAAATGGATAATCTTTTTGTTCGTACACCATATCATAGAGCTGCTGCTTTTCCGGAAATGCTGATTCCTCCGCATACTTGACGCATTCGTCAACACGGTCGCGAACTTGTTGGTCAATTTTTTCAATCTCCTGATCTGTGGCGTACCTCTGGTCTTTTACAACATCGAGAACCTGCGTGATCGGATCTATTTTTTTGTATTCTTCTACTTCATCTTTCGAGCGGTACAACTGCGCATCGGACATTGAGTGGCCGCGATAACGATAGGTTTTCATTTCCAGAAATGTTGGTCCATCTCCACGTCGGGCACGATCCATCGCTTCGTCCATCGCTTCGGCAACCTTCACAGGGTTCATTCCGTCAACAGGTCCGCACGGCATTTCGTAGCCAAGTCCAAGTTTCCAGATATCGGTATGATTTGCGGTTCTTTCCACTGAGGTTCCCATTGCATAGCCGTTGTTCTCTACGATAAACACCACCGGAAGCTTCCATAGCATTGCCATATTGAAGGCTTCATGCAATGAACCTTGTCTCGCCGCGCCATCGCCAAAATAAGTGAGCGTCACACCGCCGCGGTTGAAATATTTATCGGCAAAAGCTACTCCGGCACCAACGGGAATTTGTGCGCCAACAATGCCATGGCCGCCATAAAAACCTTTTTCCTTGCTGAATATGTGCATCGATCCGCCCATTCCTTTGGACGTTCCGGTGACTTTCCCCATTAGCTCGGCCATAACTTTTTTGGGGTCAACGCCCATTCCGATCGGCTGAACGTGGTTTCTGTAAGCGGTTATCATCTTGTCGTGAGACAAATCCATAACGTGGAGCGCGCCGGCCAGAACTGCTTCTTGACCATTGTAAAGGTGGAGAAACCCGCGGACTTTCTGCTGAATGTAAAGCTGCGCCAATTTGTCTTCAAATTTTCTCCAAAAAAGCATTTCTTCATACCAATTGAGGTACACTTCCTTCGTGATCGGTTTCATTTATATGGGAATTTTAGGGCTTTCGCCAAACTCGTTTTTGATGGGATTTTGGTGAACGGACAATGACAAAAATAAGACATTAGCCTGCATACTTAAAATTATGACTGCCTTTTTTCCAAAATTATAGCGCGTTCTTGTCGAACATCAACGGCAAGAGATTCTTCAGTGATTCGGAACAAAGTACGTTGCCCGATTCGCCCATAAAGTAGATTTGAATGGGAGATTCCTGCTTTATTTCATATTCCGCGATAGATTGTCGGCACGCACCGCACGGTGGAATCGGGATTGTGGTCGCCGAAGATTTCGAGCCCGCCGTAATCGCCATAGCAATGATTTTGGCATCGGGAAAATTCGCTCCAGCGTAAAAAATCGCCACGCGCTCAGCACAAAGCCCCGATGGATAAGCGGCATTCTCTTGGTTGGAACCTGTTATCACCTCGCCATTATCGAGCTGCAGGGCAACGCCGACAGCAAAATTGGAATATGGTGCGTAGGCGGTTTTTCTGATGGCCATAGCTCGATGCATCAGTTCTTGAACCTCTTGTGGAAGATTGTTGACGCCGTCGTACTTCTTGAGTGATGTTGTAATGTTGATTTCCTCCATTGAAAAATTTGGTAAAAAAAATCCAAACCGTTGAAGGTTTGGATTTTTGTGATTTCATAAAATATCAATATTGTTCATACTTGTCGCCAAAGGCAAAACTGAGCGAGAATCGAAGCGTACTCTCGAGCGGGTTTTTGACTTTTGAAGTTGAGAAAAGATATGAAAGATCTATCTTGATTACATTGTACTTGAATCCAGCGCCGAGCGTGGCATATTTTCGTGCACCTTTCTCCACGGTTTCGTTGAAATATCCAAGCCTGAAGGCAAATGAATCCTGATACGCATATTCTGCCGCTATAGAGTAGGTAAATTCTTTGAGTTCTTCGCTAAAGCCATCTGGCGCATCGCCAAAAGATTTGAAAATTCCTTCTGTCCAACCAATCCTACGATATTCATCATTATTGATTGCGCGCTCGCTGGCATCAATAATTCCGTCTCCGTTCAAATCTGTTGGTGATTGTGGCGTTGGCACCAAAAGCTTTGTGGTTTCTAGACCAACAAAAACCTTGTTGTAGTCATCGAGCACAAAATCGAAACCAGCACCAAGTCGCATCTGGGCGGGCAGAAAGTTGGCGTTGTTGGTGTTTTGATCGATGTCGTAACTAATTTTTGGCCCTAGGTTCTGAAAATTGAAACCACCGCGAAATCGTCCGTTAAAACTGTTGTACGCAATTTCCTCGCCCACAAAATAACCTGCGACATCCACCGCAAACGATGTTGCTGCTTTTATATCGCCACCGCTCGTTGGGTCGGCAAAGCGCAAATTGGATGAAATGAAGCGCCCACCAACGGCCATCGAGAATTTATCGCTGAGCTTCAAGGCATAGGCCACGTCTAGCGCAAATTCGCTCGGTTTCACGACCATTGGCGGGTCGTCAAAATTTTGGCGGAGTTCAATCTCGCCAAGCGCAAAGTATCTGATGCTTGCGGAAACCGCGCTTCTCTCATTAAATTTGTCAAAAAATGTGATTTGTCCCAATGCGATATCGTTCACCAATTCGGTAAGGTATGGCGTATAATTCAATGAGAATCCAATCTTGTCTTCGGAGAAGGCATATTTGGCTGGGTTGAACTGCTGCGAAAAAGCATCTGGTGAAGTTGCCACACCTTGATCTCCCATCGAAGCGGATCGAGCGTCGGCGGCTATGAGCAAAAATGGAACTCCGACCGTGATGACGCGATCTTGCGCCTGTATTTTTAAAAACAAAAAACATAATATAACAGCTGCTGAAATCTTTCTCAT
>JBBSUW010000127.1:0-6711 GCA_038234025.1 Flavobacteriales bacterium
CGATGCGATGGAATTTTGCGTTCCGAATGGAAAGATCGAGCACCATTTTTTTGTCGCCGAACTTTGGAATGGTCACCTTTATGTTCTCGCCAACCTCAACGTCGAACGGGACGACGATTTCTTTCAATTTCAACTGAAAACGCTCGCGAATTTCAATGATGGCGAGTTCAAGAAGTTCTTGATCGCTTTCGTCGAGACGTTTTTTGAGTTCCAGAGTGTGCGACCGAATGACCGAGCCGTGGGAAATCTGGAGAAAATTGACATATGCAGCGCTTTCGTCCGAAACGATCGAGAACACATCGAGATTGGTGACACGAGGATTGGCGACCATCGACCGCGACTGGTATTTTTCGAGAATCTCTATCTTGTTCTTGATGCGGTGCGCAGACTCAAATTCCATTTCGCTGGCCAGATCGACCATTTGTTTTTTGAACTTTCGCATACTGTCCTTGAAATTACCCTTGAGAATTTCGCGGATCGCATCTACCTGTTCTTGATAATTTTCCAATGGTTCGAAGCCTTCGCACGGACCTTTGCAATTTCCGATATGAAACTCAAGACAGACCTTGAACTTTCCTTTTTCAATATTGGCGGGCGAAAGATCGTAGTTGCAGGTTCGCAATGGATAGAGTTCGCGGATCATTCCCAAAATAGTGTGCACGGTTTTGAAACTTGTGTACGGACCAAAATATTCAGAGCCGTCCTTGACCATTCTGCGCGTGGAAAATATCCGTGAAAAAGGTTCGTTCTTAATGCATATCCAAGGATAGCTTTTGTCGTCGCGCATCAGGATATTGTAGCGGGGCAGGTGTTTTTTGATGAGATTGTTCTCGAGCAAAAGCGCATCGGACTCATTGGAAACTACAATGTGGTCGATGGTGACGATTTTTCTGACCATGACGCGGGTTCGACCAATCTCATGTACTTTATTAAAGTAGGAAAGAACCCGCTTTTTCAGATTTTTGGCCTTGCCCACGTAAAGCAGCTTTCTGTCCTTGTCATAATATTGGTAAACTCCAGGACTGTCCGGAAGCGTTTGTATCTGAAGGTCGAGCGACGGATTCTGCATAAGGCAAAGTTAAAGAAAAGCAATGGCAAGGGCGCAGTAGCTGTTAAGAATAACGGAAACTTGGGCGTGTTATTCTATTGTTTTTATAATATGTGAAATGGTTTATTTTTACATTATGCAAAAATCCGAAGCGCGAAAAAAATACCTCTCACAGCGAAAATCGATCTCGCAAGAAGCGCATTCGCTCAAGAGTCTTGCGATCGCAAATGCAGTGCTTTCTATGGACGTATGGAAATCTAATGTATTCCATGTTTTTCTACCTATCGAAAAACTCATGGAAGTGAATACTTTTCCGCTTATCAATCTTTTGCGAGCTCGAGATAAAGCCGTTGTGGTTCCGCGGGTCGTTGGAACTTTGAACGCAACTGAAAGTCTGCCGAGAATGGAACATTTGCTATATGACAGTGCGAAAACTTCCACCGGCGCAAGCGGAATTTGTGAACCGCTGGGAACAGATATCATTGATCCCCAGATCATTGATGTTGTTTTCTTGCCGCTCCTGGCGTTTGATGTGAATGGTAACCGTGTTGGTTATGGAAAAGGTTTCTACGATGTTTTTCTCAAAGAATGTCGGCCCGATGTTATAAAGATTGGACTATCGTTTTTTGAAGCCGAAGAAATTATTGAATCAAACGCAAACGACGTCGCAATGGATTTTTGCGCAACGCCCACCAAAATCCACACTTTCAAAAACTAAACGTAGGCCGTCTGTTTTCTTGGTGTTTTGTCAAAAGCTTTTTTGTTAAAGACAATCAAGATTCCAACGCCAACTGAAATCGCCATATCGGCAACATTGAAGATAGCATTGAAAAATGTAAAAGGATTTCCGCCCCAAATCGGCAGCCAGTCGGGAAGATATCCGCTCCAGATCGGGAAATAGAGCATGTCGACAACCTTGCCGTAGAACCAGGTTCCATAAGGTTGATCGGAAAAAAGCGTTGCCAAGTGCCCATTGCTGTTGTCGAAAATGACGCCATAGAATATCGAGTCGATTATGTTGCCAAAAGCGCCGGCAAATATCAAAGATATCGCCACGATAAGATAATTTGAAAGGTTTTTCATCGCGGAATCGTAGAGCCAATAGGCAATCGCGCCAACGGCAATGACACGAAAGATCGTGAGAATCAATTTGCCATACATTCCTGGAATTTGCGTGCCCCATGCCATTCCCTCATTTTCTATAAAAAGAATCTTGAACCACGAAAAAACGGAAACTTCCTCGCCGAGCACAAAATTTGTCTTGATGTAGATTTTCGATACCTGATCGATGACCAAGATCAAGAATATCAACAAATAGGCTTTGCGCAGATTCATTTCGGTGTTTTTTGAATGGCGCAAAAATAGGAATTAATTTAACAATTGAACTTTGAAATGCGGACGGTTGTGAAAAATTTTTGGTCATTAAAAAACCACGATAAATCGTGGCTATTTCTGTGCGAAGCGATAAATCGCGTCTTTACCTTTGCAAATTTTTAGCCTCGATGCTCATCGTTGCGTGCGGCACAATCTTCAGACGATCTTTTCCGATCAATTTTCCGGTCACTTTGCAAAGGCCGTACGTTTTGTTCTCTACACGGAAAAGCGCGTTCTTGAGGTCGCGGATAAACTTTTCCTGACGGATCGCCAACTGCGAGTTCGCCTCTTTCGACATTGTCTCGCTGCCTTCTTCAAACGCCTTGAACGTGGGCGACGTGTCGTCCGTACCGTTGTTGAGGTCGTTCATATAGGCGCTCTTTATCAAACTAAGATCTGATGATGCCTTTTCTATTTTTCTTACGATAATTTCCTTGAACTCTGCAAGGTCGGCGTCCGAATATCGTGTTGCTTCTTCTATCATTTTTTCGGTTAATTTATTGTTATTACTGTATTTAGGTCGTCAAATTCTATTTTTGTTCCATTCTGGATATTCTTTACAAACGTTATTTCCGTTGCCAGAGTTTCGTCCATTATGTATTTTTTGTTGGATAGTACCGCCGCGTCGATCGCTGCATCGCTGTCCATTTCAACTTGTATTTTGTCAGTTACAGAAAGTCCATTGTCCTTGCGGATGTTCTGGATTCTGTTCACGATTTCTCTCGCGATGCCTTCGTTCCTCAGTTCGTCGTTGATCGTGATGTCGAGCGCAACCGTTGTGTTTCCATCTGTTGCGACAAGCCAACCTTCAACATCTTCAGAACTTATCTCCACATCTTGGATTGATAAAAGTATATTTTTTCCAGATAAGACAAGCGTTGCTACGCCATTTGTTTCCAATTCGTTTATCTGCTTCTGGCCAAAGTTTTGTATCTCTTTGGAAACCAATTGCATATCCTTTCCAAATCTTGGCCCCAAAGTCTTGAAATTGGGCTTTATTTTCTTCACCAGAATATTCGATGCATCGGTCAAAAGTTCAATCTCTTTCACGTTCACTTCGGCCTTAATCAAATCTGCAACAGCAAGCAATTGTTCGCGCTCTTGCTCATTGTTCAGCGGAATCATCACCTTTTGAAGCGGCTGTCTCACCTTTATCATTTCCTTCTTTCGCAATGATAAAACCAGCGACGAAACCGTCTGTGCTTTCTGCATTTTGGCTTCTAGGCTTTTATCAACAAACTTTTCAACCGCCGCGGGAAATTTCGCCAAATGTACGCTCTCGAAATCTTCCGAATGTGTCGATTGCATCAAATCTAGGTAAAGCCTTTCCATATAAAATGGCGCGATTGGCGCGGCAAGTTTGGCCACCGTGACCAAACATTCGAACAGCGTTTGATATGCCGCGATTTTGTCCTGCGCATATTCGCCTTTCCAAAATCTTCTTCTGCAAAGACGAACATACCAATTGCTCAAATTTTCCTGAACAAAATATGCAATGGCGCGCGCCGCTTTTGTGGGTTCGTAATCTGAGTAAAAACCGTCAACTTCCTTTAATAGTGTATGAAGCTCGGAAATGACCCAACGGTCGATTTCTGCGCGGTCTTCCATCGGAATCAACGCTTCGCTGTGGTCAAAGTTGTCAACATTCGCGTAAAGAGCAAAAAACGAATACGTATTGTAAAGTGTGCCAAAAAACTTTCTGCGAACCTCGGCAACGCCCTCGATATCAAATTTAAGATTGTCCCACGGATTTGCATTTGCAATCATATACCAACGCGTGGCGTCAGGGCCAAATTCGCTTAAAGTTGTGAACGGATCCACGGCATTGCCCAAACGCTTGGACATTTTCTGACCGTTTTTGTCAAGCACCAAACCGTTTGAGACCACATTTTTGTAGGCAACGCTGTCAAAAACCAAAGTTCCAATGGCGTGCAAAGTATAGAACCAACCACGCGTTTGGTCAACACCTTCGGCGATAAAATCTGCCGGGAAATCTTGGTTGCCGTCAATTTTTTCTTTGTTTTCAAACGGATAATGCCACTGTGCGTAAGGCATCGCGCCGCTGTCAAACCAAACATCTATAAGGTCGGCCTCGCGCTGCATCTTTTTGCCGGAAGGCGAAACCAAAAATATTTCGTCAACGATATTCTTGTGAAGGTCAACGATGTTGTAGTTTTCTTCGGACATATCCGTTGCGTCAAAACCTGCGAAAGGATTTGTGGACATAAATCCCGCATCGATTGATTTTTCGATTTCTTCAAAAAGTTGCTTGACCGAACCAATCAGGATTTCCTCGGTTTTGTCCTCACTGCGCCAGATTGGCAACGGGATTCCCCAATATCTTGACCGCGAAAGATTCCAGTCATTGGCGTTTTTCAACCAATTTCCAAACCGTCCTTCGCCGGTTGACGCGGGTTTCCAGTTGATAGTTTGGTTGAGTTCAAACATTCTGTCCTTGACGGCAGAAATTTTGATGAACCAAGAATCCAGCGGATAATAAAGCAAAGGTTCATCGGTGCGCCAACTGTGCGGATAACTGTGGACGTATTTCTCGACCTTAAAAGCCTTGTTCTCTTCCTTTAATTGTATCGCGATTTCGACATCAACCGATTTCTCGGGCGCCGAACCTTCGTCATAATATTCGTTCTTCACATATTTGCCAGAAAGATTGCCAAGACCTTGAATGAATTTTCCTTGTAAATCCACAAGCGGCACAAATTGCAAAACATTACCAGGATTAATTCCGTTCGGAGATAGTTCAAGCACTAACATCGGCGGGACTTCAGGTTCTGCTGCCTTTGCAACCTTGGCATCATCGGCACCAAAAGTTGGCGCGGTGTGAACAATTCCAGTTCCATCTTCGGTGGTTACGAAATCGCCAGAAATTACTCGAAACGCATTTTTTTCGTCAAAATCACTTAATTTATTCCTAGGCAACTGCATTAGCTGTTCATATTGAATATGAACTAAGTCTTTGCCTAGAAACGATTCCAGAATTTGATATGGTATTTTTTTATCAGAAGACTTATAAACTTCAAAATCAGTTAACTTCTCTGCAAGAAAAAATGGCTTCCCAAATTGCTTTGCCACAAGATTTTTCGCCAGCACAACATTTACAGGTTCAAAAGTATATTGGTTGAAAGTTTGAACAAGTACATATTCTATTTTTCTTCCAACTGTAAGTGCTGTATTAGACGGTAAAGTCCACGGTGTCGTGGTCCACGCAAGGAAATATGCGCCTTGTAATTTTTCTTGCAAGATGTTGTGCTGCAAACCTCTGTCAGTATATAATTTGCCATAATCACTACTGGGTTGACTTTCTACAAGTTCATTCTTTCTCTTTATTTTGAACTGCGCCACAACCGTCGTGTCGGTCACATCGCGGTAACTTCCGGGTTGGTTCACTTCGTGCGACGAAAGTCCCGTGCCCGCTTTTGGCGAATACGGTTGCACGGTGTAGCCTTTGTACATAAGGCCTTTGTCATAAATCTGTTTCAAAAGCCACCAAACGCTCTCGATATATTTGGGTTTGTAGGTAGTATAAGGGTCGGACATATCGACCCAATAACCCATTTTTTCGGTCAGGTCGTTCCACACATCGGTGTAGCGCATCACGGTTTTTTTGCATTCCTCGTTGTATTCTTCCACCGAAATCGTCTTGCCAATATCTTCTTTTGTGATGCCAAGTTCCTTTTCGGTGCCGAGTTCCACGGGAAGACCGTGCGTGTCCCAACCCGCTTTCCGCTTGACCTGAAAACCTTTTTGGGTTTTGTAACGGCAAAAAATATCCTTGATGGCACGCGCCATTACGTGGTGAATTCCCGGCAAACCGTTTGCCGAAGGCGGACCTTCAAAAAACACGAACGGCGGCTTGCCCTCGCGCGTCTCGATGCTTTTTTCAAAGATGTTATTTTCTTTCCAAAATGACAGAACATCGGCGGCAACCTTTGGCAAATCCAATCCGTTATGTTCTGTAAAGCGCGTGCCCATTGCGAGTTTTTTTAATAAATTCGGGCGAAGTTAGTGAAATTTTAAATTTTGGGCGTATCCCTTCGGGTCGCGCTATCCATTGCAATCTTTTTGCCCGCTGAAAAAGCGGGAAAAAAGGATTTCCACTACTATCCCTTACGCGGATGAGAACTTACTACAGTGATTTTTGCTGCATTTTGTTGCAGATATCAATTCTTAACAAATTGGTTTTGTTTCACTTTAGAGAAACTATATTATCTTTATATCGTATCCAACAAACTTAATATAAAAACGAAGCAGTAATCTAACTACTCTTGAAG
>JBBSUW010000128.1:0-6706 GCA_038234025.1 Flavobacteriales bacterium
GATGACGGGATTGCCATGTTGAATCGGCCCAAATTTGTGAAATATCGTGCTTAATCTCATAAGCACGATATTCCAATGAAAAAAGCTGTCAGAATTATTCTCATCATGGCTTTGGTCGCGTTGATTGTAATCCAGTTCATCCGACCAGAAAAAAACAACGGCGGTCATGAAAGTGTTTCCGATTTTGAAAAAGAGACCAACGTTTCGCCGGAAATCTCTGCGGTTCTGAAATCACATTGCTACGACTGCCACAGCAATCAAACCGAATATCCGTGGTATTCTGAAGTTGCGCCGGTTTCATTTTTTCTGAACGATCATATCTAAGAAGCCAAACGTGATCTGAACTTCTCGGCGTGGAGCGGATATTTTAAAAAGAAAAAGGCGCATCGGTTCGAAGATATTGAAGATGCCGCCAAAAATGGTTGGATGCCACTTGATTCGTACACTTTTATCCACGGAGATGTGAATGCGGCCGACAGAAAATTGCTTGCGGAATGGGCTGCGGCGGCGAGAGGGAAATATTAGGACAACGACAATCTGATTTATGAACCTATAATCCTTCTTGAATTCTTGCCAAATAACTTTTGAAACACTCGTGCAAACCCAATGCTCAAAAGTGTGGATATGGCGATCATCAAAATGCTTGCCAGCAAAATGTTGAAAGGTGAGATTATATTATATTGGATGACTGGCATCAAGATAAACAGGCTGACACCCAGAAAAAATGCATGCGCAAAGTAGATCGTAAATGCTGTACCCGCTACAGGATGTAACCACTTTGGCTGCGAATCTCCCATTATTTTAAAAAGCACAAGAAACAAGACTGAAAAAGCCATTTTTTGCGCGTAATACAAAGTTGATTGAATAGAAAACATGTCAAATCGATCGATTGAAAATATTATAACATACAAAAGAGCAGCTGTTGAAAGACTGGCCACAGCCGCAAAAATTAACCAATTACGTCGCATCCACTCCATTCTAGCCTCCAGTTTGGTAGCAATAAGCATTCCCGCGGCGTAAGCGCCGGTAAAATAGACCATTGTCTGCAAACTCAAAAAATCACCAGTGAGCAATTCATCCAACTCCACGCGCCGAACCACCAAAGGAATCAAAGCCACTATCGCTATTATATAGTTGCCCCATTTTTCTATTCTCATAATATAGTCGAGGATTGGGGTTGCCAGA
Organism: Flavobacteriales bacterium; assembly: GCA_038234025.1. Lineage (GTDB taxonomy): Bacteria > Bacteroidota > Bacteroidia > Flavobacteriales > Flavobacteriaceae > Flavobacterium. The sequence goes on from JBBSUW010000128.1 coordinate 1,186, forward strand.
TACATAAAAAAGAGGATCGGCATGTACCAAAACACAAAACATGCCTTTCCGTAGAGGAAATTTGATGGCGATGCATTCAGATATGCTTCCAAATTGGGCTGCAGTATAAAAAATCCGTGGGCTTTATTGTCAAAAATGGAGTACGCCAGCGTAAAAAAGACATAGGGAACAAAAATATACTTGAATTTGGCCACGAAAAAAGATTTAACGCCTTTGCGTTTTAATATCGCTGTATACAGCATACCTGATATAATCGCAAAATAAATTGTGCTGTTGTGGAACAATACTTGGTTTGCAATTTGGATCGAATCATTCGCTAGCGTTTTTCGTGAAGAAAGCATTCCAGCCAACCCAACAGCGTGGATTGCCACTATATTGATAATGGCAAATCCCCTGAAGCTATGAAGGTAGCCAATGAAAGATGGTTTGATATTAACTGTCAAGGCAATGCTGAATTAACTTCAACCAAGGTACTTAAATAATTATTGCAAAAATATAATTGAGTTGAATTAATTTAAAAAAAACCTGCAAATGGGATTCGAATTTAAATGCAACCCAAAATTAAATTGAACCCCTGCCATGGCCGCGATCGCAGCGGTATCCTTTCTCGGCCTTATTCTGGCCGCAAAAGATATAGTGAAGAGCGGAGACCCGAGCTTTAAAGAAGCGAACTGGCGACGCAAACAGCTCCAAAAAATTCTCAAACTGAAAATGCTTCGTACATTTAGGCAACTTATAATACGAAAAAATATTCTATGAAAACAGTACTCATAACCGGTGCAACAAGCGGAATAGGTCGCGCCACTGCTGTAATTTTCGCGGAAAACAAGTTTAAGGTCATTCTCTGCGGACGTCGTGAAGACCGATTGGCGGAACTTCAAAAGGAACTTTCAGCATTCTCGGAAGTCCACACTTTGGCGTTTGATGTTCGGGACAAAAAAGCAGTCTTTGATATTATCGGATCGTTATCAAAAGATTTTAAAGCCATCGATATCTTGATCAACAATGCGGGAAATGCGCACGGTCTCGATCCGATACAGACCGGCGATGTGGCCGATTGGGACGCGATGATTGATATAAATATCAAGGGCTTGCTGTATGTGTCAAAGGCAATCATCCCGGGAATGATCGAACGAAAAAGTGGCCATATCATCAATATCGGCAGCACGGCGGCAAAAGAAGTTTACCCCAATGGCAATGTTTACTGCGCCACAAAACACGCTGTTGACGCGCTGAACCAAGGGATGCGAATGGATTTGAACCCATTCGGAATCCGTGTTGGCGCGATTCATCCTGGAATGGTGCAAACAGAATTTTCTGAGGTGCGATTCAAGGGCGATCAGGAAAGGGCGGAAAAGGTTTACCAAGGTTTTGATGTGCTTCAACCGGAAGATATTGCAGATATTATACTTTTTGTGACAACGCGCAAATACCATGTCAACATCGCCGATCTTGTAGTGATGAGCACGGCGCAGGCGAGCAGCACGATTGTGAGGAAAGTTTGAGGAAAATTATAAATTATGGATTATAAATTATGAATGGCGAAACAACAAAAATTGAACTAAAATATTTAAATTAAGGGTTTCAAAGAAAAGTTTCAAGTTTCAAGTTTTGCTGCGTGTGAAGATAATTTTAAGTTGAATGGAACTTTAAACGTTTAACTTTAAGCCTGAAACAGAATTTATTGAATGATCAACAAGCGACTTCTCGTCAAAAACCTTCTCGCGCACAACGACGAGAGTCCGTTCTATGACAAGAAACGCCAGCTTAACTTGCATACGCGCGAGGGAAAAGCGAAGTTTTTGAAACATATTTGTGCGCTTTCAAATTCAAATCCGGCCAATAATTCCTACATCGTGGTGGGTGTCGAAGATCAGGACAACGAGATCGTGGGCGATGATTTTTTTGACGACAGCCATATCCAAAATCTGGTGAACGCTTATCTCGAAAACCCGCCCTTGATTCAATATGAAAATGTCCCGTTTCCGAATTTGCCCAAGGACAAGGTTGTGGGTTTGGTCACGATCAAGCCGAACAATCAGGTTTCGCTTTTTAAAAAAGGCATTCATACGATTCCATCTGAAACTGTTTTTGTAAGACGTGGCAGCAATTCGATGCCTTTTTTGGGCGAGGTCGAAAAGAACTATCAGAATACCGAAACCGTTATTGGCATCGAGAATTCTTCGCGCAACTCGATCGGTTACACGCTTGATGGCGTTATCGATTTCATGAATTTCAAACATCCCGATATTTCTCCCAAGTACAAGGTTTTCAAGGAGCTTTTCGTGATCTGTTGGGCGGGAACCAAGCGGAAGGTGCGCGACCAGACTTTTCTCTCTCGTGTTGATATTGAACTAATTAACGAACAAGTCAAATTGTTTTATTCAGCGCAGGACGACGTCACGATCGATTTTGACGACGACAGTTTCACCATCACCGAATTTGTGCCGATGGGCTTGAATGACGCGACAAGCTATTATCCTTTGGAAAAACAAACGATCCAGTTTTTTGACAATGGCTATTACAACATTGAGCGCGAAATGCTTTTTGAACCGCCGGTCTTCAGCCGCAAAATGCTTTTCCATATTTACAACAGCAATATCGCGCTTTTGCGGAAATTGCAGAACGGCGGCGAACTTTCAAATCGAGAAATGGTTGACCTCGAACGGCTTCCGTCAACATTTATGATTTCTTACCTCAATGGCTTTGATGAAGCGAAGGACAAGCTCATCGGTGCGAAACTTCTATTAAAACCTTTTCCGAATGTTTATTTGAATTTTAAGGAAGCGTTGCGGGTTTTGAGAAAGGTTAAGTATGGGAATTAGTTTTTTAGGATTTTAATAAATCATAAATGACGATGATCAACAAATACATTCCGATTTTGATATTAATGCTTTTATTGCCACTGACATTTTTTCAACCAAAATTGGTGCACGTGCACAAAGGAAAGTTCACCAACAGCAGCGCGATTGTGCAGACTTTTGACGGGAGGAATTTGTACAGTGGAAAATACGCGAACACAAGTGATATCTTGAATATTTTTGATGGCGAATTTATTTACAAAGGTCGGTTTTCGAACAGCAGCAATATTATTTACACTTATGATAGAAAACATTTGTATAAGGGGAAATTCAAGAACACGGGTGCGATAATCTATACTTTTGATGTAAAACATATTTACAAAGGCCGTTTTGAAAACACCAGCGATATTCTTTACACTTTTGATGGAAAGCACTTGTACAGGGGAAGATATGAGAACAGCAGCGATATCATCTTTACGGTTGATGGGGGTTTTCCGATGGTTTTGTTTTTGATGATCAATGAATAAAATGTAAGCTTAAAAACAATCTCCTGACTTAACGGCATTGAGTTTTCGGGAAAGGTTGCAGTATTCTATGAAAGCCACTCAAATTATCTGGAAGATAGAAGATTGAACCATAGATAATAGCGGTGTAAATTAACTTTCAAACCGTGAATATTGCCTTGTGCGGGATAAAAAAAATTCGATTCGATAAAAAGCAAGAAGAGAAGATTATAATAGGTTAGATTTTTATTGCCTATTTTTATTCGATGCAACGCGCAACATATTGATTACTAATAAAAAAGTTCGGCAAGATGATAAAAAGAACATTGTTGGTAGAAAACAAAACACTCATAACGACCAAAAATCTGCAGTTGGTGCTGAAGTCAGATAATCGCGAAAGCACCGTGCCCATTGAAGATATCGGTTTTCTGGTCATTGACAATGCCGAGGTTTTCTTGAGTATTCCGGCAATGAATCTGCTGGTGGAGAACAATACGGCTGTAATAATTTGTGCCAAAAACCACTTGCCAAACGGCATGTTCCTCAACCTCAACAGCCATCACATCCAACAGGAAATCTTTAAAAACCAGATAAGCGCGAGCGTTCCGCTTAAAAAACAGCTTTGGCAGCAGACCGTTGCCGAAAAAATAAATAACCAGGGACTATTGCTCGAAAAGATCACGGGCGCGAAAAATTCATTGCCTTTTTTGGCAACCAAGGTACTGAGCGGCGACACTGGCAATATGGAAGGCGTAGCTGCGGGCCAATATTGGAAGGCGTTCTTTGAGTTTGGCTTCAAGCGCGAACGGTTTGGCGGCTATCCCAACAGTTTTCTCAACTATGGTTATGCTGTATTGCGCGCTGCAACAGCAAGGGCTTTGTCGGGCAGCGGACTTTTGAACACGCTCGGTATCCACCACAAGAGCAAGTACAATGCCTTTGCGCTTGCCGACGACATTATGGAACCATTCCGACCGCTTGTTGACGAGAAAGTGCACGAGATCATACAGGTTTTTGATGAACAAGAACTCAACACGGCAATCAAGGCCGAGCTTCTGCAAGTGCTGGTAAGAACCGTCTATTTCAAGGACGAGAAAAGTCCGTTGATGGTTGCGCTCCAAAAAACCGCCAGTTCGTTGCAGCAATGTTATGACGGTACGAGAAAAAAAATCAAGTATCCAAGTTTATGGAGCTAAACGGTTATCGTATCATGTGGCTATTTGTGTTTTTTGATCTCCCCACCGAAACCAAGCGCGATCGGAAAAACGCGTCGGGCTTTCGGCGGGATCTGCTCAAGGACGGTTTTGCGATGATGCAATATTCGGTCTATATCCGTCATTGCGCGAGTGGCGAGAGCGCGGATGTTCATGAGAAAAGAATTCACAAGTTGCTGCCGCCAATGGGAAAGGTGAGCGTGCTGCGGATCACGGACAAGCAATTTGGCAACATCATGAATTTTTGGGGACGTTCGGAAGTTCCCAGGGAAGCGCCGCCGACACAGTTGGAGCTTTTTTAGGCGAAGATTGGAGGTTTGTGGCGTTTCAGAAACGAAAAAACGCCTCAAACTTGGTCTATCAACCCAAGAAAGAGGCGTTTTTTTCACGATACTTTGTTTCAAATGCTTCGATACCAGCGGCTGAGGGCGGCGCTCATATCGTGTTTTCTAATCTTTAATCAAACCACAACCAAATAATCTGCTCTTTAGAAACTCTAAACCATATCGTGTTTTCTAATCTTTAATCAAACCACAACCCAATGATGCCGCAGAATCCATCATAGGCGCATATCGTGTTTTCTAATCTTTAATCAAACCACAACGCAGGGTTCGATATCGAGAGTTCCGTATATCATATCGTGTTTTCTAATCTTTAATCAAACCACAACATAACTTTTACACTATTTTCATAAGCCTCTCATATCGTGTTTTCTAATCTTTAATCAAACCACAACCATTGTGTTGTTATTTGTTTGTGGTTGATCCATATCGTGTTTTCTAATCTTTAATCAAACCACAACTCAAAGTCAACTTCGATGTTTAAAAGTTCGCATATCGTGTTTTCTAATCTTTAATCAAACCACAACGTTGTGTTTTGATAGAAAAACTTTTCGCTTCATATCGTGTTTTCTAATCTTTAATCAAACCACAACCTTCTTCTGATAGTTTGCGCATCGAGCTATCATATCGTGTTTTCTAATCTTTAATCAAACCACAACCCA
>JBBSUW010000129.1:0-6694 GCA_038234025.1 Flavobacteriales bacterium
GTTGGCAAAAGTAACGCCAAAAAAACAATGGTGTCAATAAGTCAGTTTTTGAGGAATTAGTCAATTAGACAATTAGACAATTTGGTCCCGATAGGTATCGGGATGGAAATTCGCGAAGATATTCATAAGATATTTAAGAATTTTTTCCTTCTTCCCCAAAGTCTTTATTTTTATATTTGAACTGAATCATTGCATGGAAATCATTTTAATAAAAAATAAATAATTTAATTGGTTACAAATATGAAAATATCTTTTGTCCAAAATACCGCTAGTATAATTCTCGGCGGTTTTATGACCGTTGCCGGTATCGCGCACCTTACTTACAAACGCGAGGCTTTTCTGGCGCAAGTTCCCCGATGGTTGCCGAACAACCACGCTTTTATGGATTTTGTGGTTCTGGCTTCGGGCGTTGTTGAAATTATCTTGGGACTTTCGATAATATTTTTGACAAAACAGAAAATGAAGGTCGGCATCGCATTGGCCATTTTTTATGTACTGGTTTTTCCCGGAAATGTTTCTCAATATACAAATGAAATCAGTTCCTTCGGATTGGATACTGACAACAAAAGGCTTTTAAGGTTGTTCTTCCAGCCCGTGCTCATCTTTCTTGCACTATGGTCAACCGGCGCATTGAAATACTTAATCAACAGAAAGGAAAGTTGATCTCCACCGGACTAACGGCCCAAACTTTTGGTTGATCAAACAGAAAGATTTTTTTTCCGGCAAAGGTATTTTCTGCGTATTTTGCAAGTTCAAAATATTTTAAAATTCTCCAAATAACTCCAAAGTCCGATATGCTGCATCATTTGCCCGCGCTCATAAAAAAAGTTGGAAGTCCGCTCTCGCCCGAAAAATTTCACGAAAGAGTCAACATCGTGTTTCACGACTTTGAATCGGCACATTATGACAACAGTCACAGTGGTATGCGCGACAGTTTGCAAGAACAAGTTGATATATTGATTAACGATCTTCTCAAATCCACAAACACAGAATATAAAAATCTAAAACTGTTGGACATTGGCTGCGGTACAGGCTTAAGTACAAAGCTATTGATCGAGTCAAAAATTGGCGAAAAGATAGAGCACGTCACGCTCTTGGATACCTCTGTGAATATGCTGAAGGAAGCCACCAAAAAAGCGAAAGGTTGGGATATACCTTTTGACACCGTCAACGGTTACCTCGGAGATGTAGTCCAAAACTTCGATATCATCATGATCTGCTCTGTGTTGCACCATATTCCAGATCTCGCAACATTTTTGAAAGACGTGTCCAATCGATTAAATCCAAATGGTGTTCTGATTCATTTGCAGGATCCGAACTACGATCATTTGGATACTGAAAATTACAAATACCGCAAAAAGGAACATGAGTTGATCAGAAGCAAAAAAACAAATACTGCCATAACGGATTTTATCCCGAAAGATATTAAAAGAAAAATAAATACTTTACTGAAGCGCTACGATTATATAGATCACATCAACAATCAACTTCTTAGCGAAAAAGCCATAAGCAAAAGGATGACTGCTGATGAAATTTGGGGCGTGACGGACATTCATGTAGAAACAGACGAAAAGACCAGGGGTATTTCCCTCGAATATCTAAAATCACAACTTACAAATTTTGAATTGATAAATATGAGATCCTATGCATTTTTTGAACCACTTAAAAGCGATCTTATCGAATCTTTTGTTGCAAGAGAAGAAAAGCTTATTAGAGAAAACGATAAAAGTGGACGAAATATCTCGTGTATCTGGATAAAAAAAAATCCGGTTTAGCGATGTAGCCCATACATTGAATTTAATCCATCAATGCCAACTGTGCATCCTGCAATACCATAAAAACACATTTCATCAAAAATTGCGCTGATTGTCTCACCAAGATGTTATTTTTTTAAGAACCGGTGAAAACCGAGAGGCATTTTGCCGCGGCAGCCCGCGTTTTTACCGTGGATACAGCATTCGCGAGAGCAAATCAAAGACTTGATTTGGATCTAAGTGACCAAACGAAGTTCCCGGTACAAATGCTGAAAGAAAGACAAATTTTCTGCTCCCGAAAATCAAAATTCCAAACAACTTTGACCGGCAAACCCGCTACATTTGTATTTTGCAAAGAATATGGAAAAAAAGTATCACGAGACAGCGTTTGAGAATTTTACATGGATTGACATTTGCCACACAAACCAGGAAAATCTGGACAAGATCGCAAAAGATTACGAGCTGGATTTTTTTCAGATCAAGGACAGTTTGCAGGTTGGCCACTTGCCGAAGTACGAGAAACTGACCAATTACCAATTTATGATTCTGCGAGCATTTTCGGCAAAGCCAGGCGTCAGAATTACCAGCGTGAATGAGCTTTCGAGCAAGGTAGCGTTTTTCTTCAGCGATAAACGCGTGATCACGATACACCGCGCGAAGTTTGATTTTATGCAAAATGTGACCGTAAATCCTGCAAATCCGGAAGAATTGGTGCTTTGGTTGATTCATAAAATGACGCAGACCTTTGAAAGTCCATCAGATTTATTGTCCGCGCGCACCGATGAAATGGAGCGCTTGGTGTTCTTGAAAAAACACGCAACAATTTCTTTGGCAGACCTTTATTATCAGAAAACACAATCTCGAATCACCAAAAAACTGCTGCAGATTACGCAAACGGTCGTGGGTCATCTTGAAGTTTCAGACAAGTCAAAAACCGGGCTTCAGGACATCAAGGACCGACTTTTGGATCTGATATTGACCAATGATGAAGTGCTCGAGGATTCCAACAGTTTGCTGAACAGCTATTTGTCGTTCAACTCTGCCAAAAACAATGACGTGATGAAATTGCTCACGATTTTCTCGGCCTTTTTCTTGCCGCTGACATTTATTGTAGGCGTTTATGGAATGAATTTTAAATTTATGCCAGAACTCGAATGGCATTATGGCTATTTTATTTCGCTTGGCGCAATGGCCGCAATTTGCATTGTAATATATCTATGGTTCAAGCGAAAACGGATTTTATAGTTCGCCAAATCCCAACAAGTCATTTCTGAAAATTGAATTCAGCTACTATAAAGTGTATTTCCTGCCAACCATCAAAAGCTTGGAATTCTTTGTCGGCTCGTGGCAAAAAGCCCTGAGATCATGATTGAACGGCCAAGAATTGCGCATGCTTTCGCTCGAGGTTTGATAAAAACAATTGAGATTAATTCATCGCGCAAAAAAACACGCTTCGAATTCAATAAATCTGCGATCTTTACAAAATGACATTAAAATTCTGAGAAACAATTGACCGAATTTTGTAATTTTATGCGGTAATTTTATCAAAACGATAATTCTCCGTTTTATTGGTTCGATGTCCACATTTTGAACAATCAATTATTTTACCAATGAATCTTATCTACAACAATCCAGAAGAGCAAAGCACGATAACCCTCACAGATTTCAGTTGCGCCGACGGTCGAAGCCTATTGAAGAAAAAAGGACTGTACAAGATTCTCTGGACAATGGAAGACGTGTCCAAGATGCAGATTGACGGCTGCGAGGCAATGCTCGAGAAAAACCAACTGCTTTTTTGCACGCCGCTAAACATTATTGAATTCCCCACCAAGAACAACAGTATGATTTCCCTTGTTTTCAATAGGGAATTCTACCACATAGGCGACATCGACGAGGAAGTTTCATGCAATGGTCCTTTGTTCTATGGCTCTTCAAATCCCATTATAATATGTCTGGACGAAAACGAGGTACCGGTTTTTCAAAATATATACGATACCTTAAAAGTAGAATTCTTTAAAGAAGACTCGCTGCAGGGCATAATGATTAGAGCGCTGCTTGCCCGATTATTGATACTTTCCAACCGGATTTTACAAAAAGACATTATTTGCCCGGTCCTGTCCACTTCCGAGAGCGACTTGCTACGAAAATTCCACTTGCTCGTAGAACAGCATTTCGCTACCAACCATCAAGTATTGGACTATGCGAAAATGCTCGGTAAATCGCCCAAGACGATTGCCAACCTCTTCACCAAGCACACCAGTACAACACCGCTTATGGTGATCAACGATCGAATTCTCGTAGAGGCAAAACGATTGCTGTTGTTTTCCGACAAATCCATCAACAAAATCTCGCAGCAATTGGGCTATCATTTTGAAAGCCATTTTTCAAGCTTTTTTAAAAACCACACCTCGATAACGCCATTGAAATTCAGAAAGGAATTTTCACAAAAACGATAAAGGAACAATCTTAATTTTTTGGGGAATAATCTTGTAAAACCTTGTTATTGTTCGATTTCGTTAGTTAAACAGTTCACAAATTGCAGGTTTTTTAATATTATAAAAAGTAATTTTCGAAAGTCAAATTTGATATACATTTTTGAACTGAACCACATAAAACAAAATCGATGAAAACTACCAACAAACTACTTTTGATGCTATTCTGCGGAATAGCTTTTACATTTACTTCCTGCCACGATGATGATCCGTACGTTCCACCAATTATCCCAACAAACACAGTAGCAGGTTATTTGTACACAACCATAAACGGCGAGGGCACCAACCAAGTGGTGCGCTTTACCAGAATGACAGACGGCTCGCTTGAGAACGAGACCACTTTTTCCACTAATAGCCTTGGAGGCGCCAACTTGGCCGCGGGCGGAGATGCGCACGGCGACTTCGATTTTCAGGGTTCCATAAAAATTATCGGCAATTATCTCTTGAACGTTAACGCGGGCGGCAATACCGTTACCGTGTTTTCGCTCGACCGCACCAACGGAAATCTTACGTTTGTTGGCAATGTCGATTCTGGCGGAATGCGCCCGGTGAGCATCACTTGTACGCCCGTAGCGGGCAGTAGCACCGACTATTGGTTGGTGGTCGGCAACCAATGGAACAATCCCAATGTTCAAAAGGACGTTCCCAATGTACAGCGTTTTCCGGATGACGCGTTCCATATGATGGACCTTACCCAGCCAGATCCAACCGATGCAGTGCGAAACATAGCATTGTTCAGGTTCAACAGCAGTAACGGAACCATGACACCACTAGGCCTTCTTGCAACTTATGTCCGCGAAAACGGCGGTCCGTCTCAGGCACTTTTCAGTGCCGATGGAACAAAGCTTGCCGTATCAACTTGGGGGATCGCGCACTTTGGTACTTCCAGCCCATCGTTGGACGAACAGCACCCAAGCCGTGTCTATATGTATGACTTTGCGAACGGTATTGTTTCCAATCCACGTTATTTTGAAGAATCGGGCATCGCTGGAACCATTGGAATATCGTGGGCGCCGAACAACAACAATCTTTTGTACGCAACGAACTTCAATACAACGGTCGCCAAAACAGACAACAGCCTCACCATATTGTCCGATAGCGGATCTGCACTAACAAAGACCGGAAACTACACCACTGGAAACGAGGCCGACCTTGACGAGGCCTGTTGGACCGCGATCAGCCCAATGGGCGACCGATTGTACGTCGCCAGCTTTACGGGCAATGTTATCACGCCGTATTCGATTGGCAGCGGAGGAAACATCACAGGCAAATTGCCGTTTGAGCCCCGCGGTGGTTTTGCGCCCGATGGAGACTCAAAAGATCTTTACATCACGGCAGACAACAAATATATCTACAACACCGGTGCGCTTCAATCATTTTCCATAAATTTGTTCGAGATAACCGGTACAGGCGTCAGGTATAAGTCACAGTTCACGTTGCAGACCACGCAGGCAAGCGTTGGCACACTGGGAAAATATGATTTTATGGGACTTGCCGGTTTTGATCTTTAAATTCTTAAAACAAATAAATCATGGAAACAGCTACAGATTCCTCGGCAAGAATAATGCGAATTGGCGTGATAATCATGCGTTACGGACTGGCGATCACATTTTTGTGGGTCGGACTTTTGAAGTTCACGGCCTATGAGGCCGAGGGCATAAAGGGACTGCTCGAAAACAGCCCATTTCTCTCTTGGGGAATCGACGCCTTCGGGCTACAGGGCTATTCCAGTGGCATTGGCGTCATCGAGATAATTATGGCGTTGTTGATCGCATCGCGAGAGTTCTCACCAAAGCTCTCATGCATCGGCAGCATCGGCGCATCCATCTTTTTTGTGATCACGCTCACCTTCGTATTCACCACGCCCACAATGTGGCAAGAAGGCTATGGCTTCCCGTTCCCATCCCCCAATCCAGGACAGTTTCTCTTGAAGGATTTGGTTTTCTTCGGGGTTTCGCTGTGGCTTGCCGGCGAGGCGATGTTCGCAGCCAGGAGGTATGAAAAGCACGTGGCGAACTAAACATTGTTGCAGCGCAAGGGCCTTTTGAAAAATGCTCGCGACTGCAGTTGAATTTTTTGAGGTCGGTTTATTTACTTGAATTCAGGAATGCCCGGTGGAAACGCCGGGCATTTCTTTTTTTTGCAAATTTCTTGGTTGACCAACTTACTATCTTACGAACCGTGTGGATTTGGCGAAGTCATTCATAATCGTGCAGCTCTCTCATAACTCATAATTCCTAACTCATATCTTTTTATTGGAGCTATTTCCGGCTGTCCACTGTATCTTTTGCTTTTTGGCCGATCGCCAAAAACCAAAAGGATGCCGTTTCCATCCGGGCTAGTTTGTGATGAACTGATAACAATCCTCGCAATAAATTGTATATTTTTGAAACCACACAATCACACAGGCAAGTCCAGAGGTTTCAAAACATTTTGAATGAGCAAGGA
>JBBSUW010000130.1:0-6611 GCA_038234025.1 Flavobacteriales bacterium
ACCGCGAAGAAATTTGGTGGAAACGATTTTTGAAACAACAACGGGAATTGTGAAAACAACCACTGCGTCAAAAACCTTCAGCGTAAAATCGAACTGGGAATTTGTGGTGAAAGCTGCAAGTTGCGTGAATGAAAACGCACAAACCTTGCAATGATCATAATTATGGTGCTGGTGCGTGATCTCTTTTTTGGAAGCGCCATAAGCGTGGTTGCAAAATTCTTTTTGCGAAACAATACCGTGCGATAACTCGTGCATCGACTGAAAAACAGTGGCGAATCCCAAAGAAAGGACGAGTGACCAAGCGTAAAGAATTGCGCGTTTTTTCATCAAAGGCAAATTTAGCGAAAACCAAAACCTGCAAACTTGTTTTAACAAAACAATAATTCTGGGTTGTTTTTTCTGACTTAAACCAGATTTTTCTCCACCAAATATTCCGCGATCTGCACGGTGTTCAACGCCGCGCCCTTCCTGAGATTGTCTGCCACGATCCACATGTTCAAAGTGTTGGGTTGGCTTTCGTCGCGTCTAAGCCGGCCCACAAAAACATCATCTTTTCCCTCGGCATACTTCGGCATGGGATAAGTAAAAGTGTCTATATTGTCCTGAAGCGTGATGCCGGGCGTTTGGTGCAAGATCCTGCAAACTTCATCCAATGTAAAATCTTTAGCGAAAGCAACATTCACGGCCTCGCTATGTCCGCCAGAAACGGGAACGCGCACGGCCGTGGCAGTAACCGCTATCGTTCTGTCATCCAGTATTTTCTGGGTTTCGCGCACCAGTTTCATTTCTTCTTTGGTATAGCCATTTTCCTCAAAAACATCGCATTGCGGGATTACGTTCCTGTGTATCGGATATTTGTAAGCCATTTCGCCCGATACACCAGAATATTCATTTTCAAGTTGTTGCACTGCTTTCACGCCAGTTCCGGTAATCGATTGATAGGTACTGACGACGATTCTGCTAATTGTATATTTACTGTGCAACGGCGCCAATGCCAAAACCATTTGTATCGTGCTGCAGTTGGGGTTGGCGATGATCATGTCGTCTTTGGTCAACGACGATGCATTGATTTCCGGAACAATCAGCTTTATCGAAGGATCCATTCGCCATGCCGAGGAATTGTCGATGACTTTTGTTCCCGCTTTCGCGAATCTTGGTGCCCATTCCAACGATGTTTCGCCACCGGCAGAAAAAAGCGCGATATCGCATTTCATTGATTCGGCCTCGGCAAGACCTACTATTTTGTGTTCTTTTCCTTTGAAGGAAATGGATTTACCAACCGATTGTTCAGAAGCAACAACAACGAGTTCCGTTACCGGGAAATTCCTCGTTTCGAGCACTCTCAACATTATTTCGCCCACCATTCCGGTGGCGCCAATTACTGCGATTTTCATTTTTACGTGTTTGTTTAAAGCAAACAAAAATAGTCATTTAAAAGAAAAACCGTCCAAGGGTGCGGACGGTTTGAGATTAGAAATATATGATGTAGCGGTACTACAGTGTTCGGGATTTCAGCGCATCGCGGATTTCCATAAGGAGCTTTTCCTCGTTCGTCGGGCCTGGCGGCGCCGCTGGCACGTCGGCATCTTTTCTGCGGGCTTTTTCAACGGCTCGGAGCACGATGAATATAAAGAAGGCGATGAGAATGAAATTGATGCAAGCCTGTACGAAATTCCCATAGGTGATCACCGCTGCGCCGGCTGCTTTCGCCACTTCAAGTGATGCATAAGTCTCGCCGTTGAGCGCGATAAATTTGGTCGTAAAATCAACGCCGCCGGTGATTAAACCAATTATCGGCATTATGACATCATCCACTGCAGAGCTGACGATCTTGCCAAATGCCGCACCGATTACCACCGCAGTGGCAAGGCTTACGACATCGCCCTTCATCAAGGACGCTTTAAAATCGCTGAAAAATCCCATTTTTTATTTAATTTTTAGGTTCAAGAAAAGCAAATCTATATAAATTCAAAAGAATTATTACTCTCTATAAAACAATCTTTTGACGCGTTGTGAAATTCCTGTCATGATCTCGTACGGTATAGTATCGATCGCATCGGCGATTTCTTTTGGCGACGGCTTTTCGCCAATGATTATGACCGTGTCGCCGTCCTTGCACTGAATTTCGGTAACATCCGCCATCAGCATATCCATACATATCTTTCCCGTGATCGGCGCTTTTTTTCCATTGATCATCACATAACCGTTGCTGGCCCAACTTCTGGGGATTCCATCGGCGTAACCTATTGGTATTGTGGCAATTATCGCATCTTTTTCTGCAATGTAGTTTCTGGAATATCCAACGCTTTCCCCAGCGGGAACATTTCTGATCTGTGATATTATCGATTTGATCGTGCCAACGGTCTGAAGCATTTTCTGATCCATCTCATTGTCCGAAACGCCATAAAGACCGATGCCAAGCCGAACCATCTCGAATTGTGCTTCGGGAAAATACGCGACGCCACCGGTGTTGAGCAAGTGGCGGATGAATCTTTCGCCCGTGCAGTTGGAAAGCTCCTCGGTGAATTTCTTGAATTTTGAAATCTGTTCCAATGTGAATTCGCGGTGCTGTGGTTCGTCGCTAGCCGCCAAATGCGAAAGCACGCTTTGTATCTTCACGGTTTTATGCTGCAAAAGTTTCTTGCCAATTTCGGCGGCATCGGCAAGATTGAAACCAAGACGGTGCATTCCTGTGTCGACCTTTATATGTATCGGGTAATTCGCGACTTTCTTTGCAGCGGCCACTTTCAAAAATGCATCCAAACCGGTAAAACTATAGATTTCTGGCTCGAGATTGTTGTCAATGATCGCTGAAAAACTGGAGTTTTCGGGATTCAGGACCATTATTGGTGTCGAAATGCCAGCACTTTTTAGATCGATCCCCTCATCGGCAAAAGCCACCCCAAGATAATCGACCTTTTGATGCTCTAGAAGTTTTGCCACTTCATAGCCGCCCGCACCGTAGCCAAAAGCTTTGACCATTACCATTATTTTAGTGCTTTTCTCAAGTTTTGAGCGGTAATAATTGAGGTTGTGGCCAAGCGCGTTGAGGTTGATCTCAAAAACGGTTTCGTGGGTTTTTTGTTCCAAGGTTGCCACGATTTGCTCAAACCGAAAGGAACGCGCGCCCTTTATCAAAATGGTTTGGTCAGTATAATCAGGTGCGTTGAGATTATCCAAAAAATCCGACGTAGTCTCGAATACTGTAATGTTGGCGAATTTGCCCTTGAATTTTGAGATTGTTTCGCCAATGCCAATGATCCGGTGGATTTTGTTTGAGATCAGAAGCTGGGAAACCTTTGCGTAAAGCGCTTCGTCCGTAAGCCCGCTTTGAAAAATATCTGAAATGATCAACGTTTTTCGTTTGTGCTGTTTCTGGCTTTCCAAAAAATCAAGTGCGATTTTAAGCGATTGAAAGTCATTGCTATAGCTGTCATCGATCAGCGTCGTCCGATTTATTCCGTTTTTTACTTTCAGGCGCATTTCAACTGGATAAAGCAGCGCCATCCGCTTGGAAATGATCTCTGGCGAATATTCGAGATAAAGCATCGTTGTCAAGCAAGTGATCGCGTTCTCGACCGAAGCATTGTCATGAAATGGGATCTGCACCTCAAACCGGTCTTCCAAATATTCCACGTGTATCTGAGTGCCAATCCCCGAAGGTCGAGTGGAAAGACTCACATCGGCTTCATTCTTTTTAAGGCTCCACGTAAAAAGTTTGAGCGACTTTGATAAAAAAGCCTCGATGGTCCGGTTTTTTTGCAAGATCGCAACATCGGTTCCAGCAAAAAGTTTTGCCTTCTCCTTGATTTTTTCGCCGGCATTTTCAAAACCTTCATCGTGTGCCGAACCGATGTTGGTAAGAATTCCGATGGTGGGCTTAATGATCTCCAGAAGGTTTTGCATCTCATTGGTGCGTGAAATTCCCGCCTCAAAAACGCCAAGATCATGATGCTCATTAATCGAAAGTACTGATAGCGGAACGCCAACCTGCGAATTGTAGCTTTTGGGGCTTCGTACAATGCTGAAATCGGGCGACAGCAGAAAATTGAGCCATTCTTTTACAATAGTTTTCCCGTTGCTTCCCGTGATGGCGATTATTGGGAAATCGAACTGCGATCGATAGAATGCCGCGAATTTCTGAAAAGCCGCGAGCGTATTCTCAACTACCAGAAAATTTGCATCGGCAAGCGTAATGGGAATTTTGGAAACAACAAAATTTCGCGCACCTTGGTCATAAAGTTCTGGAATGAACTCAACCCCCTTTTTGTTAGGCCCGTCGATGGCGAAGAAAAGCGTGCTCGGGCCATTTTCGAGCGATCTGCTGTCGATAGAAATGTGGTCAATGGCGGTTGACCGAGCAATCATTGCACTTTTTGCGGCAATGATATTAGAGATTTTCTCTGTTGTGAATTCCATTTTGGATAAGAAAGGTGCTCAAAAATAATCAAATGCACACACACTGGATATACTTTGATCAGCCCCTGCTTCAAATTTAACGTCAGTTCTAATATTCTTGCCCGCAGAATCCTTAATTTCGTAACATCATCAATTAAATTAATATTATGAAAAAAACTACATTTTTGCTCGCTCTAATGTTGATTCTCGGCGGAACGGTCCGTGCGCAGGTTTCAGCATACAGCTTTGCGCAGACGTCTGGCACTTATAATGAGTTCACCGATGGGACTCAATTGGCAGTGGCCACTGCCAATGGCGGTGTAGCCTCGATCGATGACGTTGTTTATCCTGTGGACCTCCCATTTGATTTCAACTTCAACGGAATCAATTACATCAGTTGCAACGTGTCCAGCAATGGCTTTATCACCTTTGGAGCAACGGTTCCTTCAAACACGCTGTACGTGCCGATATCCTCCACGGTGGCTTACGATGGCGCGATCGCTGGCTTTGGTGGTGATATTAACGCGCTTTTCGACATCAACAACTTGACGGGGGAACTTTCTTACAAGGAAATAGGTACAGCGCCCAACCGCCAGTTCGTGATCCAGTACCGTAACTTCAGAGTAGCATATACCACAAGCACGACCTTGGCGCCCTACATCAATTTCCAGATAATTCTGAATGAGAACAGCAATGTACAAGTGGTTTATGGCCCGACGGGAATTGCCGCGGGAAGCACAAACACGGCATCAACTAAGCAAATAGGATTGCGCGGCGCCACCAATGCTGATTTCAACAATCGATTAAATGATATCGCAACACCATTTGTGGATAATATCGCGGGAACAGGCAACAACAGCAGGCAGGCATATTCGTCCCTGAATCCAGTTCCCGGACAGCCAACAGAAGGTTTGACCTACACCTGGATGCCTCCCACATGTATAGTGCCTTCGGGGTTGACAGCGAGCAACATCTCGCTTACCGGCGCAACGATATCTTTTTCGGGATCGATCTCAAATCCAACAGGTGGTTATGAGCTTTATTATTCCACAACGTCAATGCCTCCTGCACCGGGAACAACGCCAAATGCAACGATTGCTGCCGGAAGCTTGACCTCGGACATCACGGGATTAATGAACGCCACGACATATTATGTCTTTATCCGCAGTAACTGTGGAGGCGGTGATTTCAGCAACTTTACACAAGCATTTTCTTTCACGACATTGTGCGATTCGCCATCAGTAGCTGCGACAGTACCAAACACGATTTGCGGACAAGGGACAACGACGATCACCGCAACTTCGAATAATACCTCGGCAATCTTCAATTGGTATGCTGATGTTACGGGAGGAACCTCCTTGTTCACTGGAAATCCTTTCACCACACCAACAATTACCGCCACCACTACTTATTATGCGGAGGCTTCAACGGTCGGTTCGCCCGCAACGGTTGGCCCAGAATCGCCAACTGCGCAAGGGGGAACAATCGGGACGCAAACCGTTGCGTGGAACGTAAACTTTACAGTACTGGCCAGCACCACGCTCCAATCTATCGATATTTTCCCCATAAACTCAGGCGTTAATGGTGTAATCCAGGTCAGGACATCCACGGGAACGGTCATCACCACATTTCCCTACGTAACAAATGTAGCGGGCGGCGCCACTGCTCAAACCATCCCGCTCGACTATAACTTTGCACCGGGAGATTATCAGCTTTATCCTGTATTGCCAACGGGCGGAATTTCCAGAAATATCACCGGAGCAACATATCCTTACACTTCCGCGGTGGCAAACATTACCGCAAATGGTTTTGACCAAAATTATTATATGGGCTTTTACAACTGGAAGTTCGCGACCATCTGCGCTTCGCCAAGGGTAGCCGTTACCGCTACCGTGACCACTGCGCCAACCCTTACATTGAGCAGCACTTCAACATCGTTCTGCGCGGGAACGATGTCCGAATTGATCACAATTGCTGCGGGTTCTTCCGACTATCAAAACTTCGTATTCTCACCAGCTTCTGGTGTAACTGGCAATGCAGCGGATGGATTTGTCTTCAGCCCCACTGCATCAACAATGTACACGCTGACAGCCTCCCAAACTGGAGGTTCGATGTGCGCCACGACCGCTACGGTAATGGTGAACATTACGGCACCTCCCGTACTGAACGTGTCGCCATCTCAAAGCATTTGTGGTGGAACCGCAGCTACGCTC
>JBBSUW010000131.1:0-6522 GCA_038234025.1 Flavobacteriales bacterium
GGTATAGATTTGTTTGGCGGCTTTCGCCAAATCGCCAACCTCATCGATGGTGAGAGATGATCTTGAGTCTGGCCCGAAAGACCTTTTGTCAAAAACAGCATGGAATTCAAGAATATCTGAGCCCAATGCCACTGCTGCAATTCCGGCGGCGATCGTTGACGAATGGTCGGAAAATCCAACTTTGCAACCATATCGTTTTTTAAGCTCATGGATAACATTGAGACCAAGTTCTTCCGGTTTTGCAGGATATGCGGTCGTACACTGTAATATTGAAAATGCTATGTTTTTTGATCTCAAAAAACTTACAGCTGCGTCAAGTTCGGAATAATCGCTCATGCCAGAAGATAAAATAACAGGCTTTCCAGTGCGCGCTATTTTTTCGAGCAATAGAAAATTCGTCACCTCGCCCGAACCGATCTTGTACACCTTCACCTCAAGTTCTTCCAGCCAATCTACGGCAAGATTGCTGAACGGCGAACAGATGAAATCGAGGTTCAACTGTTCGCAATGTTCTTTGAGACCCTTCCATTGTTGGAATGTGAAGCCCATCCGGTTCCAATAATCCTGGCGCGTTTCATCTTCGTAGCTGAACTTTACCCGAAAGGGTTCGTGCACAGAACTTTCGGCCTCGGCAATGTGCATCTGAAATTTGACGGCATCAACTCCTGTTTCCGCAAGCGCATCGATGTAGGAATGCGCAAGCCCCAAACTTCCGTCATGAGCTTGTCCGACTTCGGCGATCAGGTAGGGAAATTTTGATTTGTCCATCATTCAGCGAGCGTTGCAATCAAATAATTTCTGGGAAATTACTAGTTTTGGGTAAAAATACTCAATTATCCTCTTTCCAATAAATTTGTGCTGGCGGTAGTTTCTGAAACGCTGCAAATTCATCCATGGTCAGTTTGTTGGTGTTCGCACGGATTTTAGACTTTGATCTGGCGTAATCAAAACTTGCCAATGCCAAAGCTTTCATCGCTCGAAAATCGCCCCTGAAAACTTTGTTGACCAATTGTGCCTTTACAGATGACGCCATTTTTCGCGTGACGACACTTTTTGGCAAGAAAAGATAGTACAAATACCAGCCAGAGCGCAACAACCTTCGAAGCCTCAAGGTATAATCCACATCTTTTTTGCGGGCTTTAACATCCACGCGATGGTTGGTGAGCACTGCCGGAAAGTAATGCACTTCCAGGTTTTTCTTGAACAATTGATAGGACGCAAAATCTTCTTCGCCGTAGAACCCAAACCATTCTGGATAATTCGGAATCTTTCGCCAATGTGCGATCCGCCAAACGTGCGCGCAGCCCACAAAAGATTTAACGCGCATTGCCTTATGAAAAGTTTCTGTGCTTTTTGGTTCATTTTTTCCCCAAAAAACCCGCAATCCTAGCAAGGCAACTTTAGGATTTTCCACAAAATATTCCTCGATCGATTCCAAGGGGTTTTTCGTGATAAAATGCAGGTCGTCGTCCAAGGAAATGGCATAATCGACATTGCACGAGTTGAGCATCATATTTCGATTTACCAAGTATCCCTTGCTTATCTCGTTGCGATACAGCGTTATCTTTGGATAGTTGCTTGCAATAAAATCCGCCGTGCCGTCGGTAGAGCCATCATCTACGATCACGCACTCTAGATCATCGCGATCCAGTAAATATGCTATTCGCGAAAGCGTGAGTGCTATATCGCCGCAACGATTTTTGGTCGTTATGAGAATCGCAAATTTCTTTTTTTCCATTGTCAATACTTTTCTGCTATGTCGCGCGGCAGTTTTTTCAATGGATAGAAAACGTACCTTTTAAAATTCGTGTTCATAAATACTTTTCCAAAGACCTTGTTGATCCAAAAATCCCGCCAAGATGAAACATCTGAAACGGGGCTCAATCGAACGTTAGTAGGCGTCGGACTTGATTGATGGGCTATTTCGTTCATCCACGGTTCAAGAACATTGCCCATATGAAATGCATAATTGTCATATGTTGTCAATCTCCAGAGATTTTTTTTCAGAACAAATGAATCTAAATAACCTTCGCTATCGCCGCCCAAAAGAAATGATTTGAACAGTTCAATCTTATTGAACATTGCCTTGCGATAGGTTGCCACAAAATGTCCCGAACCAACGTAAGCTATTGTTCCATCAGAAGCTTCCAATCCCAAAGAGTACTGTTGAAGGCGCGGCTCGAGTTTATCCCATCCAATACTGTGGTGGAATTTTCTCACCGCTTCCTTGTCCTTTACCGGTACAAATTTGAGCTTGGACGAAAAAAACTTGCTGAAAACGAGGTTCTGGTTTTTGTAGTTGAGCGTTCGGAACTGTGGTACTATCCCAACAATTCCCGCGCGGGGAAATGAATTGAAGGTGTCCGCCGTCGCTCTTTGCCAACCATCAAGAAATAGCACATCGGCATCGGAAATCGTGACCAGCGGAATGTTGTTGCCCACCAAACCCTTTAGAACGGCATTTATCTTGCCGATGTTCACTGTGTGGATCACTTCATGGATAAGTTGTTTCTTGTGAAGTTCTTCAAGGTATTCGCCCACATTCTGATGGCTTCCGTTGTCCACGATTGTTATAAAGGTCTTTTCGTGTGTAGTTGCCAACAGCGAATCGATGCACTTTGTGAAAATTTCAAAACTGTCCTTGAAATAATCCTCGAAATTGGGTATGTACACCGGGATTATCACTTGGTGCAGGTGTTCCGGTGGTTGATGAGGAAGGTCTTTATGTGGGTTGTTTCCAATGCGCATTTCCTATTGTTCTTCCAAAAACTTTTTAACTTGTTCCAGATTTTGGTGGCCAGTTATATTGTCGGGTTCCAGGTAGTTGCCTTCTGCCCATTCATTCCATGCTTTTATGAATATAATCTTCTCTTCCTGCTTGTAATTTTTAATGCGGTTGAAGCAATTCTGCAGATTTTTAAAAAATAGCGCGGGTTGGGCTTCAACGATTACTTGACCTTTTTCGACACTTCTTGGGGTATGGTCCCAATTAGGGCTGCAACTTGGGAAAAACTTTATCTCTTCGGGAACATCTCTATAATCACTTGCTTCCACAATCTGCCTGTGCGTATAGATATTTCGGAGCTTGAATGATCTGTATTTCCATTGATTCAGTCGATAAGGCGTAAACTTTCTCAGCACTTTGTCGAGCAACGACTGACGTACGCGATTGAACAGATGGCTTGGGCTCGGTGGCGTGAGCGCATCAAAACCAAAACCTTTGTAATCATAGCTGAACTGCTGATAGGCTATGAAATATATGCCCGGAAGTCCGTTTTCCCTCGCCAGCCTGTTCCACAGATCAATGAATTCTTGAGGATTTGGCAAGTCGATGGGATTATAGACCACAAAGATTGGCTTTCCGTCAATTGTCATATATCTTTTGTCCTTAAAAGCCGACAATACCGCGTTGAAATGATTTGTATAATCGTCGATTCCCGGATATTCTTGATCCATCAAAAGTCTGGAATACAAATCACCATAGGCAACGCCGCCCCATTTTATATTTGCCCATGCAAGACAAAATCCCAGGTCTGGCTTGCCCGATGCAAGAACTTCCTGAAATGGTTTCTCTAGCAACCGTTTTCCATTGCCGAACCAATAATGCCAATAGCAAAACCCTTCAATGCCATAATCTTTTGCCATTTGAGCCTGTGCTTCGCGCACTTCGGGAATTCTCAAGTCATAAAATCCGAGATCTGCGGGAAGCTTTGGTTGGTCGTGGCCTTTAAACAAGGGTTTGGCCTTTGCCACGTTCGTCCATTCGGTAAAACCTTTTCCCCACCATTCATCGTTCTCCGCGACCGGATGATATTGTGGCAAATAATACGCAATGATTCTGGCCTTGCTCATCCTATTTGAATAAGTTTCGGAGTTTTATCAATGGACTGATAAGAATGTGCCCCAATCGAAAAGTCGTGGATTCGCGTATAAATTGCTCTTTTTCCGCCATAAGTTGTCCCGAAACGATCTCGCCATCAAAAATGAATAGCTCCACTTTTTCGACCGGATGGTTAGACGCGACCACGATATTGTACAACGGGGCGATCTTCGTGGGAAAAATACCATCATAATCCCCGGAATATATATTAAGGTTCTCAAAGTCCGAAATGTTTCCGATGACAGAGCTTCCGTTGATGCAATTTTGAAAATAGACCTTGACATGCGAAAAATATTTTCGCGTAAGCGCCTCAAATTCTTCGAGGAAAAGCTCCTTGATGTGAAAAGGATTGGACTTCTGAAGATTTGTGTAATATTTTTTGTCGGGTGAAGACATGATCAGGATGCCCTCGGGCTTAAGAACCCTTTTGATTTCCTGGAACATCTCTTCATGCTTGTCATGGTGCTCGATCGTCTCGAAACTGACAAGCACGTCCACACTGTGGTCGTCCAACGGCATTTTGTCCGCGCTGCCCTGTAGGTATTCGAGATTGGATGCTCTATATTTTTTGGTAGCGGCGTCAACTGCTTGATGGTCGATATCCACCCCTGTGACATGCTTCGCCGTTTTTGAGAGGATATTTGAACCATAACCTTCACCAGAGGCAATATCCAGGACTACTTTATCCTTGACAAACATCGCCGCCATTGCATACCGGTGCAAATGCTCAACAGCAACATTGCCATAAATGGATGTTTCGAGTCGTTCTCCTGTCCAGTTTTTTTTCATGTCAATTATTCCCAGTTTAACAATGGTCTAACAACACCGGGGAATTTTCCAGAATAATTTCCCCGGACCGTGCCTATATTTATTTCGTCGATCACATTGAATCCAACCACCTCCAATGTATGGAACTCCACATTAAACGGGTTGTAGCGCATAATTGCAAAGCTACAATTATAGGAACCTTCCGCTAAAAAATTCCCAGGTATGACTATTGTTTTTTTGTGAATTCCCTTTGATAGCGGGATGTTCAGCGTTTTCGAATCTTTGTCGTGCGAGCTCAAAATATGGATGTTATGACCATTGAACAAGTTGAACCCGTGGGTAAACAGCTGGTTTTCTTTTGTGATTTCATAAGTGAACTCGACCTTGATATCGTTCGAGATAGCATGATTGAGCGTTGTAGCGCCATTTTCATTGACAACACGAGCACCAAGCAACCTTAAAAAATCGGCTTTTGGACCACTTGCATCTGACCAAGCTCGCTCTGCAATACTGTTTGCATTTTCGAGGTAATGGTCGATTGCGCGGTCAACTTGACCCGTGAAACCAACAATTCCGTTCTCCAGTACAATGGCACTGCTGCACAAGCTTTTGACAGCGGCCATATTGTGGCTAACGAATAGCACGGTACGTCCTTGACCTTTGGAGATATCGCCCATCTTCCCCAAGCATTTCTTTTGGAACTCGGCGTCGCCAACCGCAAGAACCTCGTCCACGATCAGTATTTCGCTCTCAAGGTGTGCTGCCACGGCAAAGGCCAACCGCACGTACATTCCACTGCTGTAGCGCTTGACCGGGGTATCGATATATCTTTCCACACCCGAAAAATCTACTATCTCATCGAGCTGTCGTTTAATTTCTTTCTTTCGCATACCAAGGATCGCGCCGTTCAAAAAAATATTCTCGCGTCCGCTGAGCTCTGGATGAAAACCCGTGCCAACCTCGAGCAGGCTTGCGATGCGGCCTTTAATCTTGATTTCGCCCTCGGTTGGGCTTGTAACTCTTGAGAGCAATTTTAGCAGCGTGCTTTTGCCCGCGCCATTCTTGCCGATGATCCCAACAGCTTCGCCCCGGCCAATCCCAAAATTTATATCTCGCAACGACCAAACTATATCACTTCCACCCTTTGTACTTCGGACATTTGTTTCACCAATCTTGAGGAATGGATCTTCTTTGCGTAGGATCTTGGTGGCATAGAACCTTTCGAGGTCGCGCGAGATCGTGCCCGTTCCAATCTGTCCGATTTGGTATGCTTTAGAAAGGTGCTCAACTTTGATAACGGTTTCTTTCATTATATTGTGTCGACAAAATCTTTTTCGGTCTTGTTGAAAATCAAGATGCCCACCGCGAGCACGACCACGGTGAAAATCGCGGAATATGAAATGCTCCAAACCGTGAATTCGCCCTTGCCGAGAAAACCAAACCTGAAAGCTTCGATGATTCCGGTCATGGGATTGAGCTCTATAAACTTTTTGTAATGTTCTGGCGCGGCGCTCAAGGGATAAATCACAGTGGTGGCGTACATCAATAACTGTACACCGAAACTCACCAAAAACGTAAGATCGCGATACTTGGTCGTCATAGCTGTTATGATCAAGCCCAGTCCTAGGCCGAGCAAAGCCATCATTACAACCAATACGGGAAAAAGGAAAATTCCGTTGGTTATATGAAAATCGGCACCTTGGTAGCCAAAGTATCCCATCATTATAAACAGCAGCAAAAGCTGCACGCCGAATCGAACAAGGTTGCTCACCACAATGCTCAATGGCATAATCAATCTTGGAAAATATACCTTACCAAAAATATTGGCATTGTCCTTAAAAACAGTAGAGGTTTTGGTTAGGCAGTCGGAAAAA
>JBBSUW010000132.1:0-6341 GCA_038234025.1 Flavobacteriales bacterium
ATGTATCCAATTTTGTTCGGCAATGACCTGAAATACCAAATGTGCGCGATCGGCACAACAAGGTTGATGTGGCCAACACGGTCGCGACGTACTTTCTTCTCGGTAACTTCCACACCACAGCGGTCGCAGATAATTCCCTTGTAACGGATGCGTTTGTATTTACCGCACGCACATTCAAAATCCTTAACAGGGCCGAAGATGCGCTCGCAGAACAATCCGTCACGTTCTGGTTTGTGCGTTCTATAGTTGATGGTTTCTGGTTTTAAAACCTCACCACGTGAATCTGCCAATATAGATTCTGGCGACGCCAACCCGATGGAGATTTTGTCAAATCTATGTATCGGAGCTTTGTCGTTGTTATTATTATTGTTTCTGTTGTTCATCATAGTAACATAATTTTCTTAAAGAACGTTATTTTGGAAGTTGGTTCGCGAAAGCAAAACCTTCGCAAACCTTTCTCCCTGAACTTATTTATTCTTCCAATCGGATGTCGAGTCCAAGTCCCTTGAGCTCGTGCATCAGTACGTTGAACGATTCTGGCAGACCTGGTTCAGGCATGCTTTCGCCTTTTACGATGGCTTCGTATGTTTTAGCACGACCGATAACGTCATCGGATTTTACCGTAAGGATTTCACGAAGCGTGCTCGATGCACCATAAGCCTCGAGAGCCCAAACCTCCATCTCTCCAAAACGCTGTCCGCCAAATTGTGCTTTACCGCCCAAAGGTTGCTGCGTTATCAACGAATATGGTCCGATAGAACGTGCGTGCATTTTGTCATCGACCATATGCCCTAGTTTAAGCATATATATCACGCCGACAGTTGCCGCTTGGTGAAAACGCTCGCCGGTTCCGCCATCATAAAGATACGTATGTCCAAAACGTGGAATTCCGGCTTCGTCGGTGAGTTCGTTGATCTGGTCGAGGCTTGCTCCATCAAAAATTGGTGTTGCAAATGTTCTGCCAAGATTCTGTCCAGCCCAACCAAGAACTGTCTCGTAAATCTGCCCGATGTTCATACGCGATGGTACGCCAAGCGGGTTGAGCACGATGTCCACTGGAGTTCCGTCCTCTAGAAAAGGCATATCCTCGTGGCGAACAATTCTCGCAACGATTCCCTTGTTTCCATGACGTCCTGCCATTTTGTCGCCCACTTTGAGCTTACGTTTCTTCGCGATGTACACTTTGGCGAGCTTCAGGATTCCCGATGGCAACTCATCACCAACTGTGATCGTGAATTTCTCACGTCGCAGCGCGCCTTGAAGGTCGTTCAGCTTTATCTTATAATTGTGGATAAGGTCGTTCACCATTTTGTTGGTGGCATCATCTGCAACCCATTGGCCCTTGCTCAAATGCGCAAAATCCTCAACGGCGAACAACATTTTCTGTGTGTATTTCTTGCCTTTCGGAAGCACTTCCTCACCAAGATCGTTCATAACACCTTGCGATGTTTTGCCGTTCACGATGTTGAAAAGCTTTTCGATAAGCTTGTCCTTGAGGTCCGAATATTTGTTTTCGAACTCCATTTCGAGCGCACCCAGATCATCCTTGTCCTTGGTGCGTTTGCGCTTGTCTTTTACAGCACGCGCGAACAATTTTTTGTCAAGGACAACACCATGCAATGATGGGGAAGCTTTCAATGAAGCATCTTTGACATCGCCGGCCTTGTCGCCAAAAATCGCACGGAGCAATTTTTCTTCTGGCGTAGGATCGCTTTCGCCCTTTGGCGTGATTTTTCCGATAAGGATATCGCCTGGCTTAACCTCGGCACCAATCCTGATCATTCCGTTCTCGTCAAGGTCTTTGGTCGCTTCCTCAGAAACGTTCGGGATGTCGTTGGTCAATTCTTCATTGCCCAGTTTTGTGTCCCTAACCTCCAAAGAATAATCATCAACATGAATCGATGTGAAAATATCATCACGAACCACTTTTTCAGAAATAACGATAGCATCCTCAAAGTTGTATCCTTTCCAAGGCATGAACGCAACTTTTAGGTTTCGGCCAAGAGCCAATTCCCCATTTTGCGTGGCATATCCTTCAGAAAGAACCTGACCCAGAACAACACGGTCGCCTTTTCTTACGATCGGCTTAAGATTGATTGAAGTGCTTTGATTCGTTTTTCTGAACTTGATGAGATTATATGTCTTTTCGTCAGAATCAAAACTAACCATTCTTTCTTCTTCAGAACGATCGTATTTGATCGTAATGATATTGGCATCGACATACTCGACAACTCCAGGTCCCTCGGCGTTTATCAAAACTCTCGAATCCGAAGCAACCTGACGCTCAAGTCCAGTTCCAACAATCGGCGCTTCAGGTCGCAACAGTGGCACGGCCTGACGCATCATGTTCGAGCCCATCAATGCGCGGTTGGCATCATCGTGTTCCAAAAACGGAATCAAAGATGCTGAAATCGATGCAATCTGGTTCGGCGCAACGTCTGTATAATCAACTTGGTGTGGATCCACGACCGGGAAATCGCCTTCTTCACGGGCAATAACCTTCTCGGCCAAAATCGAACCATCGGGTTTCATTTCAATGTTCGCTTGCGCGATAAGTTTTCCTTCTTCTTCCTCTGCGCTCAAATAAACCGGCACGGATTTGAGGTCAACTTTTCCATCGGTAACCTTTCTGTAAGGCGTTTCGATAAAGCCCATTCCATTCACTTTGGCATAAACACCAAGTGATGAGATCAGACCAATGTTCGGACCTTCGGGCGTTTCAATAGGACAAAGCCTACCGTAGTGCGTGTAGTGAACGTCACGAACCTCAAAACCTGCTCTTTCACGAGACAAACCGCCTGGCCCAAGAGCCGAGAGACGACGCTTGTGCGTGATTTCTGCCAAGGGATTGGTCTGGTCCATGAACTGTGAAAGCTGGTTGGTACCAAAGAAAGAGTTGATCACCGAGGACAATGTCTTGGCGTTGATCAGATCGATCGGGGTAAAAACCTCGTTGTCACGAACGTTCATTCGCTCGCGAATCGTTCTGGCCATACGTGCCAAACCAACGCCAAACTGTTGTGACAATTGCTCGCCCACAGTTCTAACACGTCTATTTGACAAGTGGTCGATATCATCAATCTCCGCTTTGGAATTGATAAGCTCGATAAGATATTTAACTATGGTAATGATATCTTCCTTGGTCAAGACCTGCTTTTCCATTGGAATATCAAGACCAAGTTTTTTGTTCATTCTATAACGGCCCACTTCACCAAGATTGTAGCGTTGGTCAGAGAAGAAAAGCTTGTCGATGATACCACGAGCGGTTTCTTCATCAGGCGGTTCCGCGTTGCGAAGTTGTCTGTATATGTGCTCAACGGCTTCTTTCTCCGAGTTGGTCGGGTCTTTTTGAAGTGTGTTGTGGATGATTGAATAATCAGCTTGATTGGTGCTTTCTTTGTGCAACAAAATAGACTTGACATTGGCGTCGATGATTTCATCAACATTGTCCTTGTCTATGATCGTGTCACGGTCGAGAATGATCTCGTTCCTTTCGATGGAAACAACCTCACCAGTATCTTCGTCAACGAAATCCTCATGCCAAGTGTTGAGCACTCGAGCAGCAAGTTTTCGTCCGATATATTTTTTGAGCCCGGTTTTAGAAACTTTTATTTCCTCTGCAAGGTCGAAGATTTCAAGGATGTCCTTGTCCCTTTCGAAACCAATGGCGCGGAAAAGCGTTGTTACCGGAAGTTTTTTCTTCCTGTCGATATATGCGTACATCACGCTATTGATATCTGTGGCGAACTCGATCCACGATCCCTTGAAAGGAATTACGCGGGCAGAATAAAGCTTGGTGCCGTTTGCGTGGAATGATTGCCCGAAGAAAACACCCGGCGATCTGTGCAATTGAGAAACAACAACACGCTCGGCGCCGTTGATCACGAATGTACCGCTTGGCGTCATGTACGGGATCGTTCCAAGATAAACATCCTGAACGATCGTTTCAAAATCCTCGTGCTCTGGATCGGTACAATACAATTTTAGCCTTGCCTTCAAAGGAACGCTATAGGTAAGTCCGCGCTCTATACATTCTTGGATCGTATAGCGAGGTGGATCTACGAAATAGTCCAAAAATTCTAGGACAAAATTGTTTCGGGTGTCCGTTATTGGAAAATTTTCCATGAAGGTGTTGTACAACCCTTCGTTGCCCCTTTCGTCGGATTTGGTTTCCAATTGGAAAAAATCCTTGAAAGATTTTACCTGCACATCCAAGAAATCCGGATAGTCGGGTATATTTTTGGTGGAGGCAAAATTCAATCTTTCGGTCTGATTTGATATCATCAATGGACAAAATTTTGATTAAAAAAAAGAAATAGAAAACGTATAAATGTCATTATACGAAAAATGGTCTAGGCCTTTGGACGCATTGTCCAAGGCCTAAACCTATACTGTAAAGTAGGGCGAACTATTTAAGTTCAACTACAGCTCCAGCTTCTTCAAGGGATTTTTTCAAACCTTCAGCTTCATCTTTAGTGACGCCTTCTTTGATGTTTGAAGGAGCTCCGTCAACAAGGTCTTTTGCTTCTTTAAGACCAAGACCCGTAAGTTCTTTTACAGCCTTGACTACAGCAAGTTTGGAAGCACCAGCTTCTTTCAATACCACTGTGAATTCTGTTTGCTCTTCAGCAGCAGGAGCATCTCCTGAACCAGCAGCAGGACCAGCAGCAACTGCAGCAGCAGCAGGCTCGATACCATACTCATCCTTTAGGATAGTTGCAAGTTCATTTACTTCCTTTACGGTCAAGTTGACCAATTGTTCTGCGAATTGTTTCAAATCTGCCATTTTTTCTATCGTTTTTTAATAATTGTTTGTAATATAAATATTTAAGTGCGCGCGTGTTTTGATACCTATCTTTCCGACAGGGTTTTTACAATTCCAGCAATTTTTCCCCCACTCGATTTAAGTGCAGAAATAACATTTTTGGCCGGTGATTGCAATATCGTGATGATCTCGCCGATCATCTCTTCTTTCGATTTCAGCGCGATGAGCGCATCAAGTTGGTCGTCGCCAATGAATACAGCTTGGTAGATGTAAGCTCCTTTAAGAACCGGTTTAGCCGATTTTTTGCGGAATTCCTTGATAATCTTGGCCGGGGTGTTTCCATTCTCGGAAATCATTATCGCAGAATTCCCTTTAAGAATAGAAGGAAGGTCGCCGTAGTCGTTTTCTGAAGCTTCCATCGCTTTGGTGAGCAATGTGTTCTTTACGACAGCAAGCTGAACTCCTGCTTTGTAACAAGCCCTTCTCAGATTTGATGTCATCTCAGCGTTCAATCCGGAGATATCGGCAAGATATACGACATTGGTGCCCGCCAACTTTGCCGTCAGGTCATCAATTACGATTGTTTTTTCTTCTCTAGTCATAATTTAGTTTTTTGCGGGTGCTACCGCTTTTGGATCCAAGGCGATGCCCGGACTCATTGTGCTCGAAAGATTGATGCTTCTGATGTAAGTACCTTTTGCCGCAGCAGGTTTCATCTTAACAAGCGTCTGAATAATTTCATACGCGTTGTCAACAATCTGCGGTGCGCCAAAAGAGACACGGCCGATACCGGCGTGAACAATTCCTGTTTTGTCAACCTTAAAGTCTATTTTACCTGCCTTCACTTCGGTCACTGCTTTTGCGACGTCCATGGTCACTGTTCCGGTTTTGGGGTTTGGCATCAAGCCCCGCGGTCCAAGAATTCGTCCCAAAGGACCAAGCTTGCCCATTACTGCTGGCATCGTTATGATGACATCAACATCTGTCCAGCCATCTTTTATTTTCTGAAGATATTCGTCAAGACCAACATAGTCTGCCCCGGCCTCTTTGGCCTCGGCCTCTTTGTCTGGTGTTACGAGTGCAAGAACGCGAACGTCCTTTCCTGTTCCGTGCGGCAATGTCACCACACCACGAACCATTTGATTTGCTTTTCGAGGGTCGACACCGAGCTTTACGGCGATGTCAACAGACTCGTCAAACTTTGCTGTTGCAAGGGTCTTAACAAGATCCGAAGCTTCTTTCAAAGAATAGAGCTTGCTTTTGTCAACCTTTGCGTGTGCCTCTTTTTGTTTTTTTGTCAATTTTGCCATTTCTGTCTGATTATGAAGGACGTTGTCCTGTGACGGTTATACCCATAGATCTTGCAGTTCCAGCGATCATACTCATGGCAGAATCAACCGTGAATGCGTTCAAATCGACCATCTTGTCGTCGGCGATCGTTTTGATTTGGTCCCAAGTTACACTTGCAACTTTTTTCCTGTTAGGTTCACCAGATCCAGACTTTACTTTGGCGGCGTCCAACAATTGAACGGCAGGCGGTGGGGTTTTTACAACAAAATCAAATGATTTGTCTTTG
>JBBSUW010000133.1:0-6325 GCA_038234025.1 Flavobacteriales bacterium
AAAGAATGAAGAATATTGCAATCTTATTATTGATGATCCTTGCGAGCTGCGGAAAAACAGAGAAGAAAAAATCCTCAGAGCAAGTCACAGCGTCGGTCCAACTTGGAAAAACACTGTTCGAATCGACCGGCAACTGCGCTTCATGCCATCAACCACAACAAAAAGTGATCGGTCCAAGCACTTCCGAAATCGCCAAGATCTACAAGGATCAGAACGCTGATATCGTCGCATTCCTTCAAGAAAAATCAGAACCTATCGTCGATCCATCTCAATACGAAGTAATGAAAACCAATTTTGCAATCACAAAAAAAATGAGCGACGTTGAATTGAAATCATTGGAAATGTATATTAATTCGATTGGGAAATAGACTTATCTTTTTTTAGCTAAACATACTGAATTCACAATAAAAACCGCGGCTTCCCATATTAATCAATAGTTCATTTGAAAGCAATGAAATATTCGATCTCGACATGTAAAAACCATCTGACTTTTCAAGATTTTATTGAATTTTAAAAATTAATTTTTACCTTGCTTTCCATTAGCGCACTGCGTTCAAAACTTCCGATGTATGATAAGCACCATCACGCTCGAAAACCTCATCTTTATCGACATCGAGACCGTGCCGCAGCACGAGAATCATTCCGAGCTTGATAATGAACTTCAGGAACTTTGGGCCGCAAAGACAAAATACCAGCGAAAGGACGAAACCAGCGCAGAGGATTTTTATGAAAGTGCCGGGATTTGGGCAGAGTTCGGAAAGATTGTTTGCATTTCCGTAGGTTATTTCTGGAACCAAAATGGTGGGCGACAATTCCGGACAATGTCTTTTCACGGTGAGGAAAAAACATTACTGGATTCGTTTTGCCAGCTTGTCAATCAAAGTTTTTCAAGTACAAAATTTGTTTTCTGTGGTCACAATATCAAAGAATTCGACCTTCCTTTTATCGCCAGAAGATTGATAATCAACCAAATGACGATTCCGCCAAAGCTTGAGCTTTTTGGCAAGAAACCGTGGGAAATCATGCACGTCGATACGCTCGAACTTTGGAAATTCGGGGATTACAAACATTATACCTCGCTTAAATTGCTCTGCAAGATTTTGGACATTCCGACATCAAAAGGTGATATTGACGGTAGCCAAGTTGGCCACGTTTTTTATGTGGAAAAAGATATAAAAAGAATCGCCTGCTATTGCGAAAAAGATGTCGTCGCCGTGGCGCAGATCCTGCTCAGAATGCGCCGTGAACCTATTTTACGCGATGAGGAAATAGTTAGCGTTTAATTTATCTGAATTTAAAAAAACATCTATTAAATTGATTTAATGTCCAATTTACCATTGCTTTCTGTTTCCGATCTCGAAATTTCATTTTTGAAAGAAGGAAAATATATTCCAATTGTTTCTGATATTAGTTTTGTTGTGAACAGAAATGAAATCCTCGGCATTGTTGGCGAATCGGGTTCGGGAAAGTCTATTTCTACATTGGCGATCATGGGATTGTTGCCAAAGAATATATCCAAAATCACGAACGGCGAAATTATTTTTGAGGGAAAAAACATTACGAATCTCGCAGAAAGGGAATGGCGGAATATTCGCGGCAACAAAATCTCAATGGTTTTTCAGGAACCGATGAGCTCGCTGAATCCGTCATTAAAGTGCGGGTTCCAGGTAGAAGAAATTTTGCGGCAGCACCAGAATATTTCTGCAAGCACGGCTAAATCCGAAGTGCTTTCACTTTTCGAACAGGTCAAATTACCTGATGCAGAATCGATCTACAACAAATATCCACACCAGATCTCGGGCGGACAAAAACAGCGCGTTATGATCGCGATGGCGATTGCTTGCAAACCCGATCTGTTGATCGCCGACGAACCAACAACCGCGCTCGATGTAACGGTTCAAAAAGATATTATCGCGCTGCTGAAGGAAATTCAGGTCAACACCGGAATGAGCATTATTTTTATCTCGCACGACCTTTCACTTATCTCGGAAATTGCGGATCGGGTTGCCGTGATGTACAAGGGAAACATTGTGGAACAGGGCATTGCCGAGGATATTTTCAAAAACCCAAAAGCAGTTTACACGCAAGCATTACTAAAAGCTCGTCCTTCACTTGACGTTAGATTAAAGCGGCTGCCCACGATTTCTGATTTTATGAACGATAAAGTTGACAGCGAAATCGTGACAGAAAACCAACGTTTTCGAAACCACAAAACGCTTTACGTAAATCCGCCTTTGCTCGAAGTCAAAAATCTGGAAATGGAATATTTTTCAAATGCGGGAATTTTTGGAAAAAGAACAGGTTTTAAAGCTGTTGATGGCGTTTCTTTCAAACTTTATGAAGGCGAAACTTTAGGCTTGGTCGGCGAATCGGGCTGCGGAAAATCCACATTGGGCAACGCGATCCTTCAACTCGAAAAAGCAACTGCTGGAACGATTTTTTATCGCGGCAACGATATCACAAATCTAAAAGGTAGTGAACTTAAAAAACTTCGAAAAGAAATCCAGATTATTTTCCAGGATCCATATTCGTCATTAAATCCGAGAATTCCGATTGGGCGAGCGATAATGGAACCTATGGAAGTCCATAAAATCTACGGAAATCAAACCGGACGAAAACAAAAAGCGCTCGAGCTTTTGGAACGTGTTGGACTTTCCGCCGAATATTTCAACCGATATCCGCACGAATTTTCTGGAGGACAACGACAGAGAATTGGCATTGCAAGAACAATTGCCGTACAGCCGAAACTCATCGTCTGCGACGAGTCTGTTTCGGCGTTGGACATTTCCGTTCAGGCGCAGGTCTTGAACTTGCTCAACGAACTGAAAGAGAATTTTGGTTTTACTTATATATTTATTTCACATGACCTTGCCGTGGTAAAATATATGTCGGACCAAGTGATCGTGATGAATCACGGACAGATCGAGGAAATGGCCGATGCAGATGAACTTTATAGAAATCCGCAAAACGAATATACACGAAAATTGATAAAGGCGATTCCGAAGGGTTAATTTACACGATATTCCTTCACCGCATCAACAAAAGCCTTGGCGTGGTCCACCGGGATATTTGGCAAAATACCGTGGCCAAGGTTCGCGATATATTTATCTTTTCCAAATTCGGTGATCATTTCGTGCACCATTTTCTTTATCACAGGAATTGGTGAAAGCAATCTCGATGGATCAAAATTACCCTGAAGCGTGATATTACCGCCAGAAAGATAACGTGCATTTCTCGGCGAACAAGTCCAGTCAACACCAAGTGCGGATGCACGGCTTTTGCCCATATCATTGAGCGCGAACCAGCATCCTTTACCAAAAACAATAACTGGCGCGTCGTAAGCCAAAGCATTGACAATCTGCTCGATGTATTGCCAAGAAAATTCATTGTAATCTTGCGGAGACAACATTCCGCCCCAAGAATCAAAAACCTGAACGGCATCAGCACCTGCTTTTACTTTTTCTTTTAAATAAAAAATGGTTGTGTCGGTAATTTTTTGCAACAATAAATGAGCTGCAACTGGTTCCATAAAACAAAATGCTTTTGCCTTGTCAAAATTCTTTGAACCCTGACCTTGAACAGCATAGCAGAAGATCGTCCACGGCGAACCTGCAAAACCAATCAGCGGCACCTCATCGTTCAGCATCTGCTTTGTCAGTTTTATTGCGTCCATCACATAGCCCAACGTTTCGTCGATGTTTGGAACAATCACATTGTCAACATCTTTTGGCGTTCGGATCGGGTTTGGCAAAAACGGCCCAATATTTTCTTTCATCAAAACCTCGATGCCCATAGCTTGAGGCACAACAAGAATATCTGAGAACAAGATCGCTGCATCTGGCGAGATTCGTCTGATTGGTTGAAGGGTGATTTCCGCCGCGATCTCTGGCGTTTGGCATCGCGTGAAAAAATCGTATTTTTCGCGAAGCGCAATGAATTCAGGCAAATATCTTCCGGCCTGTCGCATCATCCAAACGGGCGGTCGTTCAACAGTTTCGCCCTTCAGGGCACGCAGAAATAAATCGTTTTTAATCATGGTTAATTTTTATTGGAATTGTTTCCAAAATATTTTATGGCCTGAATAATTGTGTTTTCAATTGTCTGCTCATTTGCAATAACAATATTTTCTGAGATTCCTTCGAGCGCTGAAGCTGTGGTTGTTCCGATGCAAAAACAAATGGCATTTCCAATTGTATTTTCTTTTAAAAAGCTTTCGACCGCAGATGGACTGAAAAACAGTATCGCATTTAAATCTGCTTTTATTTTTTGTGAAAGCAATTTTGTTTCGTAAATCTCGATTTCATTTAATTGGATATTATTTTCTTTTAAAATATTTGGAATTTCATCACGGCGAAGATTTCCGCACATTATGCTGAATTTTTCATTAAAATGGTTTTCAACAATAAAATCTGCAAGCAATTTTGCATACGGCTTATCATCAATAACTTTTAAACCATTCAGCTTCATCATCAATGCAGTTTTTGCGCCGATACAAAAAAAGCTTTTGGATTTTAATGATCTCCATTCTGGATTTTCCAACAGTGCTTTTACACCATTCTGCGAAGTGACAATAATATTGTCCGAGATATTTTCAATTTCAAATACTTTTGGCTCGACCGAAATAAAATCCGCGTCGATCACGGAAAATCCCGCGTTCAAAAGAAATTGTTTTTGGTTGCTTGCCAGTTTTTTTGTCGAAAGTATTCTGGTCATTTCAATATATTTCTGATCTCGACCATAATATCTTGTCCGCCATTTTGCAAAACTTCAGAACCACATTCGAAACCAAAGTTCAGATGGTCGTCAAGATTGCAAACGCGTTCCATCTGGATTTTATCCTTGCCATCAACTGAACAGAGAACGCCTTCAAACCGTATTTCATTGCCGATGATCTGGGCGAAAGCCCCGATTGGCGCGCTGCAACCGCCTTCAAGTTTCCGAAGAAAATCGCGCTCGATCCTTGTACATATTTCTGAAGGTTTATGGTTCAATTTGGCCACAGCCGCGACTGTTTCATAATCTTTTTCCATTGCCACCACAACCATCGCACCTTGCGCTGGTGCGGGAATCATCCAATCTAGATCAATATGGTTTTCGGGCAAAAGATTGATGCGCTCAAGTCCTGCCGCGGCAAAAATTGCTCCGTTCCACGTATTGTCGTTCAATTTCTGAAGCCGTGTTTGAACATTGCCCCGAAGATCGACAACTTTGTGGTGTTCATATCTGTGAAGCCATTGCGCTTGACGCCTCAAACTGCCGGTCGCAATGGTTCCGAGTCCGCCCAAAAAATCGGTATTATTTTTGAAAACCAGTATATCTTTTTCTGTGGCACGTTCCAAAACAGCCGCTTGAACCATTCCTTTTGGCAACCTTGTCGGCACATCTTTCATCGAGTGAACCGCGATGTCGATCTGGCCATTTATCATTGCGATGTCGAGGGTTTTTGTGAAAATCCCGGTGATGCCAAGTTCATATAGCGGCTTGTCGAGCATTATGTCGCCCTGCGCTTTTACCGCTACAATTGATGTGGAATAACCGAGTTCGTTGAGTTTTCGCTCGACGGTGTGCGCTTGCCAAAGTGCGAGTGCGCTGTCACGTGTGCCGATTCTAATGGTTTTTTCTGCCAAAACTTCTTGCTTCTTGGCAGTTAAACTTTTGCCGTGGTTTGTATCTGAAAAACTTTTTCGATCCACTCGATGCTTTCGTCCACGAGCGTCGAGTCGTCCTTTAAATGGTTTGCGAAATGCGAGGTGATTTTCTGAATAATTCTATTACTGATGATTTCCGCTTGCGCTTCGTTATAATCAATCATTTTTTTGCTCTGAAAATCAAGTTCAGAGGTTTTTATCGCTTGAAGTTTTTGTTTTAAAGCGTGGATTGTTGGTGCAAATTTTCGTCCCTTCATCCAGACCAAAAATTCATTTCTCACGTCGTCAATTATAGATTCGGCGGCTGGAATCTGGAGTTTTCGGTTTTCCAAAGTGTCGTCCGTCATCGCCGAAAGATGGTCGATATGGATCAAAGTCACGCCCGGAAGGTCGGCCACATTTTCATTTACATTTTTTGGAATCGAAAGATCCAAGATCAACAATGGTTTTTTGAGGTTCAGGATCGTTTTATCAACTGTTGGCATTTTCGCGCCTGTTGCAACGATCAAGACATCGGCATTGCGAAGCTCAAGATGAAGCTCAGAATAGTCCTTAACTATTAGATTTAATTTTCCGGCGATTTTTTCTGCCTTATCTTTTGTTCTATTAATCAGCGTAATGTGTTCATTCTTGGTATGTTTTACCAAATTTTCGCAGGTGTTCCGTCCGATTTTTCC
>JBBSUW010000134.1:0-6310 GCA_038234025.1 Flavobacteriales bacterium
ATAGCACAACCTAACAACCCCAAAGTATTATGCCTTTGACTGCAAATGACCCCAAACGAAAATCGTGGATCAATGTTCCCACCAACAGCGATTTTCCGATACAGAATATTCCCTTCGGCGTTTTTCTGACCAAGGACGATATGGTGACGATTGGAACAAGAATTGGAGATTGTGCCATAGATCTTGGCACACTTCAGCAACTTGGGTATTTTGACGGTGTTGAACTTACAGATGATGTATTCAGTCAGGACACGCTCAATGATTTTATTTCGGACGGAAAAATTACTTGGCGACTCGTCAGAAACCGTATCGCCGAACTCTTTGATGCAGATAATTCCAGACTTCAAGACAATCAAGAACATTGCTCAAGAATAATCTTTGATATCAACGATGTCGAGATGCAACTTCCGATTCAGATCGGCGACTACACAGACTTTTATTCGAGCAAAGAACACGCCACGAATGTTGGCAAGATGTTCCGCGATCCCGAGAATGCATTGTTGCCAAACTGGCTCTACATTCCCGTTGGATATCACGGCAGAAGTTCTACAATAGTTCCATCGGGGATCTCCATTCACCGGCCAATGGGACAAACCGTGCCGAACAACGACAATGTTCCGGTATTTGGTCCGGCACGGCGTGTCGATTTTGAGCTGGAGACCGCATTTATTACAACAGATGCAAATGTAATGGGCGAAAATATTCCCGTCCACGAAGCCGAGGATTATATTTTCGGGATGGTTCTACTTAATGATTGGAGCGCGCGCGACATCCAGAAATGGGAATATGTTCCGCTCGGGCCATTTCTGGCAAAAAGTTTTGCTTCCTCCATCTCGCCATGGATCGTGACACTAGATGCGCTCGAACCGTTCCGAACCAAAGGTCCGGTCCAAGATCCGACGCCACTGCCCTATCTTCAGCAAAAGGGAAAAAACGCATACGACATCAATCTCGAAGTTTATCTTGAACCAAACAATGGCAAAGAAGAACTGCTGGCACGGTCAAATTTCAAATACTTGTACTGGTCGATGAAGCAGCAGTTGACGCACCACACTTCAAACGGCTGCCGCGTGAACTCTGGGGATATGATGGGCAGCGGAACGATTTCCGGACCAACGCAGGACAGTCTTGGCTCGATGCTCGAACTCTCTTGGGGCGGAAAAAATCCACTAAAATTGAAGGATGGCAGCGAAAGAACTTTTGTCAACGACAACGACACCGTTATTATGAAAGGTTATTCAGAGAACAATGAGGTGCGCATCGGTTTTGGCGAGGTGCGAACTAAATTGTTGCCGCCGTTTGCAAGAAAATAAATGTTAGTTTGCACTATAGGATTATTACTGAAAATAATTCTACTTTTTGTGCTAATAAATGCGCATCACATTAGATTAAAGTGATGCCCTATTTGTTTGTGGAGATCTTGAGATGCAATTTGTAAGTAGAAAACTATTTCTAAATCTCTTTCATCAAATCTTCCGCATCGATGTCGCTGTGGGAAGCGTGGTAAACAACTTGGCCATTCTTTAGCAACAGTAGTTGCGGCGACTGGTGAAGGACGTGGAATTTCTCCGAAATCTTGTTCGAAATATCCCTGTATTCCAGTAGATCTAAAAAGTATGGCGTCGCGGTTTTGTCGGTGCCATAGTTTCTTTCAAACTGCTTGAGCGCCATTCGGCTGATGCTGCAGCGCGTTGAGTGCTTGAAAATAAAAACGGGATGTTCGTTGCTTTCCGAGGTCAAATCTTCCAATTGTTGGATGTTTGTTAATTGCTGCCATTTAACCTTTGAACTTTCACTACCTTTAGAAGAAGAGCCAAAACTGAATAAACTCATGATATTTATTTGTTGTCAAAATGTCATTCAGTTGTAAGATTTTTACGACTGAATGTCCTTTCGTTGTTAGTGGACTATTTATTGAAATGTCTTTTCCCAAAATTAAACAACGCATTAAGTAAATCATCTTAAAATAAAATATTTTATATGAATTTTAATAAGCTTACAATCAAATCGCAGGAAGCGCTTCAAAAAGCACAACAACTCGTGCAGCTGAATGGGCAACAAATCATCGAGGTGGAACATCTTGTAAAGGCAATTTTCGAGGTGGATGAGAACGTCGCGCCATTTCTGCTGAGGAAGCTCAATGTCAACCTCCCACTCTTTCAACAGATGATAGACAAATCGATCGAAAGATTTCCAAAGGTCTCTGGTGGCGATATAAGTATGTCTCGCGATGCAAATGCGGTGTTTAACAGTGCGGAAGACATTGCACAAAAAATGAAGGACGAATTTGTCTCGATAGAACATTTGCTGCTTGCCATTTTTGACAACAGAAACACGGTGGCGCAGATGCTCAAAGACCAAGGCGTGACCGATAAAGGACTGAAAGCGGCTATAGACGAGCTTCGAAAAGGCGAACGCGTAACTTCTGCTTCTGCAGAGGAAACCTACAACGCATTGAACAAATATGCCAAGAATCTAAACCAACTTGCCAAGGATGGAAAGCTTGATCCAGTGATCGGTCGAGATGAGGAGATCAGACGGGTTTTGCAAATCTTGACACGGCGAACAAAGAACAATCCTATGCTTGTGGGCGAACCCGGTGTGGGAAAAACGGCGATTGCCGAAGGGCTTGCGCACCGAATCGTGGACGGTGATGTGCCGGAAAATTTGAAGGATAAAATCGTATTCTCGCTCGATATGGGCGCTTTGATCGCAGGCGCAAAGTTCAAGGGCGAATTTGAGGAACGATTGAAATCGGTGGTGAAGGAAGTTACGGCAGCGGAAGGCGATATCGTATTGTTTATTGATGAGATCCACACGCTTGTTGGCGCTGGCGGCGGCGATGGCGCAATGGACGCGGCAAACATCCTAAAACCTGCACTGGCTCGGGGCGAACTTCGGGCGATCGGTGCGACAACATTGGACGAATACCAAAAATACTTTGAGAAGGACAAGGCTTTGGAACGAAGATTCCAGAAAGTTTTTGTGGATGAACCAGATACCGAAAGCGCGATCTCGATCCTTCGCGGCATCAAGGAAAAATATGAAACACATCATCAGGTTCGGATTAAGGACGAAGCAATTATTGCCGCGGTGGAGCTTTCGCAAAGGTATATCACCAACAGGTTTTTGCCTGACAAGGCGATCGATCTTATGGACGAGGCGGCGTCGAAACTTCGGATGGAGATCAATTCAAAACCTGAAGAGCTTGATGTGCTGGACCGAAAAATCATGCAATTGGAAATCGAGATCGAGGCGATCAAACGCGAGAATGACGAGAGCAAGCTCAAAGGTCTGGGCGTTGAACTCGCCAATATGAAAGATGAGCGCAACGAAATCTACGCACGGTGGAAATCTGAAAAAGATGTTGTGGACGAGATCCAGCTGGTGAAAATGGAGATCGAGAATTATAAAATTGAGGCCGAACGTGCCGAGCGCGATGGCGATTATGGCAAGGTTGCCGAACTGCGATATGGCAAGATAAAAACGGCGCAGGAAAAACTTGATCTTCTCGAGAAAAATATGGCCGAAAACCATTCGGAGAAATCGTTGATCAAGGAAGAAGTCACGCAGGAAGATATTGCCGAAGTGGTGGCGAAATGGACGGGCATTCCGGTAACGAAGATGCTGCAGAGCGACAAGGAAAAACTTTTGCACCTTGAGGACGAACTTCGCAAACGCGTGGTTGGTCAAGAAGAAGCCATCGAATCTGTGAGCGACGCCGTGCGAAGAAACCGCGCGGGCTTGCAGGATGCCAAGCGTCCGATCGGTTCGTTCTTATTCTTGGGAACGACGGGCGTTGGAAAAACGGAGCTTGCAAAAGCGCTTGCGACCTATTTGTTCAATGACGAGAACGCGATGACGCGGATCGATATGAGCGAATATCAAGAGCGGCATTCGGTGAGCCGGTTGATCGGTGCCCCGCCGGGATATGTGGGTTATGATGAGGGCGGACAACTCACGGAAGCGGTTCGGCGGAAGCCCTATTCTGTGGTGCTGCTCGACGAGATAGAGAAAGCGCATCCGGACACGTTCAATATTCTGCTTCAGGTTCTGGACGAGGGCCGATTGACGGACAACAAAGGCCGCGTCGCCGATTTCAAGAACGCCATTATTATAATGACATCGAATATTGGCAGCAGCATTATCCAAGAAAAATTTGACAACCTCCAATCCGATCCGGAAAGGGCGATGGAAAATGCAAAGGTTGAGGTGTTGAATCTTTTGAAACAAACGGTTCGGCCGGAATTTATAAATCGTATTGACGACATTGTTTTGTTCGCGCCGCTCACGGAGGCGAATATCAAGGAGATTGTGGCCATTCAACTGAAAGGGCTTACGAAAATGCTCGCGCAGCAGAACATCACGCTCGATGCGACGCCCCAGGCGATCGATTATCTGGCGAAGAAAGGTTATGATCCGCAGTTTGGCGCGCGCCCTGTGAAGCGGGTGATCCAAAGAGATGTGCTCAACCAGCTTTCGAAAGAAATCCTTTCGGGCAAGGTGACGGCGGACAGCATCATTCTGCTTGACAGTTTTGACGGCGAACTGGTTTTTAGGAACCAGACTCAGAAGAGCGATATTCTTGGGTAGGTCGTAGGTTGCAGGTTGCAGGTTGAAACTTTAAACCTTCTCTGTCTTAACAAACTTTGGGCAAACATTAATAATGGGTTGGCAGATGTTATCTCGAGCATTGGTTAATTTTATCGAAATGACTTTTTAACCAATAAAATATATATCATGAACAAGAGGATCGCCATTTTGGCAACAGATGGATTTGAAGAAAGCGAACTTAAATCGCCGATGGAATATTTGAAGGAAAATGGTTTTGAACCTGAGATCGTGAGCTTGAAAAGCGGAATGATCAAATCTTGGGCCGATAAGAACTGGGGCAAAGAATACAAGGTAGATACAACAGTAGATACTGCAAAGATGGAAGATTATCGTGGGCTTGTGCTACCTGGTGGTCAGATAAATCCAGATTTGTTGCGTGTAAATGAAGATGCGGTGGCGTTTGTGAAAGCATTCGCGAAAGCGGGAAAACCGATAGCCGCCATTTGCCACGGGCCGTGGACATTGATATCGGCGGGGGTTGTGAAAGGCAGAAAAATGACATCGTACAAATCGATAAAAGATGATATGATCAATGCCGGTGCCAACTGGGTTGACGAAGAAGTGGTGGTTGACAAAGGCTTGGTGACGAGCCGCGACCCGAACGACCTGCCTGCCTTCAACAAGAAGATGGTGGAGGAATTCAGGGAAGGGAAACACGAGCCGATGCTCACGTAAAGATAGGTTTAGGTTTGGTAAGAAGGGCGCTGAGAGATCAGCGCTTTTTTTATGTTTGGATTTATTTGCTTGGGCGACCATAGTGCGCGGAATTATTAGTCTATGAATCTGATGGAAACCAAGGGCGTGGTAAATAATCATTGACTATGAAGTATGGATGATTGCGGTATGGGTACGCTAGTGTAGCTCTGCGTGAGGGATTGAGGCTTTGTCTGAGCTCCTGCCCCGTGCTGATTTGGCGACAGGGCAGAGCGAGTGCCGAAAGCCCGCCGCCGCTCGCGATGTCCTTTAAGCAGCGGTAACGGCGGCACGCCCAAGGAAATAATTAGATAATTTGGTCCGCGATAGCTATGGGGATTTCTGCGTGGAATGACAAAAGGGACGGGAATTCTACATTTGCTAAAATAGCTTTATGCAAGATTTGATTACCTTAGCTTTTGCCAACCCGACAACCCCAAAATGACACAAAGCACGCAAAATCTTTCTTTTAAGCGCAAGAAGTACAGGGCGCTGTACAAACTTGAGTCAACGCTGGAAATCCCGATGTTCATTCTTTCGCTGGTTTGGCTCTACCTGCTGATTGTGGATCTGGTGAAGGGTTTGGGCGCGATCGAGGACACGATTTTCTATATTATCTGGGGCATTTTCGTGCTCGAATATCTGTTGAAGCTTTACTTGGCGGCCGACAAATGGAGCTATATTAAAAGGAATTGGATCACTCTGGTGGCGCTGGTGATCCCCGCCTTCAGGGTCCTCCGATTGCTCAACGCAATTAGGATCTTAAGATCGGCCTCTTTTATTTCCTCTACAAATATTGTGCGCTCGCTCACCTCGGGGGCGGCGGTTTCTGGCGGCATTGAAGGAAGCGAAAGGCCCACAGCCCGATGCGGAAATGAACATTGGGATATTGATCGAGTACAGCAAGAAGGAATCAATCGAGGATCTGGAGCGTTTTGCTGGGCGGTTGATAACCGATGTGCAATCAAAGCTGGAGGACGCAACGGGCATTCCGTGGAGCTTC
>JBBSUW010000135.1:0-6195 GCA_038234025.1 Flavobacteriales bacterium
AATCTTAATT
Organism: Flavobacteriales bacterium; assembly: GCA_038234025.1. Lineage (GTDB taxonomy): Bacteria > Bacteroidota > Bacteroidia > Flavobacteriales > Flavobacteriaceae > Flavobacterium. Next base: position 11 of record JBBSUW010000135.1, read on the forward strand.
TGACATTAAATCTTTGGGACAGTTTTATAAACGAAATGACACCAATAAAGAATGGACAAATGACAATGTTTGTGTAGAAAAAAAGCACTGGGCATAACAGCAGTTTGGCAAAATGGCGGGTTTAGTGCAAGTTTCAAGTTCAGTTCTTCGGTTAAACTTTTGTGCAAAGTTGAAGTTTTGATCTTCGGTTTCCGCCACTTCGCCAAGCCGCGAACCGTTAACCACACACACCCATCCAACACAAATAAATCAATCAATCACTAATAAATTTAAAATACCCACCAAGCCAAATAATCTAAATCATTTAGCTTGTTATCCCGATAGCACGGGATTCGATTTTTAGATCAACCTTTCTTCCCAACCATTTCCTCCGGCTTCACCCAAGCATCAAAATCCTCGGCAGAAACATATCCCAATCTCACAGATTCCTCTTTTAAAGTCGTGCCGTTTTTGTGCGCCGTTTGTGCAATTTCGGCAGCTTTGAAATAACCGATTTTTGCGATCAAAGTTGATGAGTGAAAGTCACAAAAATAATCTTATAGGACTATACGCAACAGCACGAAGATTTGCTTTATTCAACTCTTGGAAATTTTACGACTGGAATTCTCTAAGGTTATGAAGCTCTACTGAGGATTTTTTGGCAAATAGATTCTTTTTCGAGCATAGTCTATAACAAATTCTCCAAATTGCTCAAAGAATTTGTTTCCCACCATTGGTAACGGGCTTGGATTAACTCTTATTTCTTGATTTTTAAATAATCGTCTATCAATGTAAATGCTGTCAATATCGGCACTAAAAGTTCTATTCTCAATGCGATTAGTATCGTTGGAGAACAAGCTTACAAATTTTGTTTTCTCCAGAACTTTCAAGTTATGGTTTTTGCTTTTGTAGCTTTTAAAGTATAGGCTATCAGGAATATTAAAAGCCAGATTATTTCCTGTATCAATTTCTAAGTCATAAGAGAACTCGCCCAAGAATCCACTCAACATTGGTGAACCTGAAAAATTTTCCTTAAAATCGAACGAGTCGCTTTTTACTGAGCTTTTTATTTTTTTGTCGGACATAGTGATCAATTGATTTTGGTAATCAATTTTCCAATTTAAAATCCTTATCAAATTTGAGCCAATAATACCGTCAATTTGAAGTCGAATACCTTTGCTTATTTGAAAAAAATCAAAAATTCCAACTCCAACGTTCATGAAATCAATATTTTCAAGACGTATTTTATCCAGTAAGTAAAATTTTTGTTGATTTTTGATACCAGAACCATCAATCATTTCATTTGAAAATGAACTTGACAAGTTTAACTCCAGATTTAGTTGTTGAGAGATCGCACTAATTGCACCGGTGTCAAAAATAAATCTACAAGATTTCTCTTTAATTTGAACCGGAATTATAATTAGATGTTCTATATATTGAAATGGGATGGTTTTGGAAAACTTTTTTTCTTTTGTTCTAACTGCAAACATATATTTGTCACGATTTGTATAAGCTAAATCCTTACCACTATTTTGAGACAATGATGACATATAGCTAAACAATAATAAAAAGAAAAAAATCGATTTCATCATTTATATAAAAAAAAGAATGCTGTTCATGTTGCAGAACAGCATCTAATTTAATTCTCAAGGCAAAGTAAAACCAACACCTATTGTACCGCTGTAGGTTGTGGCTCCCGTTTGGTTATTATACGAAGTAGTAGCACTAGCCGTAATGGTGGTTTTATATTTTTTAGCTGCTAAGTTGCCCGAATCTGCTATACTTAAAGGCAATTTTCCGATTACGCCTGAGGCAACTGCCCATCCGCTACATAATAAAAACTTTTTGTCATAAGCTTTAAAATTGTTGATTTGATCACTTGATAATTCAAAGTTCTCGGATGTCCAAAGTACAAAATCAGAGGCTGCACTTTCAGCACTTTTCTGGATTGTAGCATCATCTTTTGAGTACAAATCTCGTTGGAAATTTTTAACTCCATCTGTTGTTAAAGGAAATTTTGCCATAATAATAAAAATTTAAAGTTAGTCAAAGTTCAAAAAAAAAAAAAAACACAGAGTTGCCAACTTTACGTTAAATTATACTACATATCTTTTCAATTAATTTAATGATTATCTAAGAATGTAAGAAAAGCAAAGGTTCCCGTATTATGTAAATAACTTTAGCCTTTGTCAACCCTTCTTCCCAACCATTTCCTCCGGCTTTACCCAAGCATCAAAATCCTCGGCAGAAACATAGCCCAATCTCACAGATTCCTCTTTTAAAGTTGTTCCGTTTTTGTGCGCCGTTTGTGCTATTTCGGCGGCTTTGTAATAACCGATTTTTGTGTTCAATGCCGTGACCAGCATCAGTGAATTGTCAACCAATTCCTGGATTCGTTTTGTATTTGGTTCGATCCCTTGTGCGCAATGTTCGTCAAATGAAACGCACGCATCGCCCAAAAGCCTGGCCGATTCCAAGAAATTTGCCGCCATCACCGGCTTGAAAACATTCAGTTCATATTGGCCTTGCATTCCGCCAACGGTGATCGCCATATCGTTGCCGATGACCTGCGCGCAAACCATTGTCAAAGCTTCGGCCTGCGTGGGGTTTACTTTGCCGGGCATAATCGAAGAACCTGGTTCGTTTTCTGGAATGTGGATTTCGCCGATGCCGCTTCGTGGTCCGGATGCCAACATTCTAATATCATTTGCAATTTTATTGAGCGAAACGGCAAGTTGTTTGAGCGCGCCGTGAGATTCGACAATAGCATCGTGGGCCGCCAAAGCCTCGAATTTATTTCCGGCGGTAATAAAAGGATGTCCCGTGAATTTTGAAATGTATTCGGCAACCTTGACATCATAACCGTCGGGCGTGTTCAATCCGGTGCCAACGGCCGTTCCGCCAAGCGCGATTTCTGAAAGATGGGCGAGCGTATTGTTGAGCGCTTTCAGTCCAAATGTCAATTGCGCCGCATAACCCGAAATTTCCTGACCGAGCGTCAGAGGCGTGGCGTCCATCAAATGCGTTCTGCCGATTTTGACCACGTCCATATATTCTTTGGCTTTTCGTGAAAGCGTGTCCCGAAGCGCGGTTACGCCGGGAATTGTAACTTCCACAACCATTTTGTAAGCCGCAATGTGCATTCCGGTTGGGAAAGTATCGTTGGAAGATTGCGATTTGTTGACATCGTCATTGGCTTTGACAACTGCTTCGCCCTCGCCAATTTTATGTCCCGCCAAAACTTGTGCGCGGTTGGCAATCACCTCGTTAACGTTCATATTGCTCTGCGTTCCCGAACCTGTTTGCCAAATGACCAATGGAAACTCGCCCTCAAGTTTTCCGTCAAGAATTTCTTCGCAAACAGCGGCAATGACGTCGCGCTTTTCGGTGGGAAGCACGCCAAGATCGCAATTCGCGAAAGCGGCGGCTTTTTTGAGATATGCAAATCCATCGATGATTTCCTTCGGCATCGAGCCGGCGTTTCCGATTTTGAAATTGTTGCGCGAACGCTCTGTTTGTGCGCCCCAATATTTGTCGGCAGGTACTTTTACCTCGCCCATTGTGTCTTTTTCGATTCTGAATTCCATATGGTTAGTCTAATGTTGTAAAGTTATAAAGTCGAAAGTTTTGGAATTTTTCAATTTTTAAATCATTGGATCTTTCAATTTTCGTAAAAATAGTTAATAAAATCGTTTATAAAAATTGCCGAGCTTTTTCTCGACACCAAAAAATAAAACTCTACATTTGTCAATAATTCAAAAAAATTCTGGAAAATATGTTTGAATTCCAACAATATTTAGGGTTTCTAATGTTCTTGACCATTCTCACTATAGGTTTTTGGCTGATGTTCTTTCTCGTTAGCTTCGTTACCTATTGGATCGGTGGCGCAAGCATCGAACTTTACAAAGAGCGCAGGGCCAAAAAACGCAACCAACGCAATCAGTAAAAAAACAAGCGGCCAAGTAGGTCGCTTTTTTGTTGTCTTTTATCCTGGGAAATCATCTCCGCCTTCTCCACCGCTTCCTTGTTGTTGCTTCCGCTTGTCTTCATTCCTTTTGTTGAACCTGTAGGTGAACGATGCCGTGATCTGTCGTTGGCGCCATTGATATTCGGTGTGCGAATCAAAACTTCCTGGAACGAATGTATCATATCGTCTTTTGCGCGAATTGAAGACATCCTGAACATTGAGCGCGATCGTGGCTTTCTCCTTGAAAAGATCTTTGCTCAATCCAAGGTTCGCGCTCAGGATTCCGAGCGATTGCCCTTGCGCATTGTTCTGCGGTGCGTTGTAAGTCACATTTGCTTGCGAATCGATTTTGTATGGGAGCGTGAGTTTGTTCGTGATTCTCGCGAACCAAGAATACGCTGTGAAATCAAAATTTTGCGAATCCAGCGTGTTGTCAGATTTCAAATAGGTAAAATCGCCAACGGTTTGATTTCTAAAAAAGTTGAAATTGCCATTTACCTTCCAGATTTTCAGTGGAGAATAATTTGCCGTGAACTCAAATCCCATGCGATATTCGTCGGAAAGATTTACTGGCGAGGTCAGGATAACGGGCGTGTCAACCCTAATGCCATTAATGGTTCTTGTCACAAAATCGCCAGATTCTCGACGTACATATTGTATTGAACTGGTGCTTTTGTTAAAATAGATTGAACTGTTGAGCGTCAGCTTATTGAACTTTTTCAAATAACCGAGGTCGAACGCATCTGTGTACGAGGGATTCAAATCTGGATTGCCCTGAAAGATATTGATGTTGCTCGAATAATTTGAAAATGGATTGATCTGTCTTCCGCGCGGTCTCCAGATTCTTCTGCTGTAACTCAGCGCGACATTGTGCTGTTCACCAATCTCATAAGTAAAGAACGCGCTCGGGAAAAAATTTCCATATCTCTTTGTATTAAAATCATTGGACGTCAACTGGTTGATCACGATTTTAGAATTTTCGTACCTTAATCCAAGCAAGACGGAGAATTTCCCGAATTTGGAACCAAACTGCGAATAGACCGCGCTGATGTTCTCGCGATAGTCCAAAACATTGGTGTAGCGAAGATCGGGATTGTAAAGTCCGGTGCTCACGTTGAGCGTATCAACCCTATAATCGGTAACTTGCGTATTGAACTCGCCCTTGTAACCGGCCTCAAAACGTGAGTCTTTTTTTACAGGTAGCACATAATCCACCTGAACGACATTGCGCTGTTGGTCTTGGTCGTTGGCCGTGGTCTGCGCCGCATAGTTTATTTCCGAACTGTCAACGTCTCGATTGGCCGAGAACGCTCCGTCAACGCTCAGTTTGTGGCCATCCTTTCTGAAATCGTGGACAAAGTTGGTCGCGAACTGCACATCTCGATCCTCGCCAATTTGATCGTTCAGCCTGTATTCGGTGAACAAAAATTCGCGTGAAGCGTTGTAGCTGTCAAAAGTTACATTTTCAGGATTCTGGTTGTTGTAGCGCCGAATATTGATGCTATTGGTCCACGTGGTTTTCTTGTCGAGATACCATTCGAGCCCCAAATTGGAGTTTACGCCCTTGCTCTGGCGGTTGTTGGTTCTGGTTTCATCAATATAGTTTCGTGTCGAGTTGTCGTCGTTCAAATACCTCGCGTTGTTGATGAATCTGCCCTTGCTCGAGCGGTCGTCATAACCTGTGGTCGTAAAAAGATTGAAACTTTCTGTCTTATAGTTCACATTGGCCGAGCCGCCGTAGCTTTCTGGGTCTCCGGCTGTAACGATAACCGTTCCATTGATGCCCAGATTTTTTCCCTTTTTTAGAATAATGTTCAAAAGTCCGCCGCCACCTTCAGAGTCGTACCGCGCCGATGGATTGGTTACAACCTCTACTTTTTCTATCGCGTCGGCGGGAATCAATCGCAATGCTTCGGTTATGTTGATCGCGCTGGAAGGACGTCCATCGATGAGAATCCTTACATTGTCATTGCCACGAAGTGCAACGGTTCCGTCGGCATCAACGGTTACCGACGGAATGTTGTCCAGAACGTCTGAAACCGTTCCACCTTTTACCATCAAATCCTGGCCAACATTGTAAACCTTTTTGTCAAGCTTTATTTCCACGGTCGTTGCCTCGTTCCTAACAACAACGGCATCAAGCTGCGTGGCATCCTCGGAAAGCGGAATGACGCCAAGATCGGTGTCGGCCAAAAAGCTTTTGGACGGGATCAAAAATTCCTTGAACGAGATAAACTCA
>JBBSUW010000136.1:0-6001 GCA_038234025.1 Flavobacteriales bacterium
AAATGCTCGGCTGAATGCTGGGCATTTTTTTTGTAAATTATTTAAGTAAAATAAATTCGAATTGTTTAATTGATTAATTTAGTTGAAGAACTGAACCTAAAATGATTATGATGAAAGCAAATTTACTTTTAGCATTTTTAATGTGCTCGATTTATGCAAATGCACAGACGACTTATTATGTTGATTGGGGCGGCGAAGTGCAAACCAATGGAGGATTTTTGTCGATCAATCTCGGCGACACCGTGGTTTGGACTTGGATAGATGATGAGCCGCACCGAGTAAAAACTACGCCAATTGCCGATGAGCAATTTGATAGCGGAGTTCTGACCGGCATCGGATCTACGTTTTCCCATACTTTTAATAGTTCCGGAAATTCTACCTATTTCTGCTTTCAACATTCAGCACCTGTCTACGGCGCAATTTGGGTTCCGATCCCGCCGTACTCATACTCATATAGTGTTAACTGGTATCAAGGTGCAAATGGCAATAGCTATAATCTTCACGCTAATTTGAACACAACCATCACTTGGACCTGGATCGATGGTCAGCCACACTCTGTTGAAAGTTTTGGAGATGAAGGCAATGAATCGGGCGATAGTTTTGACAGCGGGGTTTTGACGGGCGTAGGACAAACTTTCTCGCACACATTTCAGGAAACTGGACCAAGCAATTTCCGATGCGCAGTTCACCCAAATGAAGATTTTGGCACAATAAATTACGCTATACTCGGTGTTAAAAAGAGCGAAAAAAGTCTTTTTGAAATAGAAAGCAATCCTGTAAACGACCTTTTAAAATTGCGCTTGCCTTCTTCAGCTTTCGCTATAATTTACGTAACCGATTTGATGGGCAAGAAGTTGTTCGGCCTTTCATTCTCTGGGAAGGAAGCGCAATTGGATGTTTCAAAACTTTCGAGCGGATTTTATTTGCTGACGGTGGAAAACGAAAATGGAAAAAGCAGCAAGAAGTTTTTGAAGCAGTAAAATATTTGTATGGCAAAAGCCTGAAATTATTTTCAGGCTTTTTTGTGCAAAATTTTACCGACTATAAGGTCTTTCTTGATTAAAAATGGTGCAGCAAAATTCTTCAATTGACCATCTTTCCACAAAACTAAAAAAACCAGCAAAATGGCAGAGATCAAGATAACAGAATCATCTACACCGCAATTTCAGAAAAAGATTTGGACAGCCACTGGAATAATCGCTTTCGTGGTTATTTCTTTATTGATTATCAAATCGACTTTTTCCGTCTTTCTTCTGCTCTTTGCCGGAATTTTGCTCGCGGTTTTTCTTCAGGGCGTCGCCGGACTTGCGCGCAAATATCTCAAGTCATCAGACAAATGATCGATCGCTATTTCAATCCTTACAACATTTGCGATCACCGCAGCTCTTTTCTTTTTGATTGGTTCCAAGATTTCAGCGCAGGCAACAGAACTTCTAGACACGATTCCGGCCACGATAGAGGCAGCAAAATCACAGCTTGGTCAGTCTGAAATCGGGCAAATGATCATCGATAAATCGACATCAGACGCAACAATGAAGAAAGTTCAGTCATTTGCACAAAGTTTTTTCACCACAACTTTTGGCGTGCTTGGCGATATCTATGTGGTGCTTTTTATCGGGATATTTCTAGCGATTTCACCAAAGAAATACGAAGAGGGATTTGTTTCGCTGATTCCCAGTAAAGGGCAGCAGAAGACCCAGAATGTATTGGACGAACTTTCATCGCAACTCAAAAATTGGCTGAAGGGCAAATTGTTCTCTATGCTCGTCGTTGGAATTTTGACCGCGATCGGTCTTGCATTGCTAGGCATCAAGCTTTGGTTGGTGCTCGCAATTTTGGCCGGAATGATCAGCTTTGTTCCCAATTTTGGCCCACTTATCTCACTGATACCAGCCGTTTTGATCGCACTGCTCGACAGCCCGGAAATGGCCCTGTATGTCATCGGTCTGTACGTTGTTATCCAATTTCTTGAAAGCAATTTTATCACGCCGCTGGTACAACAAAAAATGATCAGCCTTCCTCCCGCGATGATTTTAACAGTGCAACTTCTTATGGGAACGCTCGCCGGCGGCTGGGGACTTGTGCTTGCCACGCCGCTTGCTGTGGTCGTTATGGTGCTGGTAAAAAAGATTTACTTGAATCAGAACGATGCGCAAAAAAAAACCGCCCAATAATTTGGGCGGTTCTAGATGTATTTAGTTCGCGACTATTGTTTGATAAACTTTTGCGTAACGCGCTGACCAGAGTTGCTCTCCAAGAGAAGCATATAAGTTCCGCTAGAAAGGTTCTTAACGGAAATTTCATTGTTCTCAACTTTCGGGCTTGACACCAACTTTCCTGAAATATCATATATCTCCATTGTTGAGATGCCATCCAGGTTTGCGTCAAGTTGTACATGAAGCAAATCTGTCGTTGGGTTTGGATAAATTGCAAAACCTACTTTGCCAACAGTGTTCACGCCCAAAGGCGAAGAACCTTCGACCACGTTCAATGTTTGGTTTACAGCTGGGTTCATGACGGCATCAACTGTTCCCGATGGCCATCTGATGATAACTGCATCGATCTGCGTGGCGCTGCCAATGCCAAAGTGCGCGAGCAAAGTACTCATAAAACCAAAACCTTCGCCACTTCGGATATCTCGGATCTGCTTGCCCCAGGCACCGTAGATTTCAACTCTTGCGCCAATTCCATTTCGGTTGCTTTGTACTCCTGTAAGATTTACAGTAATATATTTATTGCCGTTCGGTTGTGCGAACCACACAGTACTTCCATTCTGAACATCGAGGAAACCGTCGTTGTTTAGATCGCCCACCGCTCCTATTTGCAGGTTTGGATAATTTGTGGCGCTGAACGTCATATCTCCATTGTTGAACATGATTCTATTGCCACCGCCCATAATATCGACGAAGCCATCATTGTCAAAATCGTATGCGATGTAGTCGCGGTTTGTAGTGTTCTGCGTATCCCAGCCAGAACCCGTTGTAACATTTGTGAAGGCACCAAGTACACCACCGCTAAGGTTGTTTCGGAAAAGTTTGGAACCTACGCCACCATTCGATCCCACTAAAATATCCATATCGCCATCGTTGTCAAAATCCGCCACGGCAGAAGACCAAGAAGTTACCGGGGTAAAGTTTAGGTTCGATCCGATAGAGATGTCGGTGAAAACACCGTTTCCATCATTACGGTGAAGTTCTGATGGAGGTCCCGAGCATTTGGACATGAACATATCAACATCACCATCATTGTCGATATCTGTCCATATAGACGCATAATTACCACCGCTGGCCGTCGCGCCCAAAGAGTAAGCGCCCGGAGTAATGGTTGATTGATAATAGGTGAATACGCCACTGCCATTGTTCAAATAATAAACATTAGGCGCAACATCATGGCAAGAGAATGCATCGAGATTACCGTCATTGTTGATATCAACAAAGTTTGTGCGCTGGCAGAAGATATATTCGCCCGGATTATCTCTAGTGTATGCTGTTCCTGTTGCATTTGACTTCCAAAAGGTTAGCCCGCTTCCGCTCCCCAACACCAGATCGTTGTAGCCATCGCGGTTGTAATCTCCTGCTGCAAGGCTCCAAGATGGCATTGCACTGCTTCCAGAGATAGGGAAATCAATCACGGTGAAGGTGCCAGATGCAGTTTGGATGTTTGCACGCAAATTGTTCTGGCTCACGCCAACCAAATCATCAAGACCATCGCCATTGATGTCAACTATACATTTGTTGTAGGCGCTGTTGACGCTAGAAATTGTTTGCGCAATGTAAGATATAGGCGCAACAATCGGGGTTTCTGTGATCGTGAAATCAAACCCTTGCGCGCTCCATTTGTTGTCCCACACGATATAATAGGTTGTCCCGCCATTTACATCAATGGTTTTTACCGATAGGTTGCTGATCGTCGTTCCGCTACAGTTGATTACTCCCGAATTATCGTCAGATCCAACACATGTCATAGTTGCGCTGCAAGACCCAGTGTAAATGCTGAAGTTTGTGTCATTGCAAATATTTTGCGGAAGATCTGAAGAAATCGTAACATGAAGATTGCTTGATGGTGTGTATTTGTACCAAGCTGCCAAAGTGCCAGATGAGCACGACAACGCTATCGTTGAACCCGTAATCTCAGGAACGGTCGTTAGCCCAGCCGTGGCCGTGATGGCCAATGAGCAAGGGTTTGAAATAAAAGGTGCTTCAGTTACCTGAAACTGAAAACCAGCGGCGCTCCACTTGTTGTCCCAAGCAATATAATATGTCGTGCCGGCGAAAACGTCAAATGTCTTGGTTGACAGATATGAATTGGAATTTCCGCTGTTGCACTGTAGAGTGCCAGAGTCATCATCGCCTGTATAGCAGGTAAGCGAACCGCAAGTTCCGGTATAAACATTGAAATTTGTGTCCTTGCATATATTTGCCGCAAGGTCGGAAGTGACCGTGAGCGAATAGTTCTGCGAAGGTGTGTAAGCATACCATTTGGCCATGCTCGCGGTGGAACATTCCCCGCTTAAGTTGGTTCCATTGATTGAAGCAATGGTGTAAGTTCCCGCGGTGATCGCCATTGCGCCATCGCAGCTTTGTTGGGCATTTGCCTGTTGCGAAAGACCAAAAAAACAGGTCAGGGCAACTACTACAGCTGTAGTGGCAGATCGGACCAATTGAGTAATTGTTTTCATTGAGATAAAATTAGGTTAATATAATAGGTTTTATTTATTCGCATGGATGCAATGAGTTTATCCAATCCCTTATGAGAGAAACGCCTTCTTCATGAATAACGGTTCGACCGTGCAATGGCATTCGATAAGTTTCGTCAGTAGTCTTGAGTCTATAATAAAGCATCGAGTTCACGGCATTCCCCGCCGCGATCACTTTGTTGAGCTGCGTTGGAAAATTCTGCATCTCTTCCGTATCAAGGCAAACCCCTAGGTTTCGCTGACCATTGGAATTCCCGCTGCTCGCAAAATCAAAGCGCATGGCTCGATAATCGCAATGTCCACCGTCATGATGGCAATGTGCGCAGTTGGCGTCAAAATACGAACGGCTGCGAAGCTCAAGCGATTTGGATTGATCCCGATAATCGATCACGGTGTTTTCTTGGTCGGGAAACGTAAAATTATTGCTGAGGTAACCAACATCGATCCATTTCTGCAACTGGTTCTTGCTCCCATCGCTATAAGAATAGTTGTAGTTCAAGTTCTGCGGTTTGATTCCTATTGGCGTAAAAACCGTCACTTCTGCGCCATTGACCGTCTTTTTGTTTTTGTGGCAAACTATGCACTGCACTTCAGAAGGAATTCGATACTGCGTTGATTTCACGACATTGTTCTCATCTTTCCAGCTTATGTCAGTAAAACTGCCAGAGTTGTCATAGAACGCCTCGGTCTGTTCGGCGTTCCATACATAATCGGCAAATAGATAGCCGTCGGCCTTGTGGAACAGCAGTCGTGTTTCTATGATTCTCGTGCCGCCAACTGGCGTGATGTTCTGCACATTCTCGTAATAAAAATTCTTGATCAGAACGGCGCCAACGGGGATTTCAAGTATTTTATTCTCTGAATCGAAGTTCGCTTTTGTTCCTGTCGGCATCCAAACAAACCTTTTTTTGTGAGAATAATCAGAGAACAATGAACTTGCCGGTTCGTACGGAAGCACGTTAAGCGCGGGTTGGAGATTCTTCATCTCGCCGTCAAAAAACTTGTAATCCGAAAGTTTTGCATAGGGCACCTGCGTGATGTCCAAAACCACGGGCGATGTGGGATTTTGTACCACAGGCGGAACAGGAAGGTATGGCTCATCGGATTTAGAGCAACCAAACACGAGCAAAACAATCATTGCTGCAATAAAAAAAGTCGATAGATAAGTTTTCTTCATGAAAATTGGCATACCAACAAAAATAGTCAAAAATATGTAATGTTTCACAATAGTTTTGAAAACTAGAAATTTAGGACAGTTTATACACTCTGTGAAACATTCTCGATTTTCCAAAAACTTAAGGTTTA
>JBBSUW010000137.1:0-5955 GCA_038234025.1 Flavobacteriales bacterium
ACTTATCTAAATAAAAAGGATTTTAAAGGAAACAAGTTCGCGTGATTTTCACACAAAGTAACTTGAAACCTTAAACCTGAAACAATTTTTATGGAACTAAAAGAGAAACTTATATCATCATTCATGGCTTTTGAAGAACGCGTAGACGTTCATTCAGACCTGCACGATGTTCGCACAAACGCAATCAAGAATTTTGAACTCAAAGGCTTTCCTACAAAGAAAGAGGAAGCGTGGAAATATACATCGCTCAATGCGGTGCTCAACAATGACTTTAGCGTTTTCCCTAAAAAGGAAAATGATATTGAAATTGCCGCTGTAAAAAAATATTTCCTGCACGAAATCGACACCTACAAAGTAATTTTTGTTGATGGTCGTTTCAGTTCATTTCTGTCGTCTACAACGCACGATGGATTGGATGTTTGCCTTATGTCTTCGGCGCTTACAAAACCAAAGTACAAAGAGATAATTGATCAATATTTCAATAAAATTGCCAATACAGACGACAGCCTCACAAGCCTCAACACGGCATTTTCCCTTGAGGGCGCTTACATAAATATTCCTAAAAACAAGGTTGTAGACAAACCCATTGAGATTATAAATTTCTCGACCGGATCTGAAGCTGCACTTCTTTTGCAGCCGCGAAACCTTATCATCATTGCCGAAAATGCGCACGTTCAGATCATCGAACGCCACCAGAGCATTACCGAAAATCCATCGCTTACAAATAGTGTTACCGAGATTTTTGCACACAAGCGTGCATTTATAGATTATTACAAAATCCAGAATGACAACATTGGCGCATCGCTTATCGACAATACGTACATTGAGCAAAAGGACAGCAGCAATGTATCGGTTCACACATTTTCATTTGGCGGAAATGTAACGCGCAACAATCTAAACTTCTACCATCGCGGCGAGCACATTGAAAGCACGCTCAAGGGAATTACCATAATCGAGGGCAAACAGCACGTAGATCATCATACATTGGTTCAGCACGCCACGCCAAACTGCGAAAGCCATCAGAACTACAAAACAATTCTTGGCGACCGCGCCACTGGAGTTTTCAATGGAAAAATATATGTAGAGCGCGAAGCACAGAAAACTGACGCTTTCCAGCAGAATAATAATATTTTGCTTTCGGATAAGGCAACGATTAACGCAAAACCACAGCTCGAGATTTTTGCTGATGACGTAAAATGTTCCCACGGTTGCACCATCGGCCAGCTTGATGATCGCGCCATGTTCTATATGCAATCCCGCGGCATTCCTGAAAAAGAAGCAAAAGCACTTTTGATGTACGCGTTTAGCAACGAAGTCATTTCGTCCATCAAAATACCAGAGCTCAAGCAGCGAATTACCAAGATTATTGCAACCAAACTCGGTGTCAACATGGGCTTTGATCTCTAGACCATAAAACGTTTTTTGAGCGCAATCGCTTGGGATTTACCCTCAATCCATATTCCCGCTTTCGGCTATATCTTTTTTCCCCGCCAAAAAAAGGCGGAAAAAAAAGGATGCCGCCTCAATCGGGGCTAGTCAGTCAACCATATTGTTTTTGCGCCGCCACTCCAACTCTTGTGAAACTGCTCGCATATTTAAGTTTTACAAAAGGTGAAATTGACACCAACCGCTGTTTTTTTAAACCCATCTTTATTGATATATTTGGAAAATTAAAATATTTTATCCCATGAAAAATCTACTGTCAATCTTTATTTTGCTGTTTACAATCAGCCTTTCGGCCCAAACAAATATAAAAAATCAAAAAGCGGTAATTCAAACCAACCTTTCCTGCGATCATTGCAAAGCGTGCGAAACTTGCGGGCAGAATTTTCAGGACAATCTCTATAAAATCAAAGGACTCAAGACCTACGAATTGGACGAAAAAGCGATGACAATTACCGTGATTTTCGATGGGCGTAAGACAAATCTCGACGCGATTAGAAATAAAATTGCGGTCCTCGGCTATGACGCAGACCAAATCAAAGCAGATCTAGCAGCGTATGATAAGTTGGACGACTGCTGCAAAAAAGGTTAGTTTGTAGCAAAAACATCCTTCACTTATTATATCAACTACAGTATTGCTTCTTCCCCGATGTTTTCAGATTAGGAATAATTGAGCGGACAATATTTTAAAGTTATTATCATCTCCAAAATGGATTATATTTGGATGAAACCAATTCGAATATAAACTTATGGATACCTCGCAAGACCGCGCCGTTCAAGAACTTTATGAACAAAAGCGCATTTCTGAGGCTCAATTTGCATCGATAAAAGCCTACAGGTCGCTCGGTATATTTTCACTGCACAATGAGCTTCTGCTTTTAGTTTATGTTTCGATATTACTTTTTACCGGCGGTGCAGGAATTCTGATCTATGAAAATATAGATACAATCGGGCACACCGTAATTCTCGCATTATTGTTTGGCGTTGCCGCTTTTTGTTATTGGTTGTGCTTCAAAAAATCCAACGGTTTTAGCAGATTTGAAACTAAATTTGAAAGCCCTGTTTACGATTACTTGGTATTGCTGGCAACATTGCTCTCCTGCAACTTCATAGGATATTTGCAGTTTCAGTATCAGACATTCGGCACAGGTTTCAGCATTGCAGCATTGGTTTCGGCCGTGATCGGATTTTGCGCCGCATATTATTTTGACAATCGCAGCGCGCTAGCTATCGGAATTACAGGTTTGGCTGCATTCATCGGCATTACAATCACGCCACGAGCCGTTATGCAAAGTGAAATCTACACCAACGATGCTTTGAGCTATTACGGTTTGGGTTTGGGGATGCTATTGATAGTGTGGGCAGAATTCGCCGAAAGGCAAGACATCAAGAAACACTTCACACTCATTTACATTACGTTCGCGCTGCATTTGATTGGGCTTAGCTGTCTAAAGGGAATGATTGAAGCTTATTGGCTTCTATACTTTGCGGTCTTGGCAACTGCATGTTTTTACTTCTATAAAAAAAGTAGGGAAATGCACGCAACATCAATCTTTGTCTTTACAACCATTTACGGCTATATCGGAATCAATATTTTGATTTTTAAACTTTTGGAGAACGCAAATCTGGAAGATATGATTACTCCTTTTATTGTATTTCTTCCGATTTACATCATAGGGTCAATAATCCTTTTCATCAGGGCTATAAAACAATTTAACAAAGGTAGGAATGACAGCAACTAACTTCAATTTGCTTAAAAATTTATTTTTGGAACGCTCGGCGAAAAAATTAAAGGATGGAGATTTTATTCCTGATGAGCAATATGCCGGTATAAAAGCTGACCTAGAACTTCCTAAAACAAACCACAATTATCTGCTGCGATTTGGATTCTTCTTGCTGGGTTGTCTTCTGTACGGCTCTTTTGTACGGCTCTTGTCGCTTATCACGATGAATGCTATTGAAGATATCTATCAGTTTTTGCTGTTTGCCTTTGCGGCGATTGGACTGGCCGCTTCGGAAGTTTTAACACGTCAGAAATATCACAACCATGGTTTGGATGACGCTTTTATTCTGGGATTTATGTTGGCATTCTCTTGTGCAGTCGGTGTGGCAACAGATAGCGTTTGGGCAGTTTATTTGGCAATGGCGTTGACGGGTTTGTTTTGCACTTTGAGATATGTTCACACCATTTCTACGTTTGTAGCACTCTTTGGGATTGCGGGATTTGTCGCCTCACTGGCCACAGAATTTCAAATAATCGATATGATTTTTCTACCGTTTTTGATGCTTTTGACAGCTATTGCGCTGTATGCGGCTTTCCTAAAATTAATAGTCCGTCCTAAAAGTTTTCTCTACCACAATAACATTCTTGCAGTGCAAGTTTTCAGTTTAGTATTGGGCTATTTGTCTGTAAATTATTTGATTGTCCGGACATTATCACTCGAACTGATGGGCACTGTAATCAATCCAAACGAGGATATTTCAATGGCATGGATTTTTTATATCCTCACATTTCTGATACCGATTGCGTATATCAGTTATGCGCTGTTTAAAAAGGATCGAATTATATTATATATCGGCATGGCGACTTTCGCATTTGGTCTATATTCAATCTTTTATTATTACATATTTCTGCCCGCAGACATGGCTTTGATTTTAGGCGGAATACTGCTTTTCGGCTTTTCGGTAATTACCATCAGAAAATTAAAAGGCAATGAAACCGGAATTACATTTGAGAAAGACAGACACGCAAATAGTGAATCATTGGCCTATGCCCAAGCCATAATTGTAAATTCTCACGCCGGAATCAGCGCGGCACAAGCGCCAGAATCTCCAATGACTTTTGGTGGCGGTGGTTTTAGCGGTGGTGGCGCGGGAGAATCTTTCTAAATATCATTTAGCACCGTGAAAATCCCAATAATTTTTATTTAATACTCGTTAAAATACCTTTGAGCATTTCGTCAAAATTGAATTGGCTGTCATCGGTTAAACCCAATCGCACAATAACCAGATCGTTGGAAGGAAATATGAATATTTTTTGCCCCTGAAAGCCACTTGCATAATACATATCTCGCGGAACGCTTGGATATTTTCCACCAGCGTTCAACCAGAAATGGGCACCATAATTTCCGTTGCTTGTGTTAGTTGCCATTCTAACATAATCTGCCCAACCCTTATCAAAAACCTGATCTCCGTTCCAGTTTCCCTTATGTAAATAGAGCGTCCCGAATTTTCCCCAATCTCTCGCCGTTGCCCAAGCGTAAGACGATCCCACAAAATTTCCGGCGAGATCAGTTTCAACCACCATAGATTTCATGCCAATTCTATCAATCAATTCAGAATACCAAAAATCTAAATATTCCTGCTGTGTTTTAAATTGCTTTCGCAAAATCCCTGAAAGTAAATTACTCGTTCCAGATGAATAATTCCAATGACTATTTGGTTCAAATTCCGCAGGTTTGTCGCGTTGAACGGTTGACATATCGGTGGCGGCAAATAGCATTTTCGTGGCATCGCAAATCTTATCATATCGTTCTTCCCATTCAAGACCAGAATTCATGTGCAGAAGATCGTTTGTGGTGATGTTTGAACGTTTGTCATTCTTCCATTCGGCAACTGGCGCAGGATCGCTTATTCTAAATTTATGTTGGGATTGAAGTACGCCAAACATCGTGGCGGTTACACTTTTTGTCATCGACCAACCCAAAAGTCTTGACTTCTTATCAAAGCCCGGCGCATATTTCTCTGCGATAATTCGATCTTTATAAATCACTAAAACTGCGCGAGACCTTTTAGCAATTGTATTATCCTCATCAAAATTATTGGCAACAGCCTTTTTCAGCTGCTCATAATTCACATTCGCGAAAGCGCTGTCCTTTTGCTCAGCATCGCCATAAGGATAAATCTTCTCACTCGGGTAATTATACCGATGCGGCACAATCGGTTTAACTTTTGGGTCGTAATCTTCATTTATAAGCACGGCACCAAGACCTTCGCGATAAACCGCCGTTCTTTTTTGCATTCCTAAAACACTTGAAGACGCAGATTTTCCAACTTCGTCAATTGAATTATTGGCATATTTAACCAATGGAATATCATTGTCACCTCCAGAAATCACATCCAGACTTCTACCATCGAGAAAGTGTGCCGAAGCAGTGTTTTTCGCCGCAAAACCAGAAATAAGCACAAGCTTGGGATAATTTAGAAAACCAGCAGTAACCAGAAATGCGAGAACAAAAATGCCGAAGATCTTAAGAAATTTCATAGAGAATTTGATTTGGATTCGAAAGTTAAACAAGTTTAATCAATCAATCAGCATTTGAAATCAACTCTAGAAGACGAATGCTTTTGTTGGTTTATCATTTCCCACAAATAACACAATATTGTTAATTTTCGAAGTTGCAATCCTTATTTTTGTACAACAATTTTTTGAATCAGAAATGTTCGATATCAACCACATTCGCAAGGATTTTCCCATACTTAAACAGACCGTTAACGGCAAACCGCTTGTCT
>JBBSUW010000138.1:0-5954 GCA_038234025.1 Flavobacteriales bacterium
CAAAAACCATTCGGCACTTTACTGATGCTGAAATAAAAAAATTATCTGATGAGACAAATCCATAGCCCCGATAGCAGCGGAAATCCTGCCGGCGCAGCAAGGCAGATTGTAGCGAATAGCGGGAGAAAGCTCCAAAAAATATTGGCACTTTTCGCAATTTTGATTACTATGACTTCCTGTTACGATGCGGCGCGCGATTGCAAGGATTTCAAAACCGGAAAATATTTATCAAAGATTTCCGTGAATGGAGTGAATCAAGAAACTATTTCTGTGCGCGGCGAAAATACTGTAATTGAGACTTTTAAAGGAAAAACTGATACGGCATCTGTGCGTTGGGTCAATGATTGTGAATATGTTTTGCAGCAGATCAATCCAAAAAATCGCGCTGAAAGACAGGCAATCAGCATTAGAATATTGACAACAAAAGCTAAAAGTTATACTTTTGAATACGGCCTTGTAGGCAGCGATATTAGACAAAAAGGGACTGCAACTTTAATAGAATAAGACATTTATGGATGGATTGATGGAAGTTTTAACGGACCCAAATGCGTGGATTGCGCTTTTGACATTGACGTTTTTGGAAATAATATTGGGCATTGACAACATCGTATTCCTGTCTATTGTTTCTGGAAAACTCGATGTTGAAGAGCAACCAAAAGCGCGCCGCGTTGGACTTTTACTGGCAATGGCATTCAGAATTGTATTGCTTTTTGGCATTACCTGGATTTTAAGTCTGCAAAAAGTTTTATTTCATATCGACCTCGGGATTTTCTCGGCAGGAGTTACCGGACAAAGCATGATAATCTTCGCCGGAGGTATTTTCCTACTTTATAAATCTGTGACCGAAATCCACCATAAAATGGAGGGTGACGATGATACTGAAAATGTAAAAGCTAAAAGTACGCTCAAGGGAGCCATTGTTCAGATCGCAGTTTTGAACCTTGTTTTCTCATTTGACAGTATTCTTACCGCGGTAGGAATGATTTCTATGAAACCTGAATCTGAAGGAGGTCTTGGATATGGAGGCGCACTTGGTATTATGATTCTTGCCATAATTATCTCAATCGGAATTATGATGGCGTTTGCTCGACCTGTAAGTAATTTTGTCAACGAACATCCAACAATTCAGATTCTCGGACTTTCATTTTTAATCCTAATTGGAGTTATGTTGATTGCCGAAGGTTCGCACTTGGCGCATTTTAGATTTGGCAAAGATCTTGAAATTGGCGTTATTCCAAAAGGTTATTTGTACTTCGCGATTTTCTTCTCATTATTCGTTGAATTCTTGAACCTGAGATTGAAGAAATCTAAAAACCCGGTGAAGTTGAAGAATAGCGAACTAGATAAAAATTACGAGAACGACGGAAATTAGAACCTTTTTTTGCTAGAATAAAGTGGTTTGACCATCTTCGTCAATATCGGCATCATTTTCACTTTCATCATTTTCTAGAATTGTAGGCGAATTCACCTCAAAATCTTCTACGGGCGGAGGTGGCGGTGGAATGTATTCCAATGGCGCAAGTAAATTTACCTGTTTCAATTTATCGCCGCTAATCTGATTGCCCAATGCTTTAAAGCCTTTTACAGAAATAAAATCCTCAAGATCTACAATCTGATTTTCTTTTTGAAATCCTTTTACTTTTGGAAAAATAAGTTCTGCCACAGGCCGATAATCGGTAGATACAATTTCCAATTGTGACTTCGGATTCTCGGTAATAAAACTTTCCTCCTTGCCTTCGTTTTCAATTAAAAAACGCTTCGCATAATATTTTTCCTTTTCGCCATCAAAGTAAATGGCCGAAATCGGTTTGGTCGGAATCCATTTTTCGAGCACAACCATATCTTCGTCAAAACGTGTCGAAAGTTCTGGAATGATCACCTTTGCTTTTCCACTTTGCGAAATAATCAAAAGCTTGTCGTCCGCTTTGAATTCGCCCAAAAGTTCGCCGCGATCATCAACATTCAGTCTTTGAACCGAGTCGTCAAACCACAATTTCCGAGGTTTCAATGTAGAAATACCACGTTCTTTTAATTCAATTTTTTTGATTGCATTCTTGGTCACAATATTTCCTTTGGAACTTCTGCCCTTGATTGCCAAATCTGAAAAATCTATATCGAATTTTAATTTTTTGATGTTGCCAACTTGCCGCAATAAAATTGTAATGACTTCTGCCTCACCGTTTGGATTGCTCGAAAAATATAATATCTGCGAACCTTTTGTACCATTCGTCAGATCGTAAAGTTTGTCCCGAGTAACGCCGCTCACGTTAAAACGTTTGATATATGCAGGACCGTTTTTGCCATCGCGATAAATCATATTGCAGATTGTCCGCTTGTCGCTTCTATCAAAAACCGCAACGTGAATAATATCCTTGCCCACAAATGTCTTGGCGTCAACTTTCGAAATCATCATATTTCCGTCGCGCAGAAATACAATAACATCGTCAATTTCAGAACATTCTCCTACATATTCATCTTTCTTCAAACTCGTGCCCACAAAACCTTCCTCACGATTGACGTAAAGTTTTGTGTTTCGCAAAATCACTTTCGTAGAGTCTATATCATCAAAAATCCTAAGCTCGGTTTTGCGCTCGCGACCTTTGCCATATTTGTCTTTTAATTTTGCGAAATAGTCAATTGCAAAATCGGTGAGATGTTCGAGGTTGTGCTTTACTTTTTCGATATCGCCTTCAAGCGCATCGATTTTATCCTGTGCTTTGTTGCTATCATATTTCGAAATACGCATGATTCGAATATCCAATAATCTCAGAATATCATCTTCGGTCACGGCACGTTTCAAATGCTTGGTATGCGGTTTCAAACCTTTGTCAACCGCAGCAATAACGCCTTCTCTGGTCGTTTCTTCCTCTATCAATCGATAGATCTTGTTTTCGATAAAAATCCTTTCGAGCGACAGAAAATGCCATTGTTCTTCGTGTTCTGCCAATTGAATTTCGAGTTCGCTTTTCAGCAAATCAACCGTGCGATGTGTGGAAATTCTCAACATTGCCGAAACTCCAATAAACAACGGCTTGTTATCCTCGATCACACAACCCAAAGGCGCGACCGAAGTTTCGCACGCCGTGAATGCATAAAGCGCGTCAATGGTTTTATCGGGCGAAACACCAGGAAACAAGTGAATTAATATCTCAACATCTGCCGCAGTATTGTCTTCGATTTTCTTGATTTTGATTTTGCCTTTTTCATTGGCTTTCAAAATACTATCGATCAACGTTGTCGTATTTGTTGAAAACGGAATCTGGGTGATCACCAAAGTCGATTTGTCCAACTGCGAAATTCGCGCGCGAACCCGAACACGACCACCGCGAAGTCCGTCATTATAATTGCTGACATCGGCAATTCCCGCGGTTTGAAAATCTGGGAAAAGTTGAAAAGGTTTCCCCTTTAAAATTTTTATCGAAGCATCAATAAGTTCATTAAAATTGTGCGGCAAGACTTTCGTCGAAAGACCAACGGCAATACCCTCGGCGCCAGAAGCCAACAACAATGGAAATTTTACCGGAAGGTTGTTCGGTTCCGCACGACGACCGTCGTAGGAAACTCCCCAGTCCGTGATTTTCGGACTGTAAATAACCTCAAGAGCAAATTTGGAAAGCCGCGCTTCAATATATCTCGAAGCCGCCGCGCCATCGCCGGTGAGGATATTTCCCCAGTTTCCCTGCGTATCGATCAGCAATTCCTTCTGCCCTATTTGCACCATCGCATCGCCAATACTGGCGTCGCCGTGCGGATGGTATTGCATTGTGTGGCCCACAACATTTGCAACCTTATTATATCTACCGTCGTCAAGTTCTTTGAGCGAGTGCATAATTCGGCGCTGCACAGGTTTAAAACCATCCTCGATTGCAGGAACGGCACGCTCAAGAATTACGTACGAAGCATAGTCAAGAAACCAATCCTTGAACATTCCGGTCACTTTCGTGATCGTCTCGCCAGAGTCTGCGTCGTTTTCGTAAAAATTTCCCTGCTTTAGATTTTCATCCCCGGGATTTATCTCGTCTTCGTCCAGTCTTGTTTTTCTGTGCCTAGTTATTTTGCAACCGCGCTGTCTTCCAACTTATCAATCTCAACCTTCAGATTATTGATAATAAATTCCTGTCGGTCTGGCGTATTTTTTCCCATATAAAATTCCAGCAAAGTTTCAATCGATGTCGCCTTGTCCAGCATCACCGGATCAAGCCGAATATCCTCACCAATAAAAAATTGGAATTCATCCGGACTTATTTCACCCAAACCTTTAAATCGAGTGATTTCTGGTTTTGGTTTCAATTTCTCAATAGCATTGCGTCGTTCCTCTTCCGAATAACAATAAATCGTCTCCTTTTTATTGCGAACCCGAAAAAGTGGCGTTTGCAAAATATACAAATGACCTTCCTTAATAAGTTCAGGGAAAAATTGCAAAAAGAAAGTAATCAGCAACAACCTGATGTGCATTCCGTCAACATCTGCATCCGTCGCGATCACGATCTTGTTGTAGCGCAGGTTTTCCATATCATCCTCAATGTCCAGCGCCGCCTGCAGCAGGTTAAACTCTTCGTTTTCATAAACAATCTTCTTGCTCATTCCGTACGAGTTCAACGGCTTACCGCGAAGACTGAAAACCGCCTGCGTGTTCACATCCCGAGATTTGGTGATCGACCCCGAAGCCGAATCGCCCTCTGTGATAAACAGCGTGCTTTCAAGATATTTCGGATTCTTCAAATCTGGAAATGAACCCGACAATCGCGCAATTTCTTGTTGTGAAGATTCGCCTTTTTCGCCCTGTCTTTCGCCAATTTCCGAATGCCCGAAAGTTCCTTGCGTTCCCTTTCCGCCTGCAGAATCTTCCGCTGCAGCGCATCGGCCGTAGCCGGATTTTTGTGCAAATAATTATCGAGCTTGGATTTTATAAAATCATTGACAAAAGTCCGAACGCTCGGCATATTTGGCCCGATATCCGTCGAACCCAGTTTTGTTTTCGTTTGACTTTCAAAAACAGGTTCCATAACCTTGATGCTTATTGCCGCCACAATGGACTTTCGCACATCGCTCGCCTCAAAGTTCTTATTGTAAAATTCCCTTATAGTTTTCACGATCGCTTCCCGAAAAGCCGCCAAGTGCGTTCCGCCCTGCGTCGTGTTCTGCCCGTTCACAAACGAATGATATTCCTCGCTGTACTGCGTTTTGCTGTGCGTCAGCGCCAGCTCAATATCATCGCCCTTCAAATGGATGATCGGATATTCCAGATCTTCCACCATAATCGTTTCCTCAAGAAGATCCCGAAGCCCGTTTTCCGAAAAATATTTCTCGCCATTGTACAATATCGTCAGGCCATTGTTCAGATAACAATAGTTCTTGAGCATCTTCACGATATACTCGTGGCGGAATTTATAGTTTTTAAAAATCGCCTCATCCGGCACAAAAATCACCTTCGTGCCCTTGCGCTTCGTCGTCTCTATGATGTCCTCGTCAAGGGTAAGATTCCCCGCCGAAAACTCGGCAGCCTTCTGTTTGTCATCGCGCACAGATTCAACGCGAAAGTAATTGGACAGCGCGTTCACCGCCTTTGTCCCCACGCCGTTCAGCCCGACAGATTTCTTGAAAGCAAGACTATCATACTTCCCGCCCGTGTTCATTTTCGAAACCACATCAATCACTTTCCCCAGCGGAATCCCACGACCATAATCGCGCACCGTCACCTGCTTGTCCCTGATGTTTACTTCGATAGTACGGCCCGCGCCCATCACAAACTCATCGATACAGTTGTCCAACACTTCCTTCAGCAGAATATAAATGCCATCATCGGGGCTCGAGCCATCGCCCAGCTTCCCGATATACATTCCCGGACGCATCCGGATATGTTCCTTCCAGTCCAGCGAGCGTATATTATCTTCGGTATATTCGGTTTCAACCATCGTAAATCAAGGGGAATTTCCGCTAATTTAAGCCATTCA
>JBBSUW010000139.1:0-5905 GCA_038234025.1 Flavobacteriales bacterium
TATATATGACAGACGAAGATGCTGGCGATTCCTATGATATGCGTTTTGCTGCATGGAACGTAAACCGAGCTTGGAAATCAGATAAGGAATGGTTTACCAACTACGCCACGGCATACCAGCTTTCGGGCGCTGTTCTTGGAACAAATGCTTATCAGTCTGCGCTCAACGCGCGCCAGTTTGCGGATTACAACATCAAGCCAACAGGTTTGGAGGGTGTTTTGGCCACGCCAACGGGAAGTTCTCGCTTTTTGCCGGGCACTGCCGAGTTCAATCAGGCGCTTGCGACGGTCATTGCCAATCCAGACCTTACACAGGGCGCCAAATTCATTGATGAATCAAGATTGTACCACAGCGATGTAAATTACAATTTCAAGGACATTATCAAGTTTGCCGAAATACAGGTCGGCGGTTCATGGAGGCAATATGAGTTGAACTCAAAAGGTTCGATATTTACCGATTTCGACGGCCCTATCCGTTACGATGAATATGGCGCGTACTCGCAGCTTGTCAAAAAATTCCTCACCGAAGAAAGATTGAAGTTCACAGGGTCTGTTCGATATGACAAAAGCGAGAACTTCACGGGGTTCTTCTCGCCAAGAGTTTCACTGGTTTATTCTGCCGGCGCTTTGAAACAGCACAACTTTAGGGTTTCATATCAGACAGGTTTTCGCAACCCGACCACACAAGACCAGTTCATTGGCCTTAACCTGGGGCCATTTGCGCTCATAGGTTCAGCGCCAGAAAACTTGACACGTTATACCGAAGAACTTCCGGTGAGCGTTGCAGGTGTAGCGCAAGGTTCCCCAACAACTGTGACGCTATCCGGTAACGACGCCTACTACAATTCCTACACGGTAGCATCGGTCACTGCATTCGCGGCAAGCGGAAATCCAGCGCTTCTTCAAAAAGCAAACCCTGGGCTTGTCCGTCCAGAAAAAGTTCAGGCATTTGAGATCGGGTACCGTTCGGTTGTACTGAAAGATTTGGGCGTTGATATCAACAGCTATTACAACAAGTACAATGATTTCTTAAACTCATCAAGGGTAATCTCTCCTTATTATGGATCTATTGGAAGTCCCGAAGCAATCCAGGCATTGGCCAATGGCGACAGACGTGTTTATCAGGTATATTCCAATTCAAAATCAGAAATCACATCAATTGGTTTTGGTGTGGGGCTTTCCAAAAAAGTGTACAAGGATTTTGAGGTTGGTGTCAATTGGAACGCTGCCTTTTTTGGTAACGAATTTGATGGAACCAAACTGAGATACGATCCTGCCAAAGACCCAGAATTCATACCGAGCTTCAACACGCCAAGACACAGGATCAAAGCATCTTTGGGCAATGACAATGCGTTCAAGAATTTTGGATTCAAGTTCAACCTCAGATGGAATACCGAATATCTTTGGCAATCATCTTTTGCAGATGGCACAGTTCCTGAAAACACGGTCTTTGATGCGCAAATCAACTACGCATTTCCACGCCTGAAATCAGTTCTGAAAATTGGTGCGAGCAACCTCTTCGGACAGGATTACACACAAGTGATCGGCGCCGGAAAAATCGGTCAGTTGTACTATGCTTCGATAACCATCAATCCATAATTTTCTCAACACTATAATTATAAAATCATGATAAGAAATTTAAAATGGATATTCATTCTCGCCTTGGGATTGGGTTCCTGTTCAGACAAAAATGACGACAACACGATCGTCGATGTTCCGGTAACCGCGGGCAGCGCAGATTTTTCAAGATATGTTTCATTGGGAAATTCGCTCACGGCTGGGTTTAGTGACAATGCGCTTTTCAAAAAAGGCCAGGAAAATTCGTACCCAAACATCTTGGCCACACAGTTTAAACTAGTTGGCGGTGGCGAGTTCAAGATCCCCTATGTTGGCGATGACAACCTTGGTGGACTTTTGTACGGTGGAAACGTCATTCAAGGAACACGTCTTTACTTTAACGGTGCAGCTCCAGGCCCAGTTCCGGGAACGCCCGTTACAGAAGTTACAAATGTGCTCACGGGCGGTCCTTACAATAATATGGGCGTACCTGGCGCAAAAAGCTTTCATCTTCTTGCTGAAGGTTACGGAAATCTAGCCGGCGTACCAACAGGTGCAGCCAATCCGTACTTCGCCAGATTTGCTTCCTCGCCATCAACGAGCATCATTGCAGATGCCGTTGCGCAAAACCCAACATTTTTCTCTTTGTTCATTGGTAACAACGATGTTTTGTCGTACTCAACTTCAGGTGGAGTTGGCATAAACCAAACCGGAAACCCTAATCCGGCAACATACGGACCGAACGATATCACAGACCCAAGTGCTTTTGACTTTACTTACAGCGCATTGCTGACTCAGTTGACTGCCAATGGCGCAAAAGGCGTTGTGGCGAACATTCCTTATGTAACAACAATCCCATTCTTCACAACCGTACCATTCAATGCCATTCCACTCGACGCCGTAACCGCAGCGCAGCTCAATGCTGGCTATGCGCAGTATAATGGCGGACTTGGCGTAGCAGTGGGCGCACAATTGATCACACAAGAAGAAGCAGACAGAAGAAAAATAGTTTTTGCAGAGGGTCAAAATGCTGTCGTAATGGTTGACAGCTATCTCACAAATCTTGCAGCGCTCGGATTGCCTTCGTACAGACAAGCCACAAGAGAAGATTTGCTCGTGCTTACAGCAAGAACCTTTCTTGGAACCACCGTCGGCGGAAATCCATTGGCGATAAATGGCGTTTCGGTGCCATTGGCAGATAATTGGGTGCTTTCAAAAGATGAAGTTGCCGAAGTAAAGACCGCAACAGATGCTTACAATATGTCCATCAAATCCTTGGCGGAAGCAAAAGGTTTGGCGTTTGTGGACGTAAATGCGCTTTTGACTCAAGTTTCAACCGGAGGCGTGAGATTCGGTAACTTTCAACTAACGGGAAGCTATGTTACAGGTGGAGCATTTTCGCTTGACGGCGTGCATCCTAGTCCACGTGGTTATGCTTTGATCGCAAACTATTTTATGCAAGCGATCAACCAAAAATATGGTTCAACTTTGAGACCTGTTGATCTTGGTCAGTACCAAATTCAGTACGGCGCGAACATTGACTAAACAATTTTTGCATAAATATATAAACCGCTCATTGGGCGGTTTTTTTTGTTTCCTAACCAAAATTCAGTAGAAAATCCATTTGATAAAGAATAACGCAATCAAGCCTTATATTTTTGGAACTATTTTATTGAAAATATATTTTTTAAAATTATCTTTGCACTCGGAAAACCAACCCTTTTTAGGCGTTGGCCACCAAACCTAAACAGCTAGCAAATACACATATATGTCAAGAGTTACAGGAAAAGTTGCGCAGATTATTGGTCCGGTTGTCGATGTCGCCTTTGGTGATGGTGTCGAATTGCCAAAAATCTACGATTCGCTCGAAATCACAAAAAAGGACGGAACACTTCTCGTTCTTGAGGTTCAGTCGCACATTGGAGAAAACCAGGTCAGAACAATCTCGATGGACTCGACCGATGGTTTGAGCCGTGGTTATGAAGTTGTTGGAACCGGAAACCCGATCAAGATGCCGATCGGCGCAGATATTTACGGACGCCTTTTCAACGTGATCGGCGATGCGATCGACGGACTTGGCGACCTTCCTAAAACCGGCGCGGACGGCGTTTCGATCCACCGTCAGGCACCAAGATTTGAAGATCTTGCTACATCATCAGAAGTTCTTTTCACCGGTATCAAGGTTATCGATCTTATCGAACCTTACGCCAAAGGTGGAAAAATCGGACTCTTCGGTGGTGCAGGCGTTGGAAAAACAGTTTTGATCCAGGAGCTTATCAACAACATTGCAAAAGGACACGGTGGACTTTCCGTTTTTGCAGGGGTTGGAGAACGAACACGCGAAGGAAATGACCTTTTGCGCGAGATGCTCGAGTCTGGAATTATAAAATACGGTGATGCTTTCATGCATTCGATGGAAGAAGGCGGCTGGGATCTTTCCAAAGTCGATATGCCGGGAATGCGCGATTCAAAAGCGACATTCGTCTTCGGACAGATGAACGAACCACCTGGAGCAAGGGCTCGTGTGGCGCTTTCGGGACTTTCGATAGCAGAATATTTCCGCGACGGCGCGGGAACAGATCAAGGAAAAGATGTACTTTTCTTTGTTGACAATATCTTCCGTTTCACACAAGCAGGTTCAGAGGTTTCTGCTCTTTTGGGTCGTATGCCATCAGCCGTGGGTTACCAACCAACATTGGCGACAGAAATGGGCGCGATGCAAGAAAGAATTACATCAACAAATAAAGGATCGATCACTTCCGTGCAAGCGGTCTACGTTCCCGCGGATGACCTTACCGATCCGGCACCGGCAACAACATTTGCCCACCTTGACGCGACAACCGTACTTTCACGTAAAATCGCGGAACTTGGAATCTATCCAGCGGTAGATCCATTGGATTCTACTTCTCGAATCCTTACGCCACAGATTCTGGGCGATGAGCATTACGATTGTGCACAACGTGTTAAGGAAATCCTTCAAAAATACAAGCAGCTTCAGGACATCATCGCGATTCTTGGACTTGAGGAACTTTCTGAAGAAGACAAACTTGCCGTTTCAAGAGCGCGCCGCGTGCAGCGTTTCTTGTCGCAACCGTTTCACGTAGCGGAGCAGTTTACCGGAATCCCAGGTGTTTTGGTAGATATCAAGGACACCATCAAAGGATTCAATATGATCATTGACGGAGAACTCGATCACTTGCCAGAAGCCGCCTTCAACTTGAAGGGAAGCATTCAGGAAGCAATCGAGGCCGGAGAGAAAATGCTCGCGGAAGCTTAAAAGTTATAAGTTTGGCGTTATGAATTATGAGTTGAAGAGGCTTGTGAATTGTAATCCTGATTTAGATAAATTTTTAAGATGTGAGAGGTAACTCATAACTCATCATTCATAACTCATAACTAGAAAAGATGACTTTAGAAATAGTTTCGCCCGAGACACTGTTGTTCCACGGAAAAGTTACCTCGGTATCTTTGCCCGGCGTTGACGGCAGTTTCCAGATATTGAACCACCACGCGCCAATTGTTGCGACTTTAAAAGCTGGCGACATCAAAATCGTAGCCGACAGTTTTGAATTCAGCAAAGAGGCCGAATCAAAGTTTAAAATGATGGATCAGAAAACTTCTACATTGCCGATAATGTCTGGCACGCTGGAGATGAACGACAACAAGATTATCATTCTCATAGATTGATCTCGATATTATAAGCTATGAAAACCTTCCAATTTGGGAGGTTTTTTTTGGAGCTATTTCCAGCTATCGCCTATATCTTTTTTCCTCGCCGAAAAGGCGAGAAAAAAAGGATGCCGGCTTTATCTGGGCTAGGGCATTATGTGTTTTATTTTTTAAGCAGCGTAGATTATCCAGAAATTCCGCGTAGAAGATTTATATTATTAGTTTTAACAAACATCTCATATTTCTCGATGTAATCATTGATATTTTCGGGCGTACTCTTCAAATCGATCGCGATAATCATTCCGTAATTGCTTGGATTTTCGGCTGCTTTAATGTTTTTTAGAACTGATGAATATAATAATTGTCTAACCATATAGACATCAATCAAATCGGATTTGAGCAGCAGTGTAAATTTTGATGTAGTAAATCCATTGCTCTTAATCACATCATAAGTAAAGTCATCAAAATTGTCAGTAAAATATTTAAACCAATATGTACCGCTGCCTAATAGCAATGTATTCATATAATTGGAAATTTCTCGATCTGAAGCTGCCGTTATTTTTCCTGATCTGAATCTTTATAACTCGATTGCAGACCTTTTTAATTTTACCGAGTTTCAAAGACAAATTTAAATAATGACGGAATATTTATAAAATATTTCTCTTTGTATTTAGCTGATA
>JBBSUW010000140.1:0-5774 GCA_038234025.1 Flavobacteriales bacterium
ACTTTCGTCAAAAGGTGCGCAAGTGATGATTTGCGCTCGAACCGAAGAAGATGTTCAGAAGGCGGCGAAAGAATTGGGGATCTTTGGAATGGCGGGCGATATTTCCGACGAGGCTGAAGTTGAAAAAATTGTGGCTTCGGCCAAAGATAAAATGGGCGGACTTAACGTTTTGATCAACAATGCCGGCATCGGATATATGGAATCGCTAATTGAAACAGATCCGTCGGAATTTGAGAGAATTTGGAAAACAAATGTATTTGGCGCTTTCTTAATGGGAAAAGCTTCCGCTAAAATTTTCAGCAATCAAAAATCTGGCAACATTGTAAACATTGCTTCCACCGCAGGACACAAAGGTTTTGCAAATGGCAGCGCTTACTGTGCCAGTAAATTTGCAGTTGCCGGCATGACTGAATGTTGGCGCGCAGAACTTCGTAAGGATAACATTCGCGTTATGATGGTAAATCCGAGCGAAGTTATAACTCCGTTTGCAACAAAACTTGGGCATGAAGCAACAAATGTTGACCACAAGTTGAAGCCCATTGAAATTGCACATACCATTAAGGCGATGCTGGAAATGGAAGATGTTGGATTTATAACTGAAGCGACAGTGTGGGCAACAAACCCTTAAAAAACCAAAAACGGCAATTCTAAATGAATTGCCGTTTTCGATTAATATAATTTCAAATTAATTAAGCTCCCGTGTCAACTCTAGGTTGATCTCCTGCGGAAGAGTGATTTGTATAACTTTTATAATGTCTGTTTCCGTGCTGCTGACCGTGCGTTCTGCTTTCTCGACCTTCTTCCATGATATCATTTCCGCTCACGTCCTTATCAATATTAAGATCTACATTTTCGATATCACTGTGTTTTTTTTCGTAAGCTTCCTCTGAAAGATTTTCGTCTGAATTAGAATTTGAATTTTCCATGATTTAATATTTTAATTTTGAGAACTAAAATTAATCAATGACCATCGGAAATGAAAGATTTTTAGCGTTGCTTTGGCAAACTAAAATTGATATCTTGTCCAAAAATACTTTTGCGGTAAAATCGATTAATGAATAAGCTCGGCCTCCACTTCTGTGTTTCTCAAAAACGAAATTGCTTTTTCAATATCATAGTGCAAAATCCTGTCTTCGTGCAATAACGGCACATCCTGCTGAAATGCTTTTACAAAAGATTCAATAAAATCGCTTGACTTTAGAGGTCGTCTAAAACTCAACGCTTGCGCGGCATTCATCAATTCAATTGCCAAAATCCTTTCAAGATTATTCACAACCTGCAAACATTTGGTCGCGGCATTTGCGCCCATACTAACGTGATCTTCTTGACCGTTTGACGAAACAATGCTATCAATACTGGCTGGTGTTGCAAGTTGTTTGTTTTGGCTCACAATACTCGCCGCGGTATATTGCGGAATCATAAATCCTGAATTTAGACCGGGATTTTCAATCAGGAACGCCGGTAGATTCCGAAGTCCCGAAATGAGTTGGTAAGTGCGACGTTCCGAAATACTGCCCAGTTCGGCTAGCGCAATTGCCAGAAAATCCAATGCCAATGCGAGCGGCTGACCGTGAAAATTCCCGCCGCTAATTATTAAATCATCTTCAATAAAAATATTTGGATTGTCCGTCACAGAATTAATTTCTGTCTTAAAAGTCCTCTTCACATAATCGATCGCATCTTTTGAAGCTCCGTGAACCTGAGGAATACATCTGAAAGAATACGGATCCTGAACATGCTGTTTTGGATGTGCAACGATCTCGCTGCCATTAAGAAATTCCAACATTCGGGCGGCGGTTATAACTTGTCCTTTGTGCGGTCTCACCGAATGAATCAATTCATTGAAAGGCTCCATCCGACCGTCAAAACCTTCGAGCGAAACGGCGCCTATTAAATCTGCGAGATACGAAAGTTTGCAAGCTTTCATTAAAGTATAAAGTCCGTAAGCCGCCATAAATTGGGTGCCGTTCAGCAACGCCAATCCTTCCTTAGATTGCAGTTTTATGGGCTGCCAATTCATTTTTTCAAGAACTGTTTTTGAAAGCACTTTCTGGCCTTCGTAGTAAACTTCGCCCTCGCCTATCAGTGGCAATGAAAGATGCGCTAGTGGCGCCAAATCACCCGACGCTCCCAGCGAACCTTGCGTATAAATAACCGGCAGAATATCATTGTTGTAGAAATCCACCAAACGTTGCACCGTTTCCAGTTGAACGCCAGAAAAACCGTATGAAAGCGATTGAATTTTAAGCAGAAGCATCAGTTTCACAATTTCTGCGGGGACCTCATCACCCGTTCCGCAGGAATGTGATTTTACGAGATTTTCTTGGAGCTGTGAAAGATTATCTTTCTCAATTTTCACATTACAAAGTGAGCCAAAACCGGTATTGATGCCATAGATGGGACTGTCGCTTCGTTCCATTTTATTGTCCAAATATGCTCGACATTTTTGAATGTTAACCTTCGCTTCTTCACTAAGATCGAGTGTAAAATGCTGCGTCAGGATCTCTGTAACGCGTTCCAGCGTAAGAACATCAGAACTTATATAATGGCAATTTTCCATGACAAGATTGATTTGCGCCAAAATTGCGACAACCCTTCGTGATATGCAAAGATTATGTGTAAAGTTTCGAGGCGTCGAAGAGTAGAATTTAACAATTGTCAATCAACAATTTTGTCAATTATAATTATTTGGAGCTTTCTCCCGCTATCGGCTGTATCTTTTTTCTTCCGCCTGAGGGCGAAAGAAAAAAGGATGCCGCCTCTATCGGGGCTAGGCATTGTAGATAAGATGAGAAGTTCAAATGTTAAGGTTAATCACTTCGCCAGTGTTGGTGTTTTTCACCAACAATTATAGCTTCTCGCACTTGGGCAGTAGTCACGTACGAAAACACTTCTTTTGCAATTCCCAAAAAACCCGCGATCTCTCACAGGTTTCAATCATTGCGACACAGGAAGCAATCCCCTCCTTCAATTCTTCAATATTTCAATCTTTACACTTTCTTTCTCATTCATAGTTCATAATTTATAATCTTGCAGCCCCTCAAACTCCGAACTCTGAACTCATAACTCATAATTTGCCTCACTTCTTCACAAACTTAATAGTCTCCGCATTCCCCAGCTTAATAAAATAAACCCCGCTCGGCAGATTTCCCACATCTATATTTCCACTCTCTCTTTCAATGCTGCCAGATCTTAGCAACATCCCCTGCGGATTGTAGATCTTAAATTCCGTCCTTTCCTCAACAGCAACATTGATAAAATCCTGCGCCGGGTTCGGATAAAGCAACGCCTTCGGCGCATAGCGGTTTTCTTTCACGCCGAGCGGCTGGCAGGCCTGCACGGCAAACTTTGATATAAAGAAATCTGTCTGACCGCCAGCGCTCGTCACCATAAATCCATTGTCAAAGGTTAAAGAGCTGGAAAATTGCCCCCCAACAATATAATCCCCCGAGGCATCCACAGCCAGCGCGGTCCCGATGTCATAGCTGCCCTGGCTCGAATTGACCTTGTTCAGGCTCAAGCACTCGCCGGTTTCCTTATTGAAACGCGCAAATAGCGCACGATAGCCAGCCGTGGTGGTTGCAGCCAATGTTTTACTGCCCCACTGGAATGTTGATGTCAAACAATTGCTAGTAAAACCTACTTCATTGCCGTTAACCACAATTGCATCCTTGTCTGTAGTTTGTCTATTGTGGCTTGTTGCCCAAAGTATTGTGCTACCATCTGAATTTAATTTTAATATTGTAGCAGGAATAATATTAAGCCCAGCGTTATATCCCATAAAAAAATTATTGCTTACCCCCACCAATCTCATAGATATATAAATATTATTATCGGAATCAAACGCTGTTTTATAAAACTGCATTTGACCAAACTGTACAATCGTATTCTCTTTTTTCCATAGGAAATTGCCCGTAGAATTGAAAGAGGCTATAACGCCGGAGTTAGTGACACTTTGACCACCTATCGTCGCCCATACGGTGCCACTACCGTTAGGGGTTTCAGCCGAATAGAAATAGTCGCCACTGTAGGGATTCCGGTCAAACTTCTCCGCGGACGCACCGTTTGTCAACAGGTCAAGCTTTACACCACCCACAAAGTTGCCGCTGACATCATATTTAAAAACATGGTACGTCCTTCCACTTTCATTGATGGCATAGGCACCATCAGCATACGTGCCACTGGGCAGGCTCAACAACCAGTAAAGGGTACCGTCAAGTCCAATGTCAAAACCGCGAGAGCGGGAGGCATAGCCTTCAGTTTCTGACAAATTATCAGGCTGCGGCCTTTTGTACCACTGCAGAGCACCAGAACTATCAAACTTCATGACCGTCAATATCTTATTATCTGCGGGTGAGGTGGGGAACGTAATAAAATCATCGATGCGTTGTGGGTAGGGATTTTGGGACGTGCTTCCAAATGCGCCACCCAAATAGACATTGTTCTGGGCGTCCACAACAACCCTCGTAAATTGCTCATAACCACCGCCACCAATGATTCTTGACCATCTGAAAGTACCATCGCAGGCGAATGAAACAAGCGCAATATCAGCGTTGTTTGGATCGGCATAGGTCATGTCCGAAACACCATCGAAATTTAATGAAGCCTTTCCCACTGCAGATAGCATATATGTGTTTTTTTCGCTATCCGTAGCTATACTATAAACCTCTTCTGGTCGCTCAAAAACACCGATACCCAATGTCTCTGCACTTCCACCTCGTTTACCCCAAATAAATGACTGGCCATTGCAAGTAGATACTACAAAAACTATAATTAAAAGGTAATTTATTTTCATATAATTGGTTTTAGGCATTTTAACAAGATCATAAATATAGTTATTTGATTGATATCTTAAGGTGGCGAAATATTTAGACCATTGTTGGTGTTTTTCACCAACAATTATACTTACCAGCCTTTATCTTCTTTACCACAATTTTGTCATGTAGACGAAGGAAGAGTCTCATACAAAACACATCTGAGAAATCTGTGAGAATCTCAGACCGCAGTTATATACGGTAAATACGTTGACGCGGGCGTTCTGCTATTATCTCTTGTTAAGTTTTGCTATTTTAAAATCCATAATTGTTGGTGAAAAATATCAATAATGGCGGGATTAGCTCAAATTCTTCGTTCCTCAGAATGACAAAGCTGGAGTCGTTACGCTCAAAAAAAACCAGCGATTTTACCGGTGATTTATCAAATTTTAAAGTTTTGTTTTTAAACCTGAATTATTTCAACTCTTTTCCAAATCCAAAAATGCTTTTCCTAGATATTCTGAAATATCACTCGCGGTAAAAGATTGTGTTCCGGTTTCTGGCAAAGCAAGATCTGCGGTGAGTCCGTGGAGATAAACTCCGAGTTTTGCTGCATCGAGCGGTTTGTAACCTTGTGCCAAAAGTGATGTAATTATTCCAGTAAGCGAATCGCCGCTACCGCCCGTTGCCAAAGCTGGATTTCCCGTTGTGTTTTTGTAAATATTTTCGCCATCAATGATTACCGTGGGCGCACCTTTGTCAACAATGATAACTTTGTGCTTTTTAGAAAATGCGATGGCAAGTTTGTGCTCTTCTTCCTCAGTTTCCCACTCGCCTACCAATCTTTTGAGCTCGCCTTTGTGCGGCGTCAAAATAGTCTTGGATGCGAGCGTTTTAAGATAGGCAGGATTTTCTGATAAGATATTTAATCCGTCGGCGTCTATTACAAGTTTGGCTTTTTTGGAAATGTATTTGCCAAACGCTTTTGCTGTTTGCGGCGATTTTCCAATTCCTATTCCA
>JBBSUW010000141.1:0-5734 GCA_038234025.1 Flavobacteriales bacterium
AATTTTCTGTTTTGCAATCCACGACCAGTATCGCAAAGCTTGTCCAGGCGGCGGCAAAGAACAAAATGCCGGCGGTTGCGCTTACCGATACCGGAAATCTTATGGGCGCTTTCCATTTTGTGCGCGATGTCCTCAACCACAATGCATCGGCAACAGCCAAAAACGCGGAAGCCATTGCCAATGGAGAACCTGCGGACAATGTTATTATCAAACCAATCGTGGGCTGTGAGCTCAATGTTTGCGACAACCACAAGGACAAGAGCCGAAAGGACAATGGCTATCAAATCGTGTTTTTGGCGAAGAACAAGCAAGGTTATCACCACCTGGCAAAACTCACTTCTATTGCATATACACAAGGATTTTATTATCTGCCGCGCGTCGATCGCCAACTTATCGAAGAATTTAAAGAAGGCTTGATCGTCCTTTCGGGAAATCTGTATGGCGAAATTCCGGGCAAAATCTTGAATATTGGAGAAGTACAAGCAGAGGAAGCTTTAATTTATTGGAAAGAAACTTTTGGTGAGGATTTTTACCTCGAGGTGATGCGCCATGATCAAGAAGATGAAAATGTCGTTAATAGAACTCTTGTTGCTTTGGGAAAAAAACATGATGTCAAACTTGTTGCCACCAACAACACCTATTATATAGACACCGAAAGTGCGAACGCGCATGATATTCTTCTGTGCGTTCGCGATGGCGAAAACAGGCAACGCCCAAAGGTCGCGGTCGCGGTTATCGTTATGGGTTTGACAACAATGAATATTACTTCAAGTCTGGCGAGGAGATGAAATCGCTTTTCAGGGATATGCCAGATGCGATCAACAACATTGCCGAGATTGTTGACAAAGTCGAGATCTATAAGCTTTCGCGTGATGTGCTTTTGCCAAAATATGACATTCCCGCAGAATTCATTCATCCCCAAGAAGACGATAAATATAAATATGGCGAGAACAGTTTCCTCAAACATTTGACCTACATCGGTGCGGCAAAACGCTACGCAGATTTGACAGATGAGATCAAGGAACGAATTGATTTTGAATTGCTGACCATCAGCAATTCTGGTTATCCTGGCTATTTCTTAATCGTGCAGGATTTTATTGCCGAAGCCCGAAAACTTGGCGTATCAGTTGGTCCGGGACGTGGGTCTGCTGCTGGATCGGTCGTTGCATATTGTTTGGGGATCACCAATATCGATCCGCTCAAGTACAACCTGCTTTTTGAGAGATTCCTTAATCCGGATCGGGTTTCACTTCCAGATATAGATATTGATTTTGACGATGAAGGTCGTGGAAAAGTGCTCGACTATGTAATCCAGAAATACGGTTCGCGGCAAGTTGCGCAGATTATTACATACGGAACGATGGCAGCAAAATCTGCTATTCGAGATACGGCAAGGGTTTTGGATCTGCCTCTTTTTGAAGCGGACAGGATTGCAAAATTGATTCCGTTCAATATGAATCTTGCAAAGATTTTCTCACTTGATCAAGCAAAATTGAAATCATCTTTGCGCACTGATGATTTTGAGAGAGTTTTGCAACTTCTTGAAATTGCAAAAGGCAGCGACCTATCCGCGCAAATGCTTCAGCAAGCGCGATTGCTCGAAGGAAATCTTCGCAATACCGGAATCCATGCTTGCGGAGTGATTATTACGCCCGACGACATCACTAATTTTGTTCCGGTCGCCACGGCAAAGGATTCAGAGCTTTACGTCACGCAATTTGACAACTCTGTGGTGGAAAGCGCGGGACTTTTAAAAATGGATTTTCTTGGACTGAAAACCTTGACCCTGATAAAGGACACGGTCAAGCTTGTGAAATACCGAAGTGGAGAAACGCTCGATCCAGATGAATTCCCGATCGATGATCTAAAAACCTACGAGCTTTTCCAGCGCGGCGAAACAGTCGGGATTTTTCAGTATGAAAGTCCCGGGATGCAAAAATATATGAAGGAATTGAAGCCTACCGTTTTTGGTGACCTCATTGCAATGAACGCGCTTTACCGACCTGGACCAATAGCATATATTCCGAGTTTTATCAAAAGAAAAAACGGCGAGGAAGAGATACTCTATGACCTTCCGGCGTGCGAAGATCTTCTCAACGAAACCTACGGAATCACGGTTTATCAAGAGCAAGTCATGCTGCTTTCGCAGAAACTCGCGAATTTTAGCAAGGGCGATGCCGATGTCCTGCGGAAAGCGATGGGAAAAAAGCAGCGCGATACTCTAGAAAAAATGAAACCGCGCTTTATTTCTCAATCAGTAGAGAACGGTCACGACAAGGTAATTCTCGAAAAAATCTGGAAAGATTGGGAGGCTTTCGCCGAATATGCATTCAACAAATCGCATTCCACTTGCTACGCTTGGATCGCGTACCAAACGGCATATCTGAAAGCAAACCATCCCGCGGAATATATGGCCGCAGTGCTTTCCAACAACATGAGCGACATAAAGCAGGTCTCGTTTTTTATGGAAGAATGCAAGCGAATGGGACTGGAAGTTCTTGGGCCTGATGTGAACGAATCGTTCTATAAATTCACGGTCAATGAAAAACAGGCCATTAGATTTGGGATGGGCGCGGTTAAAGGTGTTGGGATGGGCGCGGTCGAAACGATTATCGAAAATCGAAAGGATGCAAACTACAAATCCATTTTTGATGTTGCCAAGCGCGTCGATCTTCGTGCCGCGAACAAAAAAGCATTCGAGAACCTTGCCCTAGCGGGAGGATTTGATTCTTTCAACGAAACGCACCGCGCACAGTATTTTCGCGATGACGGCGACAACATAACTTTCCTGGAAAAGGCTATAAAATATGGAGCAAAATACCAGGATAATCTGAACAGCTCTCAAGTGAGCCTTTTTGGTGAATCCAGCGAAGTGCAAATTCCCGAACCGCAAGTACCGCCTTGCGAGGAATGGGGAACGATGGAAAAGCTCGCGCGCGAAAAGGAAGTTGTCGGGATTTATATTTCGGGACATCCGCTGGATGATTTCAGGTTCGAGATCAAGCATTTTTGTTCGGTAAAGCTCGAGCAGTTCAAGGACTTGACATCTATAATGAACAAAATCGTGACCGTGGCCGGAATCGTGACCAATGTTCAGTATAGGATGTCGAAATCGAACAAGGAATGGGCATCTTTCACGCTTGAAGGGTTTGACGAAAGCCACGAATTCAGGATTTTCAATGATGAGTTCTTGAAATTCCGACATTATTTGACCAATAACAGTTTTGTTTATTTCAAGATCTACATCCAAGAAGGGTACATCGACCGGGAAACCGGAAAACGCAGGGAGCCGAGAATTCAGTTCCACGAAGTTAAGCAACTACAGGATGTGCTGTCAACGCACGCTAAGAGGCTTACGATCAATATGGATGTAAAGGATGTTTCAAAAGATCTGGTTCACGAGCTAAGCCATTTGCTGCACCGCCACAAAGGGAATATTCCAGTCACCTTTGATGTTCGAGAGTTCGAAGAAGTAAAGATTCCTGTTGCTATCGTTGCCCATGTGGATAATTCGGAAGAGTCGAGCGATGAGATAGATGAAACCGAAAACACAATAGAGCAGTTGCCCGATACCGAAATCAGAACGGTAACACGACTTGCGATGCCCAGCCGCGGTCTTATGGTTGACGTGAACAAAGAAGTGCTTGAGGTCCTGGAAAATATGCGGTTGAATTTTAGGCTTAATTAAATTAAAGTACTCAGTCTATACTGTTATAGGCAAATCCGATTTGGTTAACAGAATTTTAAGCAATTATTGATTATTTTTGCACTGTACAATTAAATAAAAAAAATATGGCATTAGCAATAACAGATGCAACTTTTGACGAAGTGGTGTTGAAATCAGATAGACCGGTAATGGTCGATTTTTGGGCGGCTTGGTGCGGACCTTGTAGAATGGTTGGGCCGATTATAGACGAAATAAGCCAAGAATTTGAAGGAAAAGCCGTTGTGGGAAAAGTAGATGTGGACGCAAACCAAGAATTTGCCGCAAAATATGGTGTGAGAAACATTCCGACAGTTCTTGTTTTCAAGGGCGGCGAGGTTGTGAACAGACAAGTTGGCGTTGCTCCAAAGCAAACGTACGCCGACTCATTGACGGCTCTTTTGTAAAAACAGCCAACAATATTTAGTCAAAACCTTTCAGAAATGGAAGGTTTTTTTTCTGAGTTAAAACATTCAGAGACTTAAAAATTGAAAGATTTGTAGCGAAGGTTTAAACTCAGATTATAAATTTTATACATCTTGATTTTTATATTTATGATGATTTTACCTATTGTTTTTATATTTAAACTGGCCTCCGCTTGCGCTGTTGTGTTTTGCGCTAAGCACAATTCCTGAGGAGCATGCTTTTGAAATAAAATCCTTCAATTTTTCAGTCATTAAATCATATTATTCTTTGCTTAAGCGATCAAAGCGGCATCCTTTTTTTTTCCTATTCGGGCGAAAAAAAAGATACTGCGGAAAGCGCGACCGCGGCTACTATAATGATTCTAACACCAAAATGTTTCTGGCCGGGGTTACGTCCAATATAAGCGCCTTCTCATAATCTTTCAATTTTTAAATCCTTAAATCTTTTAATTTCTGTTTAAATTTGTAAAATGAAGATTGAATCGCAGATCGAGAAGATTTCGAGTTTCCAGCACCTGGAACTTCTGGCGCACCAGATTGTGGAAGGCTTTATTTCGGGGATGCACAAAAGTCCTTTTCATGGATTTTCGGCCGAGTTTGCCGAGCACAAAACCTACAACAGCGGCGAGAGCACGCGGCATATCGACTGGAAGCTTTTTGCCAGGACCGACCGGCTTTACACCAAGCGATATGAAGAGGAAACCAACCTGCGCTGCCATTTGATCATCGACAACAGTTCGTCAATGCACTATCCAAAACTGGCCGATGGCGAGGATTTCTATCATTCAAAAATCGGATTTGCGGTGCTTGCTTCGGCAGTGCTTATGAACCTTTTGAAGAAGCAGCGCGATGCGGTTGGACTGAGCGTTTATGCCGAGAGTTTTGAATATTATGCGCCAGAAAAAGGCAGTGATCGCCACCACCGAATGTTGCTGAACGAGCTTGAAAATCTTTTGGAAACCGACGCTCGAGAGAAATCGACGAAAACCGTGACGATGCTTCACCAGATTGCCGAAAAGGTGCACCGCCGCTCTATGATCGTGCTTTTTACTGATATGTTCCAGCACGGCGACACCGAACTTTTGCTGAACGCGCTTCAACATTTGCGGCACAACAAGCACAAGGTCGTGGTGTTTCACGTAATCGACAATAAGACCGAAAAGGACTTTGAATTTGACAACACGCCCAAAAAATTCGTGGATTTGGAAACGGGCGAGGAAATAAACATTTTTGCCGACAATGTAAGGGATGCGTATGCTCAACGGGCGACGGAATATTTTAAAAAAGTGCAGTTGAGCTGTGCGCAGAACAAGATAAAGTTCGTGCCGGTGAACGTGGGCGCGGATTTTGAGAAAGTGCTCACGACATATTTGGTTGAGAAGCAAACTTTTAGATAAAGGCTTTATTTTGCCGTTATTTTTTTGCTTCAAAGATTTGCTGGAAGCGAAATGTGTGGTATATTTGCAACCGCATTAAGCGAAAGGTTTGGTAGTTCAGTTGGTTAGAATGCCGCCCTGTCACGGCGGAGGTCGCGGGTTCGAGTCCCGTCCAGACCGCAAGAGCGATTAGAGGTTTTCAGGGATGGAAACCTTTTTTTGTAAATGCT
>JBBSUW010000142.1:0-5678 GCA_038234025.1 Flavobacteriales bacterium
GAATAAACGATGCGTTTTCTGCGGCAATAACTATATCGCAAGCCAAAGCTATATTTGCACCGGCACCAGCGGCAACGCCATTTACCGCAGCAATAATTGGTTTTTCAATATTGCGGATTTTCTTGATTATGGGATTGTAATGTTCGTCAAGGATTTTTCTGAAACCCGGATTCAATTCTGGCGAGGTCACTTCTTTAAGATCTTGTCCCGCGCAAAACGCCTTTCCGTTTCCTGTTATCACGATTGCTCGAACATCATCAGCAGCTTCGCATTGGTCGAGGATATTTTGCATTCGCAACGCCATTTCGCGGTTGAAACTGTTAAAAACGTCTGGACGATTCAGCGTAATTCTCGCTATATTATTTTCAATTTTTAATTCAATTGAATTGTTTTCCATAACTAATTTAATAATTGATATTTATTTTAAACACTTGAAGTAATCGAATGGTTCTTGGCAATCTTGGCATTGAAAAAAAGCCTTGCACGCGGTCGAACCAAATTGGCTGACCATTTTGGTGTTGAATGATCCGCATTGAGGACATTTGATCAATTTCTGGTCGCCCAAAAGTGCTGCTTTGTCGGCAATTTCTCCAAGCGGTGCGGCGATTCCATAATCTTCAAGCGCTTTTCTGCCCGTTGGTGTAATCCAATCTGTGGTCCAGGCCGGTGAGAGAACAAGTTCGATTGTTGCTTCCATTTGCTTTTCGGCAAAAGCCTTCACAATATCGTCGCCAATAACGTCCA
The DNA here is from genome assembly GCA_038234025.1 of Flavobacteriales bacterium. GTDB lineage: Bacteria > Bacteroidota > Bacteroidia > Flavobacteriales > Flavobacteriaceae > Flavobacterium. Next base: position 745 of record JBBSUW010000142.1, read on the forward strand.
TTGCAGGACAACCGCTGTACGTTGGCGTGATTTTAACCTCAACAATACCATTTACCAATTCTGCCGCGCGAACCACGCCCATTTCCATAATCGAAAGCACCGGAATCTCCGGATCGGAAACAGAAGCCAAAATCTCGGCAAGCTTCTGATCAATATGTGATTGGGCTGCGGTCATGGAAAATTATTGAACATTAATTAATATAGATCACCAACTCATATTTGGGAAAGTGCGCTGCATATATTGCATATCGGCCAACAAATAGCCCATATGTTCGGTATGAATACCGTGTTTTCCACCTTTCTGAAAATACTTCTGGTTCGGAATTTCCATGGCTGATTCTGACAAAATAGAATTTACTTTTAGATAATAATTGTTTTTCAACAATGTTACATCAACGCCAATTTTTTGTTCGACCATTGCCTTATCCGAATCTGTTTGATGAAACAATTCGTCTGTGTAAGTCCATAAATCATTGATAGCAGTTTGAATTCTGTCGTGGCTTTCTTCGGTTCCGTCACCCAGGCGCTTGATCCAATCTGATGAAAATCGCTGGTGATAGGAAACTTCCTTGATGCTCTTTTTAGCGATTGCAACCAAGGTTTCATCTGTACTATTCTGCAATTCCGATAATAATAAATAATGGTAAACATCAAATAAAAACTGTCGTCCGATTGAATATGCAAAATCCGTATTGGGTTGTTCTACCAGTAGCACGTTGCGATATTGCCTTTCATTTCTCAAAAAAGCAATTGAGTCCTCTGTTTCGTCACCGCCAGAAATTTTTGCGGCATATTGAAAATAACTTCGCGTCTGCCCGAAAAGATCTAATGAGATATTGGTCAGCGCGATGTCAGTCTCAAGATTTGGTCCGTGACCGCAAAGTTCGCCGAGGCGTTGCCCCAAAATGAGCGAGTTGTCGGCGATTCCCAATATATATTCTTTGAGATGGTTCATTTAAGATTTTTAGAATAAAGATTGATCACATATGTTTTAATTCGTCAGGCAATTCGTAGAATGTTGGATGACGGTACGCTTTGTCTTTTGCAGGTTCAAAAAACTCGCCGTTGTTCTCGGGATTGGAAGCGGAAATCGCGCTTGACGGAACTACCCAAATGCTTACGCCCTCCATTCTTCTGGTGTAAACATCGCGGGCATTTTCCAATGCCATTGTTGCATCGCTTGCATGAAGGCTCCCGCAGTGCCGATGCTCAAGTCCATTTCTGCTTCGGATAAAAATTTCGTATAATGGCCAGTTTTTCATTTTATAAATTTGTTTAAATGTTGAGGTTTAAAGTTTGCTTCGCCTGTTCGCTGCGCTCGGACCAGGTTTTAAATTCGAGAACTTACGCAAACCGTGAACTGCAAACTTTCCTCAAATCGCCTCGCTCAATTTCCTGTTTTCTGATTTTTCGGCGAAGGCCATAGCGGCATCGCGCACCCATTTTCCGTTTTTCCAAGCATTTTTTCGGGCATCCATTCGTTCTTTGTTGCACGGTCCGTGGCCTTTTACGACCTGCCAGAATTCATCCCAATCGATCTCGCCAAAATCGTAGCTTTTTGTTTCCTCGTTCCACTTCAAATCTGGATCTGGAATAGTCAGCCCGATCAATTCAGCTTGTGGCACGGTTTGGTCAATGAATTGCTGGCGAAGTTCATCATTGGTTTTTCTTTTTAGCTTCCATTTCATCGATTGCTCGGTATGAACGGATTCCGCATCTGTCGGGCCAAGCATCATCAACGACGGCCACCACCAACGATTGAGCGCGTCCTGCGCCATTTCTTTTTGCTCTGGCGTGCCGTTTGCCAAGGTCATCATTATCTCGAATCCTTGTCTTTGGTGAAAACTTTCCTCTTTGCAAACGCGCACCATCGCACGGGCGTAAGGACCAAAAGATGTCGCGGTCAAAGGCACTTGATTGATGATCGCAGCGCCGTCAACCAGCCATCCGATCGCGCCCATATCGGCCCATGTTACCGTTGGGTAATTGAAAATACTTGAATATTTTGCAGCACCAGAATGCAGTTGCTCGTAAAGTTCTTCTCGGGAAATCCCCAAGGTTTCGCAGGCGCTGTACAGATAAAGTCCGTGTCCGGCTTCGTCCTGAACCTTCGCCAAAAGTGCGACTTTTCGTCTTAACGTAGGCGCGCGCGTGATCCAATTTCCCTCGGGCAGCATCCCGACAATTTCGGAATGGGCATGCTGGGAAATCTGCCGGATGTGCGTCTGGCGGTATTTCTCGGGCATCCAATCTTTTGGTTCAATCCTTTCATCATTCGCGATTCTTCGTTCGAAGATCGCCTCGAGATTTTTTATTTCTATATCTGACATAATAATAGTTTTAAAAGTTTCCGCATTATAGTTTGTTAAACCGCGCCTACAATTTAATCATTAAAAATATATTAAGTTCACAAGGAACTGATAACTTACAATTCATAACTCGTTAAGCTCCAAAATCGACCACGACTTTTTCTGACGTAGGAACGGCTTGGCAACTCAATATATAATTCTTGGCAACTTCTTCTTCATCAAGCGCATAGTTGACCTTCATTTCGACCGAGCCTTCAATAACTTTACAACGGCAAGTACTGCAAACACCACCTTTGCAAGCAAATGGCAAATCTGCGCCGGCTGCCAAAGCACCATCAAGAATATTGTCGAAATCGTCATCCATTATGAAATGGAATTCCTTGCCGCCATCGATGATCGTTACGTCCGTGCCTTCAACTTTCTTTTCGATAATCTTGGAAACGCGTGCTTTGTCGGCATCGGAATTTCCTGTATTGAACAATTCAAAATGCACCTTCTCCTTGGGCATCCCTGCGGCAACCAGCGAATCACGGATCAAGAAAATCATTTGCTCTGGTCCGCAAATAAAACATTCATCGATTGATGGAACGTCTATAATTTTATCCGTTAGTATTTTTAATTTTTCATAGGTAAACCTACCATTGAACAAGTCGATCGTGCGGCGTTCCTTGGTCAGAAAATGAAATATCTCGAAACGTCCAAAATATTGGTTTTTGAGCTGTTCAATTTCTTCCTTGAAGATAATCGACTTCACGGTTCTGTTGAGATAGAATAATTTGAACGTTGATTTTGGCTCGAGCGCCAAATGTGTTTTGATGATCGAAAGTATTGGCGTGATGCCGCTTCCGGCCGCAAATGCGATGAAATTCCTGGTCTTTTCAGGTTCGATCTTGGTGCTGAAAACACCGTTTGGCGGCATAACCTCGAGCACATCGCCCTTTTTCAAAAATTCATTTGCGAAAGCGGAAAAAGTACCACCGTTGATTTTCTTGACAGCGACCTTCCAAACATTTTCGACGGGACTTGAACAAAGCGAATAGGAACGGCGAACCTCATTGCCATCGAGCAGCGCTTTTATGGTCAAATGTTGCCCTTGTGAATATTTGAAATCGTCCTTCAAATCATCGGGAATCTCCAACGAAATGACCGAACAATCCTTTGTTTCCTTGTAGATATCGCCGATACGGACTTCGTGGAATTTTGCCATCTTGCTTGAATCATTAAACTAACAAACGTTAGTTGACTATGCAAATTTACTGAAAAAATGGTTGCGATAAAGTTAAATTATTCCGTGCAAAAGCACTTTGGGAAGATTGGCCTTCAAAACCTTGGGATTGAAATCCACCTTTTTGCCATACCAAAGATATAGTGTTCGAATCGTAGAAAGGATTGAGAAAATGATGACCTCAGAATCGTGGTCCTTGAATTCGCCGGTTGTGATTCCGGCATTTACCATTCGCCGAAAGGTTTCCTCATATTCTTCGCGCATATCCAAAAACTCTTGTAGTTCGGGCTTTGGCAAGTGCATCCAGTCGTTGTTGAGACTCGCCAGCGCATCCGGATTCTCGACCGTGATGTCAATGTGGAGATGGATGACTTTTGTGATTTTGGCCACGGCCGAATTATCAGAATTTTCGATTATCCGAATATTTCTCGTGTATTCTTTTGCGATTTCCAGCACTATCAAAACCAGTATTTCCTGTTTGGATTTGATGTGATTATAAAGGCTTGCGGCTTTGATGTCAAGCGATTGCGCAATATCGCGCATTGTCACGGCGCTGTAACCTTTTTCCTTGAAAAGTCTAGCGGAAATATCGATGATTTCTGTTTTACGATCAGATGTTTTGGCCAAAACCATTACAATTCGATTTTGCCGATACTGTCAAAATCGATTGTTTGCCCGTTGTACTTAAGTGTCCAGCCCATCGTATTTGTCAGGATCAATATTTTCGAAAGCTCGCTGATCAATCTGTTCTGGGCATTCTTTTTGAGCGATGAATTTTCAATTTTCTTTGCCAGGCTTTCGCGAACATTCTTGTTGATCTTGTTATAATCGTCGCCGTCAAATTTGTTCATCGTGCTTTGTGTCACATCATAGAACTTGATATCGGGATTGATCTTGATTTCTTCTTTTGGAATATAAAGTATCGTGATGGTCTTGTTCTCCGAATTTACATCATATTTTATTTGGCGCAGATCGTACGAAACGCTCACGTCGGTATTGACCACGATCAGCGCTTTTTTGTCGAAAGAAATCAGGTCTATCATATATTTGTCCTTGTCCTTGAACGTGAAAACCTGCGAGAAATGTCCTTCGGTCACGACCAATTTCCCAACGTTGACAATCTGTTGCTGAATAAGATCAGAATCTGCGGTTATCTCTGAATTATCGGTTTTCTTGAATTGGCAGTATTTGAACGAAAGCACGATCACCATAACGATCGCGATAACAACCAGAATTTTCTTCAGCATTTTTGGGATTTTGATAAAAGTAAAAAAAACGGAACGATATGTCCCATTTTTTATGATATGATGCAGTAAAAATCAAATTCTGACAATCCGGAAAAATCTTCAAAAACAAGAATTGACCAAAATGATTTTTATATATAATTCTACAAAAAAAAA
>JBBSUW010000143.1:0-5666 GCA_038234025.1 Flavobacteriales bacterium
ATTTGGAAGCATTATTTCGAAGGCGCCCAAGAACGATGTGGCAAAAAACACCAACAGCAAAAAGAAAATCACATTGAAATAAACATTTGTCGCCAATGAATTTAATGCATCGGCACCAAAAATATAAGATACCAAAAAACCCAATGCGACATAGATTACGATGATGGAAATGCCATAGGTTATCGCGTTTTTAATGCCTTGCGTTCGGTTTTTGCTTTGTTTCGTAAAAAAACTCACCGTCATAGGAATAAGCGGAAAAACACAAGGCGTCAGCAATGCGGCGAAACCCGAAAGGAAAGCCAAAAAGAAAACAGACCAAAGCGACCTGCGATTTTGTGGCGATTGTGCGGTTCTGCCAATGGCATATTTAGATTCAGCAACTTGCGCTTTTGTAGTATCTACAGTTGCTCGCGCAGTATCGACAGCAGCCATTACCGAAATAGTATCTAGAAAGTCCCGCGCTTGAGCTGGCTCAATTGTTTGGCTTTTCTCAAACTCAAGGGCAGGAATCTTGAAAGTAAAAGATTTTTTGTCGTTTATGCACACTTCCTTGCAAACTTGATATTCCAGAACGGCATCAATATTTTTTAAATTCTTATTGGTGACCTTAATCCTTTGCTTTACGATGGCTTTATTTGAAAAGAAAATTTCGTCCACCTCAAAAATTTCATTGAACTTTCTGCTGGTTTTGCTTTCAGAAGCTTTGCCCAAAAATTCAAAATTGCCCTTTGCATTTTTGATTTTCACTTCAAGCGGCAAAGGTCCACCATCGGGCGTGAACTGCGAATAAACGTGCCAATCTGGTTCGATAACGGCTTCAAAAACAAGCGTCAGTTCAGTACCCTTCACGTTTTCTACGCGCGACGTCCATTTCACTGGATCAACCATTTGCGCGCTTACATTGGCAATAGCCATGAAAAGCAACAATGCAAAAACTGATTTCTTCATTCCTCGATCTTTAGGTTCAATATTTTGCTGGTTTCAGCGGTTGCCTTTGTCCGTTCATCCTGTCGATGACCTACGATCCAAATAACTTTCTCAACATCCTTCAAAATCCAGATGCGATTTTTTTCGGTTATTGATATCTTCTCGTCCTTAAAATATTTTGAAACTTTTTTGCGCTTCCCTTCCATTCCGATAGGTTGAAAGATATCGCCTTCTTTCCAATGTTCCAAAGTGAGCGGAAACCGCAGTTTTCCGGCATCTGCAAATATACTTTTATTCGATTGAATGCCCATTTTATCCACGGTTGCAACGGTCAGATTTATCGGAAGATCGTGAAATTCGTCAATATTGTTTATCATGAAAGTATTATTCGTGGCATCTGGAATTTCTGAAATGAGCAAAAAATGACGATTCTTGAGAATTTGGTGGGTTTCCGAATAAATAAATTTTCCCGATTCTGCATTTTTGAGATCATAAATATCGTCCCAAGCCGTGAATCCAAAAGGTTGAAGCCAATTGTGCAAATATGAACTCGCGTTGGGCAAACGTCCCAGTTTCTGAAGATCGACATGGATTTCGAAATCTGCTTCCTGTGCCACTTGATTGAAAACCAAAATTGACGCATCGTCGCGCATGGATTTTGCCTGCCGCAGATGCGCTTGGCTATGCATTAATTTATTCGCAAATTCTGGAAAAACATTGTTTAATGTTGGCAAAAGCTCGTGCCTGATTTTATTTCGCAGATAATCCGTTTTAATATTACTGCTGTCTTCTCGCCATTCAATATTATTTTCTATCGCAAAAGCATGAATACGATTTCGCGAAAAGGGCAACAATGGCCGAATGGTTCTGTCATTTTTTTCTGCAATTCCCACAAGTCCGTCGATGCCCGAAGAACGAGAAATATTAATGAAAAACGTTTCAAGATTATCGTCGGCGTGGTGCGCAGTTGCCACAAAATCTATATTTTCCTCTTGCAAGATTTCGTAAAACCAATTGTACCTCAGCTTTCGCGCCGCCATTTGCAGCGAGATTTTCTCGTCATTAGCAAACTGGATTGTGTCGAACGATACATCGTGAAAAGCCAAGTTCAGATTTTCCGCCGCCGATTTTACAAATGCGTTATCGTCGTCGCTTTCTTTTTCGCGAAGGTTGAAATTGCAGTGCGCAATGGAAATTTCGCCAGGAATCTCACTTAATAAATTTAGCAAAACCATACTGTCGAGTCCGCCGCTGCAGGCCACTAGAATTTTTTTGCCGATCGCAAAATCAAAGTTTTTTGTAAAATGTTGCCGGAATTCCTGAAGCATTTTCAAATGTAGAAAAGATTTTTGGTGCGCCAAGTCACGATTCCAAAACCTTTTTCATGGCATTGGCTTTCAATATACATTCTTCATATTCACTTTCGGGATTTGATAAGGAAGTGATCGCGCTGCCGACAGAATATGAAAGTACTTTTGTGTCAGAATTGTAAAGTATGCTTCGGATGACAACATTGAAATCAAAATCACCATTGGGATCAAAATATCCGATCGCGCCGCTGTAAAGTCCACGCCTGAAATCCTCGAGATTTTCAATAATCTGCATTGCCGATATCTTCGGCGCGCCGGTCATGCTTCCCATCGGGAAACAGCTTTTGATAATCTCTACGGGCGAAAATTCTTCTTTTGGAACAGATTCAACGGTCGAAATCAAATGGTGAACCTGCTTAAAAGTATGAAGTCCGCAGAGTTCGGTAACTTTTACCGAACCCTTTTCAGCGGTTTTTGACAGATCGTTTCTGACGAGATCAACAATCATAATATTCTCGCTCCGTTCTTTTTTGGAATTCTGAAGCTCGATTTTTATGGCTTCATCTTCCACCGAACCTGCTGACCGTCGAGCCGTTCCTTTTATCGGTTGGGAAATAATTCTTTGTCCTGCTTTTTGCAAAAATCTTTCGGGCGATGCGCACAGCGCAAAATGCTTGCTGCACTTCAAGAACGCTGCAAAAGGCGGAAGCGAAATTTTATTCAGTTCAAAGAATTTTTGTAATGGTTCTATTTCTGCATTCTCCGCAAGATAATTGATGCAGTAATTCGCTTCATAGATATTACCGATATGAATCTCGTGAAGCATCTCTCCCACTCGATTTACATATTCTTCTTTTGAGGTTCGCGCCTTAATTTCAATTTTGGATTCCAAAAGATTTTCGTGCAGAACACATTGTAGAATTTCTTCCCAATCTTTGTCAATTTCGTTATCACAAAAATTCAGATATCGAAACTCGACGTCATTTTCAGAGATGAAGAAAAGTTTTTTCGGTTGAAAAAAGAATAGATCTGGAAAAGAAAGTGTGTCGGGATTCTTGCTCTGGAGTATTTCGGTATCGTTCTTCAAATCATAGGTCAAGTACCCAAAAAGATAATCGCGGGTTGTCTTTTGATATTCGTCCAGTTTCGCGAACGCGTTTTGAGAATCGGTCTGCATCGAGGTCAATGCATCGACGGCGAGGATTTTTTGATGTCCGCCAAAACCATTTGCATTATCGTTGTTTTCCAAAAAAACAACTTCACGGAATTGCTGTGACCACGAAAGCAGTTTGGGAACAATTTCCAAACATTTGCTTTCAAATTTCTTCGAAGTCCTGTTCAAATCGAATTTTATTACCGAACCTTGATGACCCAAATGTCATTTTGCCCTTTGTTGGCAGGAACATCGATGTCGTTGCTTTGCGAATCGCCGATGATCGTGTATTCGTTGTTGTTGAAAACCACATCAGCTGCAAGATCGAAACTCGAGCCGCCAAAAGTTTTTTGCCATATCATATCAGAGTTGGCATTGTCATCGATCTTGAAGATCCAAAAATCGTTCTCGCCCTTGTTTGCATCATTGCCCATTGATCCTCTTGTGTTGCCCACAACCACAAACTTTCCATCAGAGGTTTTCTTTATCGAGCTTGCAACATCAAAGTCGGTTCCACCAAATGATTTTTCCCAAATCATTTTTCCCTCATCATCGATATTGATGATCCACGCATCAAAATTTCCCTTAGCGTTGGTCACATCGCCATCGGAACTGTTGGATCTTCCGCCGATCAAATAGGAATTATGGTCGGTTTTAGCAATCGCAAAAGCTTGGTCGATTCCGCTACCACCGTAGTTCTTCTTCCAATGGAACTCTCCATCGGCATGAAGTTTTATTGCCCAATAATCATAACTTCCCTTGCTCGTGGGCACGTCAAAATCATTACTTTCGGTGTAACCGATCATAATGAGTCCGGCGTCATTGCACTCAACGATATCATTAACACGGTCGTTTTTTGTACCGCCGAAATATCTGTACCACATAAAATTTCCATTGGCGTCGATTTTTATGCCCACGAATTCGCCAACGCCGTGCAAGGTTGCAGCCGCGCCGCGCATTTGATGGCCTTCGCCGTGATTTCCCGTCTGACCGGCGGCATCAATTCCAGCATAGTCAGAATAACCTGCGACAAAAAAGCCGCCATCTTTTGTTGGGATGATCTTGTGTGCGTGATCGTGGCTGCTGAAGCCGTATGTATTTGTCCATAACAAATTACCAGCACCCGTGATTTTCGCAACAAAGAAATCGTGCATGCCGCGATTGGATGGAACATCGCCATCGCTGCTGGCAGAATATCCGGCAATGATATAATTGCCATCCAGCGTCGCCGCTACTGAGTATCCATAATCATCGAGCGATCCACCGATTGTTTTGCTCCAAAGTTGGTTCCCTTGTGCGTCGAGTCTTGTGATCCAAATCTCTGAATCGGGATGATCGGCAACAACATCGCCATCATTGCTCAAAGTCGTGCTCACGACAATAATTCCGCCATCAGGCGTTGCGACCGCGCCACCAGCCTTTTCGTCCTGGCTTCCGCCAAAAGTCTTGCTGTAAATAAGTTTCCCTTCAAACTTCTGCTCTGGAATTATTTGGATTGCATCCTCGTTTTTATCGCATGAAAGCAGTACTAATAATGAAATGCAGAAAATCAGATTTTTCATTTTTTGATGAGTTTTTGAGTGCTTTTCCCATTGATGTTGACCACATATATTCCAGATGAAAGGCCAGAAACATCAAATCCAAAGGAGTTTCCCGACAATTGCTGATAAGAAAGGATTTCTTTGCCCAACATATTATAAACCCTCACCGAAGATAGCGGTTCGATAGATTGGATGACAACATCATGTTCAGCAGGATTGGGAGAAATCCCGAAACCATTGGTAACCGAGAAATCCTTGGCATTCAGCGATGCGTTTTTATGTACGATAAAAAGTCCTCGGTCGATGTCGCTTATGATGATATTTCCGCTTGCATAATATGGAAAAACGCTCCAGGCACCATTGAAATCTGCAATATTGTTTGCTGGATACGTGTCGAAAAAAGCTATCTCATTGAGGTTTCCGTTATCGATATCGGCAATGTTGATCAACCGCATTCCCGCACGATAATTCGCCAGATAAAAATCGTTGCCCAGCGTGTAACCATTATGATCAATTGCCGCAGTTGGCCCAAAATAATTTGTCTTGAGAACGGGATTTGTCAAGCTCGAAAGGTCAACCACAACAGTTTTTGTGTTGAAACCGAAATTAAGCTCATCGATCTCATCGCCCAGCATCCAATATTTCTGATTGGGCGTGAGCCAACCTTGGTGCGTATAAGCTGTGTTGGCGTACAAAAATGTTGACAGAAGCTGTGGATTGGTCTTATCGCTCACA
>JBBSUW010000144.1:0-5452 GCA_038234025.1 Flavobacteriales bacterium
TAATTTTTTTGATCTCAGCACAAAGAATTTTCAGACAAACCAAGAAACCGGCTGGAACGTCGGCCTTTCGATGCGCGGTAATTTCTACAATGATTTTGATATGGTCTATGCGATTCAGTTCACGCAGCACCAGTTTTCTGTGCCAACATTGAACGTGCTTTCGCAACAAGTCGATACTGAATTCAAGATTCCATCGGCACAATTGTCATTGATGCTGAGCTACAAAATCATCGACGGAAACTTGAGTATTGAAGCTGGCCCGCTCGTTCAGGTAAACGATAAACTGAAGATTGATCAAGTAAATGAACGAAACAAAATCGTGGGCGGAACCCAAAAAATAGATGGAACGGCTTTTGCAGCAAATGAGATTCTTGATGTTTCCAAGTTCAATTTTTATCCTTGCGTTGGCATTACGGCTGGCGTTACGCACGTTCGGCTCAATGTTCAATATATGTACGGACTGAACAATTTCTTGAAAACACCAGAATTAAGCTCGACCAAATTTACGGGCCACGCCGGTGTTATTGCCGCCAACCTTATTATATACCTATAAAATGAAATCTCTTTTTGCCCTTTTACTTCTTCCGTTTTTCTGCTTTTCGCAGGATTTTATCCAATTGTCCGATGGCTCGAAAATCACCCCAATCCCCAACACCATCAAGGTGAATGCGAGCAAGAACAAGCTCTATTATCTGATGCGCGGCGAGGAAAAAGAACAATGCGTGAAATTCAAAAAAATCGATAGCGCGGCTTTCGGCGGCTTCAAGTTCGTCGGAAAAAAAGTTGAAAAACGAAAAAACGGTTACTATGTAATGGCAAAATCGGCGGAGAATTCTCTACTGATGAAGAAAGCAACCCGTGTAAAATCTCGTGGTGGTTTTGAAACCTATTATAATCGATACGAAATTGCGGTTCTCGACAAAGCAGATAATGTCTTGAGAATCCTGAACTTCACAGATGAAGCCACAACTTCCGAAGCTGAGAATCGCGGTATGATCGCGAGCGTGGTTGCAGAACATTTCCCCGATTGCACTTCTTTAATCGAACGGATTACATTGTATGAATCGGCAGATTCTGCGATGCACAAATCGGTTTTGAAAATTTTTGAGAATCCAGTTTTTGTCGATTGCAAATAATTAAACCATCGTCGGGATTTTCTCGACCGCAAAATCGATACGCTTGATTGTTTCGTCTTTTCCCACAAACGAAATAATATCAAAAACGCTTGCGCCCGACATTTCTCCAACCATCGCCAATCGCAAAGGCTGCATCACTTTTCCCATTCCGATACCATTTTCCGTCATGCAAGCTTTGAGTTTTGTTTCCAAATTATCAGTAGAAAAATCCTCAATATTTGATATTTCTGTTCTTAGATTTGAAAGAATTTCCGCGGTTTCAGGCTTCCAAACTTTCAGATCCTTTGCGTAGTAATCGGTTGGCGAAGAAAAAAAAATATTTGGAAAGTTCCCACAAATCCGACGGGAAATCTGCGCGCTCTTTTACCATTTTTACGACTTCGATCACGCGTTCGTCACTTTCGCTGATGTTCTTTTCTTTGAGAATTTCTTTAAAAGCTTTCGCCAAATCTTCATCTTTCTGAAGCTGTAGATATTGATGGTTGAACCATTTGTTCTTGTCAGGGTCAAACTTTGCTCCAGCTTTGTGAACGCGCTCTATATCAAATGATTCAACAAGTTCGTCAAGCGAAAACAGCTCTTTTTCGCTGCCATCGTTCCAGCCCAAAAGCGCGAGGAAATTGATGACAGCTTCGGGGAAAAATCCGCTTTCGCGATAACCTTTTTGCATTCCCTTCCCTGTTTTCCAACCAATCGGGAAAACCGGAAAGCCAAGTTTCTCTCCATCGCGTTTGGAAAGTTTTCCATTGCCAACAGGTTTCAAAATCAACGGTAAATGCGCGAACTGTGGAACTTTCCAACCAAAAGATTTGTACAAAAGAACGTGGAGCGCCATCGATGGCAACCATTCTTCACCGCGGATCACATGGCTTGTTTTCATCAAATAATCATCAACAACATTCGCCAAATGATAGGTCGGCATTCCGTCGGACTTAAAAAGTATTTTGTCATCGAGCAGGTTTGTGTCAATTTCGATATCACCGCGAATCATATCTTTAAGATGCAAAATTTCATCGACCGGTGTTTTAAAACGGATCACATAATTGTCCCCAGTCTCGATTTTCTGCTGCAAATCTTCCGCTGAAATCGTCAACGAATTGTCAAGTTTCAGCCGATTGTGATGGTTGTATATAAAGGTCTTGCCTTTTTCCTCATGTTCTTTTCTGTGATTGTCCAGGGCTTCGGTCGTGTCAAAAGCATAATAAGCCTTGCCACTTTCCACGAGATTATCGGCATATTCTCTGTAAATCTTCTTGCGCTCGCTCTGTCGATAAGGTCCAAATTTCTCATTCCGGCCAACAGTTTCCGTCGGTGCGATGCCCAGCCAATCCAATGAGTCCAGAATATATTTTTCCGCCCCTTCAACATAGCGGTTTTGGTCGGTATCCTCAACGCGAAGGAAGAAAGTGCCGCCGTGTTTTTTTGCGAACAAATAGTTGAAAAGCGCCGTGCGAACACCGCCAATATGCAACGGTCCAGTTGGACTTGGCGCAAAACGAACCCTAACTTTCTCGGTCATTTCAAATGGTTTTGGCAAAGATAGCGATGCTCCCCAACAGCAACTTCAAAGATTTGCGATTTCTTTAACCATCGTTAACTCGGATAAAATCGTACTTTTAGCGGTTATACAACAATTTTCCCTTGGCAGAAACCCAGATCATCTTCAGCAAGCTCGAGGCATTCATCCGAAAATTCTACACCAACGAACTTCTTCGCGGTGTCATTTTTTTCATTGGCCTTGGTTTGATATACTTTTTCTTCACCCTTTTTATTGAATATTTTCTTTGGCTAAAGCCAACGTTGCGAACGGTTTTGTTCTGGATGTTCATCATTGTCGAGGTTTTTTTGCTGATAAGATTCATCGCATTTCCGTTGTTCAAATTGTTCAAGCTTCAGCGCGGCATCGACTTTGACCAAGCTTCGGTGATCATCGGAAACCATTTCAGCGAGGTTGGCGACAAGCTCACGAACTTTCTTCAGCTTTCGCAGGACAAGCACAAATCTGAGCTTTTGATGGCTTCGATTGCCCAAAAGAGCGATTCTTTGAGGCCAGTTCCCTTTAACAGTGCGATAAATTATTCGAGCAACCGAAAATTTTTGCCATTGGCGGCAATTCCGTTGTTGTTACTGGCATTCTTTTATATTTCTGGAAATAGTGGGCTGCTTTCGCAAAGTCTCAATCGGGTCGTCAACCACAACGAACAGTTTCTTCCGCCCGCGCCGTTTGAGTTTATTGTCCAAAACAAATCTCTTATAGCACAACAGAACAAAGATTATATTGTTGAGGTTGAAACCATTGGAAAGGTTGTTCCCGAGAACATGAGCATTCAGCTTGGTGATGAAACCTATTTTATGGAAAATTCTGCACCCGGAAAATTCTTGTTCAAATTTGACAAGCCTATTACTGATATGCGGTTCAGTTTTCAGGCAAATAATATCGAATCAAAGGACTACTTGCTTCGCGTTGTAAAAGTTCCGTCCATTTCAAACATTTCGATGCGACTTGATTTTCCGAACTATCTTTCGAGAAAATCCGAAAACATAAACGGCACCGGAAATGCCCAGATTCCCGAAGGAACGCGCGTTACTTGGCAAATCAACACTGTGTCGACCGACAATGTTAAAATGGTTCTTGGCAATGAAAATGCTGATTTTAAACATGATGATAACACTTTTACACTTTCAAAATCAATTCGTGACAACGTCGATTATCAAATCGTTACATCGAATTCCAACGTCAAGGATTACGAGAAACTTGCCTATCAATTGTCAGTTGTAAAAGATCAATTTCCAACCATCACCGCCGGTTTTGCGCCAGATTCCTTGAAACTTGGGCAGAATTATGTGCTTGGGCAGGTTGCCGATGACTACGGGCTTTCGCGATTGCAAATTGTTTATTACGACCGACAGAATCCAAAAGCGCTTTCAAAGGGGGCAATTCCTGTGAAAAAGGATTTATATGACAGGTTTATTTTTACTTTTCCTTCAAATCTGCCAGTAAGTGACGGAATTACATACGAATATTATTTTGAGGTTTTTGACAATGATGCGCCGCACGGTTACAAGAATGCCAAATCGAACGTGTTTTCGAGCAGAATAAGCACCAACGAGGAATTGACGCAAGAAAATCTGCAGCAGCAGAATGAGAACATCAATAGTATGGAACGTTCGCTGAAAAGCCAGGAAAAGCAGCTTTCGGAACTCGATAAGATTCAGAAAAGCGGCAAGGAAAAAGAAAGTCTGGATTTCAAGGACCAACAGAAAGTTGCGGATTTTCTTAAAAAGCAGAAGTTGCAAGATGATATGCTGAAGGAGTTTTCCAAGAAAATGGAGGACAATTTGGACAAAATCAAAACTGACAAAAAGGATGAGTTCAAGGAAGAACTTAAAAAACGCATCGAAAAATCCAACGAAGAATTGGAGAAAAACAAAAAACTCCTTGATGAGCTCAAGGAACTGAACGATAAAATTAGCAAAGAAGAACTTTTTGAAAAGTTGGACAAATTCAAGCAGCTTTCCAAGAACCAAAGCAAGAATCTTGAGCAGCTGGTGGAACTGACCAAGAAGTTCTATGTCCAGAAAAAGGCCGAGCAAATTGCTGACAAGCTGGATAAACTTGGCGACAAGCAAAATAAACTTGCCGAAAAAGATGCTGAAAATTCAAAGGAAAAGCAGGACGAAATCAGCAAAGAGTTTGATGATATACAAAAAGAGATGGAAGAATTGGACAAGGAAAACAAAGAACTAAAGACGCCATTAGATATTCCGAAGGACAAAGAGAAGGAAAAAAGCATTGACGAAGATCTTAAAAAAGCTTCGGGCGAACTGAAGAAAGACAATAAACCGGGCGCGAAACCAAAGCAGAAGAATGCCGGTAAGCAAATGAAGGAGATGAGCCAAAAGATGGCAGAGGCGATGGCTGGTGGCGATATGGAACAAATGGAGGAAGACGTAAAAATGCTTCGCCAGATTCTCGATAATCTTCTCGCCTACTCCTTTTCGCAAGAGGATTTGATGGCCAATTTTAAGGGACTTCAACGCAACTCGCCGGCTTTCAACAGAAATCTTAAAAAGCAGCAAGACCTTCGCACCCAGTTCAACCATGTTGATGACAGTTTGTTCGCGATGTCGTTGCGAAATCCACGCATTGCTGAAGACATTACAACCGAAATCGGCAATGTTCATTACAATGTGGACAAAGCTTTGGAAAGTTTGGTCGAATCTCAAGTCCCAAAAGGCGTTTCGCACCAACAGTACGCAACTTCTGCCGCCAACAAGCTCGCCGATATGTTGAGTGATATTTTGACCACGATGCA
>JBBSUW010000145.1:0-5432 GCA_038234025.1 Flavobacteriales bacterium
ATTGATGTGGTTTCGAAAATGAACACGGGCGGGAAATACGATAGTCTTGCGTTCAAGAAATCTGTCGGGCTGAACGGCGTAGGGACAAAGGCGGTGAACGCGCTGTCCAACTACTTTCGCGTTGAATCTGTGCGCGATGACAAGCAGAAGGCGGCTGAGTTTTCGGCGGGGAATCTTACCCTTGACGAGGACATAATCGAGACGACGAAACGCAAGGGCACGAAGGTGATTTTTGTGCCGGACGAGGCGATATTCAAGAACTATAAATTCCGCCACGAGTATATCGTGAAGATGCTCAAGAACTATTGTTATCTGAACAATGGCTTGACGATATTGTACAATGGCGAGAAATATTTTTCGGAAAACGGGCTTCGGGATCTTCTTGAGGAAACGATAAGCGCGGAAGATCTGGAATATCCGATTATCCATTTAAAGGGCGATGATATTGAGCTGGCATTAACGCACAGCAAAACGCAGTACAGCGAGGAATATCACTCGTTTGTGAACGGGCAGAACACGACGCAGGGCGGAACGCACTTGGCGGCTTTTAGGGAAGCGATCGTGAAGACGATCAGGGAATTTTATAACAAGAATTTTGAGGCGAGCGATGTACGAAAGTCAATTGTGGCGGCGATCTCGATAAAGGTAATGGAACCTGTTTTTGAAAGTCAAACGAAAACAAAACTGGGTTCGACGGATATTGGGCCAAATATGCCAAGCGTTCGGACATTCGTCAATGATTTTATAAAATCTAAACTCGACAACTTTTTGCACAAGAATCCGGCTACTGCCGATGCGCTGCAGCGAAAGATTTTGCAGGCTGAAAGGGAACGCAAGGAACTTTCGGGCATCAGAAAATTGGCAAAGGATCGGGCGAAGAAATCAAGTCTTCACAACAAGAAACTTCGGGATTGTCGCGTGCATTTTCCGGATCTGAAGAATCCGAAATATCTGGAAAGCACACTGTTTATCACAGAGGGCGATTCGGCTTCGGGTTCGATCACAAAATCTCGTGATGTGAACACGCAGGCGGTTTTCAGTCTTCGCGGAAAGCCGTTGAACTCGTATGGAATGAGCAAGAAGATTGTTTATGAAAACGAAGAATTCAATCTGTTGCAGGCGGCGCTCGACATTGAGGACGATATGGAAAACCTGCGCTACAACAAGATCGTGATCGCGACGGATGCGGATGTTGATGGAATGCACATCAGGTTGTTGCTGATTACTTTTTTTCTGCAATTTTTCCCGGAACTTATAAAGGAAGGGCATTTATATATTTTGCAAACGCCGCTTTTTCGGGTTCGGAACAAAAAGGAAACCATTTATTGCTATTCTGAAGAGGAACGCCGCGATGCAATTGAGAAATTAAAACCAAAACCAGAGATAACGCGATTTAAGGGTTTGGGCGAAATAAGTCCAGACGAATTCCAGTTTTTTATTGGCGACGATATTCGGCTTGATCCGGTGATGTTGGACAAGGCGACGTCTATTGAAAAGTTGCTGGAATTTTATATGGGCAAAAATACGCCGGACAGACAGGAATTTATCATCAATAATCTCAAAGTTGAAATTGATAGGTTGGAAGACAGCGCGGTTACGAAATAATTTATAGGTATAAAAAAACCCGG
This sequence comes from Flavobacteriales bacterium, assembly GCA_038234025.1. Classification (GTDB taxonomy): domain Bacteria; phylum Bacteroidota; class Bacteroidia; order Flavobacteriales; family Flavobacteriaceae; genus Flavobacterium. The sequence goes on from JBBSUW010000145.1 coordinate 1,629, forward strand.
ATTCATCACCAGCATCTAATATCTGGGAGAGGAACTACCGGGACTGCAGATTACAAATATAGAAAAAAGTAGATGGATAGACATTTTTACGAAAAAGTTTTTTCGACCAATCGAATGGAGAAGTACTTCAATCGTTATCCATATGATGAAAAAAAAGCAATAGAACATTACAAATCTAATATTCAACTTTCAGAAGCATTCTATTCGGTTCTATCGATGTTTGAGGTCTCATTGAGAAATAGTTTAAATAGGGAATTGACCGAATATTTCGGAACTACGGATTGGTATCTTCGTATTCATAGCGAGGCCGGACTTGGTAATCTTCGAAATAGCATAAATTTAGCTGAAAGTCATATTAAAAATCGGGGTGAAGTAGTCACTGCAAATAAGGTCATTGCCGAGTTAACTTTAGGATTTTGGGTGAGATTATTGAATGCTGAATATGAGATGATTCTCTGGAAACCTATAAGAAAGGCGTTTCCTTTTTTGGAGAAAAACCAGAAGCAACGAATCAATGTTTCAGCACCAATCAATAAAATAAGGGATTTTAGAAATAGAGTCTTTCATCACGAGCCTATTTCTTGGAATTTAAGTAAATTAGAAGAAACTCACCAGAGAATAATTTTGGTGATGTCTTGGATAAATAAAGATTTGCCAATTGTCGTAAGTGAAATCGACAGGGTTCCGGCCGTGATCAATCCGTTAAAAAAACAGTATCGAATAAAAATGAGGGCGAAATCTGAACGTTGGACTAAAATGCGTTCGCCAAATAATTTCAATAGGAAAACTTAAGAATGAACGAAGACGAAATAATTCCCGGGGATGAAAATCTAAGGGCGGGAAATTTTTACGAGAACGACGCAGACTCTGGCGAGACGATCACGAAAGTGACCGGAATGTTCAAGGACTGGTTTCTTGACTACGCTTCGTACGTAATTCTTGAGCGTGCCGTTCCCGCGATCGAGGATGGCTTCAAACCTGTGCAGCGCCGGATTATGCACTCGCTCAAAGAACTTGACGATGGCAGATATAATAAGGTTGCAAATGTTGTTGGTCACACGATGCAATATCATCCGCACGGCGATGCCAGTATTGGCGATGCGATGGTGCAAATAGGGCAGAAGGAACTACTGATTGATACGCAGGGCAACTGGGGAAATATTCTTACCGGCGATGGCGCGGCGGCTTCGAGATACATTGAAGCGCGACTTTCCAAATTTGCGCTCGAGGTGATTTACAGTCCAAAAATTACGGATTGGGGCGTTTCGTATGATGGTCGACGGGCAGAACCGAACAATTTTCCGGCAAAATTCCCCTTGCTTTTGGCGCAGGGCGCGGAAGGAATCGCTGTTGGGCTTTCGACGAAAGTTTTGCCGCACAATTTCAACGAACTTATTGATGCTTCGATAAAGATATTGAAGGGAAAACCTTTTCAATTGTTCCCAGATTTTCAAACGGCGGGGATCGCCGATGTGAGCAATTATAATGACGGACTTCGCGGTGGTCGTGTTCGTGTTCGGGCGCGGATTTCGCAGTTGGACAAATCGACTTTGGTGATCACGCAGATTCCTTATTCGACGAACACGACAACGCTGATCGACAGTATTCTGAAAGCCAATGAAAAAGGCAAGATCAAAATCAAAAAGATCGAGGACAACACAGCGGCAGATGTTGAGATTTTGATTCATTTGTTTCCAGGGGTTTCGCCCGACAAAACGATCGACGCGCTCTATGCTTTCACTGGTTGCGAGACGTCCGTCGCGCCGTTGGGCTGTGTGATCGAGGACAACAAACCGTTGTTTATCGGTGTTTCGGCAATGTTGCGAATGTCGACGCACCGAACGGTTGATTTACTGAAAAGCGAACTCGAGATACAACTTGCAGAACACGAAGAACAATGGCATTTTCTATCACTTGAAAGGATTTTTATCGAGAAGAAAGTCTATAGATTGATCGAGGAAGAAACCACAAAAGAAGGTGTTATTTCTGCGATTGATAAAGGTTTGAAACCGCACATCAAGCAATTGAAACGCGCCGTGACCGAAGATGATATTTTGCGCTTGACGGAAATCCGGATTATGCGAATCTCAAAATATGACAGCAACAAAGCGCAGGACAAAATCGATGCGCTCGAGGGCGATATCGAAAAAGTAAAGCACAATCTTGAACATCTTGTGGAGTTCGCGATCGACTATTTTGCAAAGCTCAAGGAGAAGTATGGCAAAGGCCGCGAACGCAAAACCGAGCTAAGAATTTTTGACGATATCGAGGCGACGAAAGTTATTTTGCGAAACACCAAACTATATGTCAATCGTGAGGAAGGTTTTGTGGGCACGAGCTTGAAAAAGGACGAATACGTTGGAGAATGTTCTGAAATAGATGACGTTATCGTATTCCTTCGCGATGGAAATATGATGATCTCGAAGGTTGATGCCAAAACATTTGTGGGCAAGGACATCATCCACGTTGCGGTTTTTGATAGAAGCGACAAACGTACGATCTGCAATATGATCTATCGCGATGGAAAATCTGGGCCGGCTTACATCAAGCGTTTCAACGTGAGCGGCGTGACGAGAGATAAACTTTATGATCTGACGAATGGTACGAAAGGTTCGCAGACATTATATTTTTCGAGCAATCCAAATGGCGAGGCGGAGGTAATCACTATTTTGTTGCGACAGGTTGGCAACATCAAAAAGCTGAAATTCGATATTGATTTTTCTGATCTTGCAATAAAAGGTCGAAGCTCCAAAGGAAATATTGTTACCAAGAACGCGATCAAGAAAATCGAATTAAAGGAAAAGGGAATTTCGACATTGAAACCGCGAAAACTTTGGTTCGATGAAGCCGTTCAACGTTTGAATGTTGATGATCGCGGCGAACTTCTGGGCGAATTCAAACCCAACGACAAGCTTTTGATAATTTCCCAAAGTGGCAAGGCGAAGGTTATAATTCCCGAACTTTCAACACGTTTTGAAGAAGATATGGTGGTGCTCGAAAAGTGGATTCCGACCAAACCGATCTCGGCGATCTATTACGACGGCGAAAAGGAAAAATATTATGCCAAGCGATTCTTGATCGAGAACGAGGGCAAAGAAGAAACATTCATCACCGAAAACCCAAGGTCGCAGTTGGAAATCATTTCCACCGATTATCGACCTGTTGCCGAGCTTGTTTATCCAAAAATAAAGGGCGTTCAAAAAGAAAGCCTGATTGTTGACCTTGAGGATTTTATTTCGGTAAAAGGTTTCAAGGCCTTGGGCAACCAGATCAGCAGCGAAAAATTGAAACAGGTAAATCTGATGGAATCATTGCCTTACGAACCGCCGCCGCCGCCGCCAGCCGAGGAATTTGAGGTAAATTCACCCGAAGAAATCGATGGTGATGAAGGGCAAACCAAATTATTCTAGATTTGGACAATCAAAAACCATTAATAACTAAAAGACAACCAGTCGATGAGCGAACTGCAAAGAATACTAAAGCGTTTCAAACCATATTTGTACTACATTCGGGGGCGCGACTTTGTCACTGATAAACATACAAGGGAGAGCGTGAAAAAAATGTCCGATGAGACGAAAAAAACGCCCCTGAGATCTGTAGTGATCAACTACTTGCTTTCGCTTACCGATGGCGACACAAAGTATTTGGAAATCGGGGTGCATGATCCTGCCCGCAATTACAATAAAATCACGGCCGCAACGAAATATTCTGTCGATCCTGGTGTGGAATTCGAGGCCAACCCTGTTGATTACAAAATGACCAGCGATGAGTTTTTTGAAAAACTGGCAAACGGGAAAGTTCTTG
>JBBSUW010000146.1:0-5376 GCA_038234025.1 Flavobacteriales bacterium
TGTCCTCGCCATTGCGAAAAGCGCTCATCATATTTTCCTCGCCGCTCAAAGCTGCAATAATCCGAAGTTCGATCTGCGAATAATCGGCAGATAGAATCGTGTGATTTTCGTCACGCGGAATAAAAGCCTTCCGCACCAATCGTCCGCGCTCTGTCCTTATCGGAATATTCTGAAGGTTCGGATTGTTGGAACTCAATCGTCCAGTTGCCGCCACCGTCTGCATATAATCGGTATGAACGCGTCCGGTTTTGCTACAAACCTGCAACGGAAGCGCCGTCACATAAGTACTCTGCAACTTCATCAGCTGTCGCCAATCAAGGATTTGCTGCACGAACGGACTTTCGATTGCCAAAAACGATAGGATTTCTTCGCCCGTTGCATATTGTCCGGTCTTGGTTTTCTTCTGTTTGGCACCGCCAATTTTCAATCTGTCAAATAAAATCTCGCCCAATTGTTTCGGCGAACCCAAATTGAATTCCTCGCCCGCAACTTCATAAATCGCGGTTTCGAGTTTTTTGATGTCCTCGTCAAGTTCCTTTGAAAGTTGGTTCAAGAACGGAACATCGAGATTGATGCCCTCGCTTTCCATATCGGCAAGGACAGGAACCAGCGGAATTTCGATATCGTCAAAAAGTTTTGAGGTTTCGGTCTGCGCCAAAATCGGTGCAAAATGTTCCTTCAACTGAAAAGTCACATCGGCATCTTCCACCGAAAATTCCTTGACATCTTCAACTTCTATTTTTCTGATGCTTCTTTGGTTCTTGCCTTTCTTTCCCAAAAGTGCCTCGCTAGATTTTGGCGTATAATTCAAATACGTTTCCGAAAGCACTTCCATCGAATGTCGCATATCCGGATTGATGAGATAGTGCGCGATCATCGTGTCAAAAAGTTTTCCGGCAACGGTGATTTTATAATTCTGCAACACCTTAATATCATACTTCAGATTCTGGCCAACTTTCTCGATAGTTTCACTTTCGTAAAATGACTTGAAATGATCCACAATATTTTGGGTTTCAGATTGATCTTCGGGCAACGGCACATAAAAGCCTTTTCCTTTTTCCCAAGAAAATGAAAGGCCAACAATTTGCGCAAAAATCGGATCTTCGGTCGTGGTTTCGATATCAAAACTAACCGACTCTTGCTTTAGCAAATTCTGCAAAAGCATTTTTCTTGGAAAATCGCCATCCACGGTTTGGTAAAAATGGGGCGTGTTGTCAATGGTTGCGAAATTAGCCGAAACATCGATCGCATCATCGTCAGATCCGCCAAACAATCCGAGCTGCGCTTCTGCCGGAACTGCGATTTTGGCGAAAGCCGATTTTGGCGCGGGGTTTTTGATATTGTAAAAAATCGCATTAAAATTTTCAGCCATTCGGCGAAACTCAAGTTCCTGAAAAAGTTCGGCAACCTTGGCTGAATCCGGTTCAGAAAGTTCGTAGTCATCTTCGTTGAAAGTCACATCACAATCGCAGATGATTGTCGCAAGTTTTTTAGAAAGAATCCCGAGTTCCTTGTTCGCCTCAATGCGCTCTTTCATTTTGCCCTTGAGCTCGTGCGCGTGGTCCAGCAAGTTTTCCATCGAGCCGTATTCCTTGAGAAATTTCTTGGCGGTCACTTCGCCTACGCCCGGCAATCCCGGAATATTATCCACGGCATCGCCCATCATTCCAAGGAAATCAATCACCTGCTCCGGTCGCTCGATCTCGAACTTCTGCAACACTTCCGGCACGCCCCAGATTTCGATGCCATTGCCCATTCTAGCGGGTTTGTACATAAAAATATTTTCGGAAACCAATTGTGCAAAATCCTTGTCCGGAGTGACCATATAGACTTTGTAATTCTCTTTTTCGGCCTGTTTTGCAATGGTTCCTATGAGGTCATCGGCCTCGCAGCCCGCCATTTCGATAATTGGAATGTGCATTGCCTTCAGGATATCGTGAATATATGGAATCGCGATCATAATTGCCTCCGGCGTCGCGCTGCGGTTTGCCTTATAGTCGGCATACATCTCGGTGCGCACATCGCTGCCGGTTTTGTCAAAAGCCACGGCAAGATGATCGGGGCGTTCGCGCTTGATCAGGTCCAGCAGCGAGTTCATAAACCCCATAATTGCCGAGGTGTCCATCCCTTTTGAGTTGATTCGCGGGTTTTTGATCAGGGCGTAATAACCGCGAAAAATAAGGGCGTAGGCATCGAGCAGGAACAATCTTTTTTGGGCAGGTGCGGACATAAAGCGGTGTGAATTTTAAAGAAATCCAAAAGTACGGAAATTGAAAAATTGAAGGATTGAAAGATTGAAAAATAACAGTTCGCGAAAAGAGCGTGCGGAAGAGAGCTTAGGACTGAACAATCTGATTAATTTTTTTGGAGCTTTTTCGGCTGTCCACTGTATCTATTTTATTGTCCGCCGCGGCGGACAATAAAAAAGGATGCCGCTGAATTTGTCCGCCACAGCGGACTCGGGCTAGGGCTGTAGAACTTTTAAGATTGATATTAATAGCAAGCAAAAGTGCGAAGTCGGATGGACTTCGCACTGATTGGCATTATGTTGCTTTTATTAATTTGGCACTTTTGCTAAAACATAATCACCCTCCGGAATGATCGTATCTGAGGTTCCATTCTCAGGGATATATGAGTCCCGGTGTCTCACCTGTATCTTTATAAAGGGAACGCCCAGCTCATCTGTATAATAATATATGTTAATTTCAACCATTAGATAATCCCTGTTTGGTTGCAAGTATGACAAAGTCACAAATTTGTCCGATGCTGTACATCCGGCACAGATATTCGTACTACGGTTCTTTGCTAAATAATTGCCCGAAAAAGAATTTTCAAAAAGATTCTTGGTCAGGTCAAGAATGTCAGTTTGCGTGTCAGCTTTTAAAACTCCATCTTCAATAAATTTATATTCACCCACTAGCATGTCGTAAGAAAACCCAAAATTGCTATCGTAATGATTAACTCTTTTCTCAAATTTTATAGTTAGCATATTATTATTTTCAACGTATTCCCATGTCCCTACATATTTATTAAAGTCATTCTGTGTGTCCTTATAATAAGCCCCTTGGACGAAACCACATCCTCCATCGTACAAACTAAAAGTCTGCGCTGAAGTATTCTGGAAGAATATTAGGAAAATTAACATGGATAGAATTCTGATGTATTTTTCATTTTTTTTAATTTAAGTTACAAGGAATTATCTTAACACCATCTGTGGAAGGGTCAATCTCAACTTTTTCCCAAACCTTTGTTGTATCGTATGCTGCATCGCTTATTCTATACAATGATATATTGAAGTTTGGTCGGCCAGGCGCATCCTTATTCATAAAATCCAAATAAACCCGAGCAAGTTTTTCACCGCTGACAGAGAAATTTTTTCTGGGGGTATTTTTATCAATCTCATCATATAAAGCTGTAAGTTTGAGATCTAACGCTCTAATCATCTTAGTATCGACATCGTTATACATATTTTGAAAAGTGTCCATGTCGTTGGGAAAAGCGGTATAAGTATAGCCTCCAACAACCAGAAAACCTGGAAAAAAGGGTTGTTCAGTTCCTATTGGAAGGTAGTGATTACTGATATATAGATTTCCCAATATATCTTGAACGTCGAGCATTTGATATAGCTCACCATCATCCCCGTAGGCATGTGTATGCGATGATGCAAAAATGGACGTACTGCTGATATCTAACTTCGCACCATTTGTCCAGCTCTTTAATTCAGGTAGAGGTATCGTTGCACCATTTGTTTTTTTATAGGTGAAACCATGTTCTACATGAGTATTTGACCCAGATTTTGATCGAAGTGATTTATTGCTTGTAAATATTGTTAAATCATTGAGAATTGCCTTCAACTTTCCACACGGAGAATCGGGATCAATATCATCAAACTCTGGCGCATTGGGAATGGTATAGAACGGGACGGGCGGTGGACAAGTACTACATCCACCTCCGCCTGGTGTTGGAGGATTTCCATTTTCGCCGTTGTTGGTGTTTTCCACCAACAACTAAAAAATCAAGCGAATTTTTGCATCATAAAGTTCAAAGTCTATAATCAGTCAGAATGCCAAATTCATCACCAAGCTCCATATAGAATTTTGCCGAGGAGAATCGGTATGCTTCTGGTAAATGGCAAAGCCGTGCCTTCAAGGGATTATTGTGAATATATTGTAATTTTTCCTTGATTATGTTTTCAGAATATAAATTTACACACAGTGGATTGCGTTCCCACATTTGATATTTTCTATCAACAGCATCCACAAGGAAATGTGACAGCACTTCAGGATGATAAAGTTCGAGATCTCTCTTGATACGTTGAGCGGTGAATTTCATAAAACTTAGTTGAGTATGCTTGAGTGAAAACAAGGGCGCCGGTTTCCAGATAAGATGTAAATGATTATTCATAATCACATACCCGTGCACAATGACTCTCTCCTCTTTGACCAAAAATTGTAAAGATTCGATAATTGTAATTTTAAATTTCTCAGGCTTTAATAAATTTTTCCATTGAAGTATAGTTGCGGTATAAAACTGCGTGCAATCAGCAATATGCAGAGGTTGGAGAAGCATTGGGGTGGTTTAATTCTTTAGCAATGAAGCGTATGAAAATAAGCAATAGTAAAAGTAATTAAAAGCCGAAGATGTATATTCTGTTCGCTCTCATGGAATTGTTGGTGGAAAACACCAACAATGGCGGAATAATAAGATGATCAAATAGTTTGTCCAATTTTCGCTTGGCGGTTCTTGATATTATGACTGTCTTTCTCAACTATCTATGGTTTTTCATAAACGTTTCATAATCCACGACCTCACCATTTTCGATCTCCGCGGAAGCGGCCTCTATTTCATTTTTTTGTCCTAATGAAAGTTCGTCCCAAAAATCAGCGGATTCTTCAGACTTGAAAATTTTTCTGACATCGTTCAATATTTTTGGGTTTTAGGTGTCCAAGAGCATTTTGGCCAATTGTATTTTTTCAGTCTGCAGATTCATGGGTTCGTATTTTTATCAATATTAATCAATTGCACTTAATTTTTGAATAACTTGATTTTCCCTAAATTACACCACCAAACCAATCCAACACCATGAAAAACCTTATCATAACCTTCGCTATACTACTCACCGCAAATTTTGTCATGGCACAAAAACCGATCTATACAAAGGCAAAGGTTGAGACGGTGAACATCTATAGAAATTCCGCTGAGCTTCAGAACTCGGCAAGCTTTTCTGTACCTGCGGGAATGTCAGAAATCGTGATTGGCAATGTTGCAAACGATATTGACCAAAAATCTGTGCAGATAGGCGTAAACAGCGATAAGTTTTCGATTCTGTCTACGCAGTTCACCGCTAATTATGCGGACGATTATGGTTTGGACAAA
>JBBSUW010000147.1:0-5347 GCA_038234025.1 Flavobacteriales bacterium
GATAACGCCCATGTTTGTATCTGCCAAAAAGCTTTTCGAAGGTATTGTCAGTGGCTTGAAGGAAATAAAATCAAATTTTGCATCATAGACGCCGGCAGCGACATCTATCGAGAATTTTCCTTTGGAATCTGTCACACCGCCACCTGCAACAGCAAGAGATCTAGGATCGACAAATGCAACCGTTGCATATTCAAGAGGCTGCTTGCTGATTTTTTCGATAATTGTTCCAGTGATCGTGATTTTTGGACCGCTGTTTTCTTGCGCGGAAATTAATGGAACAACTAAAAAGGGACAAAAAAAAAGGAAACTTCTAAGAAAAGTCATCGTGCTTGTATATGATTCGGCCAATAAGACGGCAAATTTAAGCGAACGGTTAAGAGGCTCGCGCCAAAGGTTTGTTAATTGGCTAATGTTTGGATTTTTGATCCGTGCGCATTGTTTTTTACGACATTTATTGTCCAAAATACCTTCAAAACCCATATTTTCCCTTAATTTAGTCGAGCCAAAAACACACACCTAATGTTTGTAGAACAGGGCGTTTCGCCGAAGAACAATTTTTGGAAATACCTTACTGGATCATTGATTGTTATAGCGGCTTCGTTCGTCGGGCAAATTCCTTTGACACTTGCCGTTATTTATAAAATTTTTATGGATGGCGGCGGATTTCCGTCTAGCGAACAGCAGATTATGAACTACTATTCGCCAAACATTACCTTGGCGCTTTTGATGTTCTCGTTTGTTGTCGCGCTTTTTTCGCTTTATCTCGTGGTGAAGCATCTTCACAAGCAGAAATTTATCTCGATTACGACCGCTCGTCCAAAGGTCGATTGGTCACGTATTTTCTTCTCCTTTATATTATGGGCGGTTATTTCCGCCGCTTCGGTCGCGATTGCGTACTACTTTTCGCCCGAGGATTACATCATCAACTTCAAGCCGATCCCTTTCTTGATTCTTGTCCTTATCGGAACGATTTTTATTCCGATTCAAACCAGCACCGAGGAACTTGTCTTTCGTGGTTATCTGATGCAAGGTTTTGCCAATCTGTCGCTGAATAAATGGTTTCCGTTGATCATGACATCTGTGATATTTGGAACGCTCCACATTTTCAATCCCGAAGTGGAAAAAATGGGGTATATAATACTCGTCTATTATATCGGTACCGGACTTTTTTTGGGAATAGTGGCGCTTATGGATGATGGTCTTGAACTCTCGCTCGGCTTCCATGGAGCCAATAATTTAACAGGCGCACTGTTGATCACCGCGGATTGGTCGGTTTTTCAAACAGATTCGATACTGCGGGATCTTTCACAACCAAGCGCCGGTTTCGATGTCATACTTCCGGTCGTGGTCATATATCCGATACTGCTCTTTATTTTTTCGAAAAAATACAGTTGGAACAATTGGAAAGAAAGATTGACCGGCAATATCGCCATAGTTGAACCCTTTGAATTAATAAATCCACAAGATGAATTCCCCAACCTATAAAGACGTTCACGACAGTTTCAAGCTCAACGGTTTTCATTTCAACCGCGAAGACCTTTGCCGAGTCGCCTACAGTTTTATCAAAGAAGGAGAGGATTTTGAACGTCCCGTCGGCAGGTTTCTTTTGGACTGGTTCGACGAAAAACCTTACTTGGAAACCAACACATCTGGCACGACCGGAAAGTCCAAAATGATAAAGGTCAGCAAGCAGGCGATGGTGAATTCCGCGCTTGCTACGGGCGATTTTTTTGATCTTTTCGCAGGAAATAAAGCATTGCATTGCTTGCCAACAAAATACATCGCTGGTAAAATGATGTTCGTGCGCAGTTTTGTGCTCGGTCTCGACCTTGATTTTGTTGCGCCAAAAGCCAATCCGCTCGAAAACTCAAAAACGATCTATGATTTTGCGGCGATGGTTCCATATCAGGCGCAGCATTCGCTCAACGATATCAAAAGGGTAAAAAAAATAATAATCGGCGGGGTTTATATCAATAAAAACCTCGAGAAACAACTGATGAAAACGCGCATCGATGCGTTTGAAACCTACGGTATGACCGAAACGATCACTCACATTGCCGCCAAAAGAATAGGAGAGAAGGCGTTCACGGTTTTGCCCAACGTGACAATTTCATACGACGAGAACAATTGTTTGATGATTTCCGCACCGCGAATTTCAGATCAAATAATAAGGACGAACGATCTTGTACAATTGGTCAATGAGAACCAGTTCATTTTCTTGGGAAGGTTTGACAACGTGGTCAATAGCGGAGGGATCAAGCTTATTCCTGAACAGATTGAAGAAAAAATCCTGCCAAAGTTGTCAACTAGGTTTTTTGTGGGCGGATTGCCCGATGAACTTCTTGGCGAAAAACTTGTGATGATTATGGAAGGCGAGAAATTTGATCTCCAAAAAGATATTTATGACGGCCTTGAGAAATATGAAAAACCCAAGGAAGTTTTTTTTGTCAAGGATTTTTTGGAAACCGAGAACGGCAAGGTAAAGAGAAAGGAAATCCTCAAATCATTGAACGCTTGAGTTTATAAAGAACCCGCGTTTGTCGGCAACAATGTCATCGGTATTTTTGGCCTTGATTTTTTGCCACTCCGTTGTTGGAAAAATTCTTTCTGTCTTGCCCAAAATATTGACATCCAATGGCATCGCGAAATCTGAAACATCAGCTTTCCAACGGTAATAAACTTTTCCTTTTTCCTTTTTCAGTTCAAACTCTGGAATGTTCTTGTAACTCAGATATTGATCAAATACCGGCGTAAGATTTTTGTTCAGCGCTTTGTTTAAAAATGCTATCGCTTCTTCAGTATCAATAATTTGATGACGAAAATGAATGCTGTAATCATAAAGTGTTTTCCACCAAAGCACGTCATCGTTCACGATTGTTCTTATTGTTGCCAACATCGCCGCTCCTTTGTAGTACATATCGCCGCTTCCCTCAGCATTGACGCCATATTGCCCAATAATCGGTTTGTCATTGGCGACGTTCATTTTGATGCCATTGATATAATCGAGCGCCTTTTCCTTTCCTTGCGAACATTCCACGAACACCGATTCTGAATATGTGGTGAAGCTTTCATGAATCCACATATCGGCAATATCGCGGGAAGTTATGCTGTTGCCAAACCATTCATGTCCACTTTCGTGAATGATTATAAAGTCAAATGCCAACCCGATTCCGGTGCGAGAAAGGTCCTTGCCCAGATAACCTTTCAAATATTTATTGCCATAAGCCACAGCACTTTGATGTTCCATACCTAAATAAGGAGTTTCAACCAATTTGTAACCATCTTCAATAAAAGGATACGATCCAAATTTTTTCTGGAAACATTCGAGCATCGGTTTTACATCCTCAAAATGCTTTCGGGCAATTTCCTCGTTTTTGCGTAGCACATAGTAATCAAGATCAAGGCCGTTGAGACTGTCATGAATGCGAACGTAATCGGCAATATTCAATGTAATATTATAAGTGTTTATTGGATTGACAACTTCCCAATCCCAGCGAGTATAACCATTTTTCAAATCTTCAGAGCCTCTGAAGCGACCATTTGAAACATCCATAACGCCATTTGGAACAGCAACTGAAATCGTAGCGCCATAGTCGGCCTCGTCGCTTTGAGTGTCCTTTACCGGAAACCACAAGCTCGCGCCATCGCCTTGGCAAGCTACGGCCACAAATGGTTTTCCATCGACATCCTCGGAAAAAACGAAACCCCCGTCCCAAGGTGCGCGCGTGGCAACTGTTGGATTTCCGTGGTAAAAAACTTTTAGATCGTGGAGTGAATTTTTCTCGAGTGGTTTTTCAAAATCAATAAAAATCGCATTGAATTTTCGGTCGTATGAAATTTTATTATCCGGGATCAAAATACTGTCAATGACCATATTTTCAAAGAGATCGATCTGGATTCTCGATGTTTTGTCAATTACTTTAAAATTGATAGTGTTCGAACCCGAAATAAATTTTTCGTGGATGTCAACTTTTACGTAAAGTGAATAATGAAGCACATCAAAACACGTTCGCTCAAACCGAAGTCCACCCTGCAAAGAATCTTTTAACGTATATTTTTGCGTTGATTGGGCGGGCGCACAATTTGGCAAAAGCCACAAAAAGGCTATAAATATATTGAAAGATTTCATCTTAATAAATATCTAAAAATCACTACTTTGATATGATTTACTTAAACCTGAATCACGCCAAGATTGAATTTCTTTTGGATCGGCGAGTGGTTCGCGGCTTCAATTCCGATCGATATCCAAGTTCGTGTGTCGAGCGGGTCGATGATGGCATCCGTCCAAATGCGAGCAGCCGCATAATATGGAGAGACCTGCTCGTCGTACCTCGCTTTAATTTTGTCGAACAATGCCTTTTCAACGGCTTCATCCACTTGTTCGCCTTTCTTTTTGAGCGCCGAAGCTTCTATTTGAGCAAGCACTTTCGCCGCTTGTGTTCCGCCCATAACGGCGAGTTCGGCACTTGGCCACGCCACGATAAGTCGAGGATCGTATGCCTTTCCGCACATTGCATAATTTCCCGCGCCATAGCTGTTGCCTATGATGATCGTGAATTTTGGCACGACCGAGTTTGACACCGCGTTCACCATTTTTGCACCATCTTTTATGATTCCGCCGTGCTCTGATTTTGATCCGACCATAAAACCCGTAACGTCCTGAAGGAAAACGAGCGGTATTTTCTTTTGGTTGCAGTTGGCTATGAACCTCGTGGCCTTGTCTGCCGAATCTGAATATATTACGCCTCCAAACTGCATTTCGCCGGTTTTGGTCTTCACAACTTTTCGCTGGTTTGCAACAATGCCCACGGCCCAACCATCGATTCGAGCATAACCGGTTAGGATTGTTTGGCCGTATCCATCTTTGTATGCTTCAAATTCTGAATTGTCAACCAATCGATTGATGATGTCCATCATATCATATTGCTCGTTTCTCGCTCGAGGCAAAATTCCAAAGATTTCTTCTGGATCAAATTTCGGTTTTTCCGATTTCTCACGATTGAAACCTGCCTTTTCGTAATCGCCGATTTTGGAGATAATGTTTTTTATAGTGTCAAGCGCATCTTTGTCATCTTTTGCCTTATAATCTGTAACGCCCGATATTTCGCAGTGCGTTGTTGCACCGCCTAGTGTTTCGTTGTCAATGTTTTCCCCGATCGCCGCTTTAACAAGATAACTTCCGGCAAGAAAAATACTTCCGGTCTTGTCGACGATCAAGGCTTCATCGCTCATTATCGGAAGATATGCCCCACCGGCAACACAACTTCCCATAACGGCCGAAATCTGGGTGATCCCCATACTGCTCATGATCGCGTTGTTGCGAAAAATTCGACCGAAGTGTTCTTTA
>JBBSUW010000148.1:0-5206 GCA_038234025.1 Flavobacteriales bacterium
AAAAACCTGCTCGAAATATACAAAAGATTGGACCTCACCAACGTCGACTGTATCGTGGCGTCGGCGTGCGTTCAAATGCCATCACTTTCCGCACTCGACGAACTTGAGCAGCGCGCGGGGATAAAAGTGACCTCTGCAGCAGCGTGCACTTCTTATATGATGATGGAAAAAATAGGGCTACAGCCAAAATCGACCATCGGTGGAAGTCTGCTTACCGCAAACAATTAAGAGACAACGCGTTATCTAATTCTGTAAATTTCGTTACGAATGCTGTAATGGAATCATTATTGTTTTTGGACATCTTTGTAGCGAACCTAAAAAAAGAGCTATGCTGAAGATTGTACACAAAATCGATAGAGCTGTCATTTCATTGTTTGAAAGTAATGCAGTTCTCAAAATTGATTCGGCCGTAAATTCGGGTGAACAATATCAAACAGAAGTCTCAGTTTTGAAGGTAATCTAGATTTTATAATTTAACCAATTAAATATTTTAATCATGTCAATTCAAAATAACAATAACAATCGCGCCAACAAACAATCACAAAGCAAAGTGAACGGGCAGCAAAATTACGCCCACAGCAATCAGAGAAATCCTGATAACATTCGCGACAACACACGGGACCATCGATATGAGGACAATTTTGAGAACACCAACGATGAAAACTATAAGTCGGGGAAAATCAAAAAAGGTGTTGACCTCGATTTTACCGACAAAGACCAGAACGACCCGCAGGACGCAAGACAATAAATCATTTTCACCAATCTAACACACAAAAATTATGAACGGATTATTCAAAACATTGATAGCAGGCTACGGCGCCAAAAAACTTGGCGGGGGCTGCATCGGAACTGTAGTCGTTTTTATAATTATATTCTACCTATTGGGATATTTCTAAAAAATCGCAGACCAAATCAACGTATTAACCTATTAAATTTCAACAGCTATGTATATTCCAGTAAGTGAGTATTGGGGAATGGAAGATACCTACTCTTTTATGTCCCAAGATGATAAAAGAGGAATTGATGATCCACAGCTCAATCAGGACGACAACATTTCAAAAAGCGAATCATTTGATGATTCCGACGATTTTCACAAGCATGACGATACCAACAAAGATTCCACTTCTAGTGATACACAAGTTTCCGATCAAAAGAAGAAAGATGACAGATTCAACGGCGAGATAGCAATTTAAGCTATCCGCCGTTTTTTAATCGATCCAATAACGTTTCTAGGTTCACGGTTGCGAAACCTGCACGCTCGTCTGACATTCCATAAGGAATAATCACTTCATTATTGTGGATCAACGAGCCACAAGAATAAACCACATTTGGCACATAGCCTTCTCTTTCGTCTTCATTTGGCATGATCAATGGTTCGCTCAACCTCCCGATTTCTTTTGACGGATCTTCAAGATCAAGCAAGCTTGCGCTGATGCAATAACGTCTCATTGGACCGACTGCGTGGGTTATTATCAGCCAGCCATCTTTCGTTTCCATTGGCGAGCCACAGTTCCCAACTTGAACAAATTCCCAAGGATATTCCGGGGATTGTATCATCACAGGATCCTCCCAAACATTTATGTTTTTGGAATACATGATGTAGTTGTTCCAGCCATCGATACGCGAAAGCATGGCATATTTACCATTGATCATTCGTGGAAAAAGTGCAAGATTTTTGTTAGCGGCACCTTCGCCATTCAATGGACTTGTTCTGAACTCATAAAAATCGGCCGTCTTCAATAATTTTGGCATGATGTGACTTCCATCGTATGCAGTATAAGTTGCATAATAGACCACGGTGCCGTTGTCACGCGTGAACTTCACAAAACGCGCATCTTCAATCCCGTTTTTCTCAAGGTCGGAAATTGGAAAAATCACACGGTCGCTGATGTCGGTGTCTTTTGAAAAAGTGATCTTTCTGTAACTGTCCGACAGTGCCATAATAAGTCGGTATTGTTTTAATTCTTGGCTATTGGTCGTTTTGGCGCGAGCGTCCAGCAATAGTTCTTTTAATTCGTCATAGTCGAACTGTTGCCCTAGGTTTTCGTCAACAGTCTTCAGAAACTCCTTGTTGATTTCATTCTCTTCAGCTTTCTTCAAAAACAGTTTTTTCTGATAGATCGCACTGTGAATCGTTTCGGCCTCTTCTATGTAACGGCCGGCCGGCATAATTTCGATTTCATTGGTTTTGGAAAGAACCGCCCGTCTGAAAACCACCGACGAAATATGTCCCTCGCCCACAGCCCGAAAACTTAAAATAACACGAAGCTCACCTTCTTGCAGATTCGTTTGGTCCACATCTTCCACCATTGAAGGGTTGAAAAAAGCGGCTGATTCGATAGAATATTCGTGGGTAAAATAGGCGCCCAACAACAATTTTCGGTCTGAGTCCATTTTAGCTGGATTAAAACCAGCAGACACAATGTAGGGTTTGATCTTGTTGTAGTGTTGCACAAACTTTCGGGTTATTGACCTATGCCGGTGCGCAAAATCCTGTAGCAATGGCATCAATATGGTTTGAACTTCATCGTTGGACAAATTCATCACTTTTTTGATAAGCGATTCTGCCCGCGCGCCTCCGGTGAAAAAAAATCGGGCGATGACACGTTTTGGATCCGGTAGAACTTTTACGTCCTTTCTATCAATAGGTACTCTCATAAAAAAAAATCGCATTTTAGCGACAGATCTCTAAATTACAAAATTAAACCCAACACCAAAAACATTGCCGGACAAAATAATTGGACCGGCGGTTTTTATAAATTCACACTTTAGCGTTTCAAAGAAAAATGCGATTTGAATTCTTTTTGAACTCCAAGTTCAGAATATTCGATCAAGAACCAATAATCGGTTGATGGCATTTGCTGGCCATTGAACTGCCCATCCCAACCAACTCCTGCCGGTGTGATCTGCTTGAGCAATTTCCCATAACGGTCAAAAATCGAAATCCTTGCCGAAGGTTGATCTTGTAATGAATAAACATTCCATCTGTCGTTGTAACCATCGCCGTTTGGTGTGAAAAATGTTGGGTAATCAATCACAATGAAAGGACGAGTGACAGGATCTGAACAACCGTTCGCATCATAAATGATTATAAAATGCTCGCCCGGGGACAGATTTGTAAAAACGTTGCTCTCCACCACAAGGCCATAGTCAAGTTGATATAGATAACTTCCCGCCGGGTTTACAACCACCGTTGCAGTTGACTGATCATTGAAATAATTGCTTACCTGAACCGTTGGCGGGAAAAGGTCGAGCAATGGTTGGTTGACCGTTACCGTGATGGTTGCCGTTGTCGCGCACTGTGCCAATGATGGGTTTGGCGTGAATACATAAAATCCGCCCACCAAAGGGTCTATAAACGCCGGTTCCCAACTTCCTTCTATTCCATTGGGAGAGGTGCTTTGCAAAATTGGCGGAGTATTTCCCTCGCAGAAACTTACTTCGGGCTCAAAATCTGGAACTGTTGGCTGATTGACTATTACTTGAAAAGGTATTGTTCGAGCGCATTGGCCAGCATCAGGCGTGAAAATGTAATTGCCTGATTGCAAATTGTCGATTACCGAAGGATTCCAAGTTCCGGTAAAACCTTCATTCGACGTTGGCTGCAAAAGTGGAGCACTGTCGCCAGCACAAAGCGGCGGTATTGGCGTAAAGGTGGCCAGAACTGGTTGATTTATCGTGATTGTAAGTGGAGAGGGCAATGCACATTGGTTTGCCAAAGGCGTAAAAGTATAGGTTGTGGTTGCCTGATTGTTCAAGGCTGGTGACCAACTTCCGATGTAGCCATTTGAATCTGTTGTAGGCAAAGCTGGAATCACATCATCCTTACAGTATGGACCAACGGCCGCAAACGTTGTTTGAGCAGCGGAGGTAACTGTGATTGAAATCGGAGGGGAAACAGGCAGAAAAGTACATTGACCTGGATTTGGGGTAAATGTAAAGTTATAAATCCCAGGTGTCGTTGGCACAGTTGCGGGCGACCAGGTTCCAGTTATTCCATTGTTGGAAGTTATGGGCAAAAGCTGTGGCGTACTGCCGGCGCATTGTGTTGCGCTTATCGTAAAAGTTGGATTGACGTTTGGTACAACTGTAAGGTTGTAAGTAAAGATGGATGCGCAAAGAGTGGCCGTAGGCGTAAAAATATATGTTCCGCTTGCCGTTGTGTTAACAACCGATGGCGACCACGTTCCCGATACACCATTTGTTGAAGTTGTGGCCAAGGTCGGTGGAATCGCCCCAGCGCAAAGTGTTGAGGGCAATTGAAAGCTTGGTTGGATTATAGGATTAACTATAATTGATATCGGTGGCGGCGTTATCGCACATTGTCCAGCAGTCGGAGTAAAAGCGTAAGTCCCAGAATTTGTATTGCTGACTGTTGCCGGCGACCACGTTCCGGTGATTCCGTTCAATGAGGTCGTGGGCAAAACCGGTGCTATTGCGTTGGCGCAAAATGAACTTATCGGGACGAATGTCGGAAGCACATTCGGAACAATTGTTACCATTATAGAAAATGGCAAAGTCGTGCACTGGCTGGCATTTGGTGTGAATGTATATGTAAATGTTCCGACCGTTGCAGTGTTTATCGGCCCATTCCAAGTTCCGCTCACGCCATTTGTAGAAGTCATTGACAGTGCTGGCGGCGTGCTATTCTGGCATAGTGTTCCAATCGGCGCAAACATCGGAACTGGTGCGGGAATTATTGTGACGTTCAATGTCTGCGGATTGGCACAAGTAAGTGAAGGTGTAAACGTGTAAGCTGAAGTTCCCACTGTAGTCGTATTAATAACTGCTGGATTCCACGTGCCAACAATTCCATTGGGTGAAGTTGTTGCCAAAACTGGTGGCGCTGCATTTTGGCAAATCGAAGGTATCGGCGCGAAATTCGGCGTTGAGGTCTTGTATGCCGTTAGTGGATTTCCGCAAAGTCCATTCCACGTCAAAGTGAAAGTCACGCAATCACCTGGCGAAAGACCGGTTACTGTAAAATTTGATGGAGAGGCGAATGTTCCGGTTATCGGTGGCTGTTGATCATTGATTGTGTAGGAGTAATAAAAACTCGTTTGCCCCGCATTGTTGAAATCAAAGTAAGCAGTTGTAGATGTAGAATTTCCAATATCATAAAATATCGTTGGTGTGGCTATTGGAGTTGTGGCATTGTAAACAATGACAGACTTAACAGTGGAACATCCAGCCGCATTTGTCGTTT
>JBBSUW010000149.1:0-4872 GCA_038234025.1 Flavobacteriales bacterium
AGAGCAAGAAGAAAAAAAATGATGAAACAGGCCAAGGGATTCTTTGGCCGCAGAAAGAATGTTTGGACGGTTGCCAAAAACGCCGTAGAAAAAGCGATGGTTTACGCCTACCGTGACAGAAAACAGAACAAAAGAAACTTTCGAGCGCTCTGGATCATGCGTATCAACGCCGGTGCGCGCCTTGAAAATATGTCTTATTCAGAATTGATGGGCAAAATCAAGAAAGCGGGCATCGAGCTCAACAGAAAAGTACTCGCAGACCTTGCAATGAATCATCCAGAGGCTTTTAAAGCAATCATCAGCCTGGTAAAATAAACGATTTTCAACCGACTTACTTTTCAAAAACCCGCTGATTGGCGGGTTTTTTGTTTTGATAAAATGAAAAATCGCGTGTAAAAAACTTGAAGGCGGAAATCGAGATTGTGACAGTCAAAAGATTAACTGAAATTTCCGTCTGATAACGAATTCAATCGCATCTTTACAATAATAAACATCCGAGGTTATGAAAAATATTATTTGGTTATTTCTCTTGTCCGTACTTTCTACAAAAGCACAAGATATGAAAGTTTCGGAAAAGATTTTGAAAGAAATAACTACCATAAATTTTGCGGGCAAGACTGCTGCAGATACAATCGAGCTGAAGGTTGTATTTCCAAAGGATTACAAAGCGACCAAGAAATATCCGGTACTGCTTGGGCTTTCGGGCGGCAACCAATCGGCGGAAATCGGTGATTATTGTTTTGCGGCTTGGTTTAGAAATGTTGCCTTTAGGAATCATATTATCGTGATGCCCGTCAACACGAAATACAAATCGATGAAGGATTACAGTTCAGATGATATTTTGAATTTGTATAAAATCATCGACACAAAATTCAGAACAAAAAGCAATTACTGGATTCTTTCTGCAACTTCAAATGGTGGCGTTGCAGCATTCAAGTTCATTGTAGAAAACCCTAATATTTTTGATAAAGCGTTCTTGATTCCAGGCAAGCTTACAGACGGGATCAAACTGGACAAAAATTGGAAGCACCTTTCAATCGTAATGGCTTACGGCTAAAACGGTGAAAAAAGTTGGATTGACGCGGCAGAAGAAACCAAGAAGAAATTGATGGGAAAAGTGAAAAATGTTCAGACTTTTAAAATGAATAAAGTTGGGCATACTCTGCCGATTGATTATGACTTAAATGAAGTTTATAAGTTGTAGTTTGAAATTAAACAAAAAACTCAACCACTTCCCCGTCATAACTTGCAAACACCATAGTCGGATGAGAATCTTGATGGAAAATATTTCCATTTGAATCTATCGCAATCGCGCCGGCAAAGCCATCAATGGATTTCAATTCGTCAAAGGTTTTTGCAAAAGCGTCCTTTAAAGAAAAGCCATCGGTAACGCGCGTGACGATCTTTGCCGCAACTGCTCCGCTAACGATGTCCTCGCCCACGCCGGTCAAGCTCACTCCGCAAAATTCATTGGCATAATTTCCGGCAATCGTCGCAGAATCTGAAATGCGGCCGACGATCTCGAAACCTTTTCCGCCCGTGGAAGTCGCCACCGCGATTTTTCCATTGTTGTCAATCGCGACACAACCAACGGTTCCGTGTCCGTTCGATTTGAGTTTAGCTTGGTATTCAGATTCGCGTTCTGCGGTTTTTGTCGAATATTCCTCAAAACCATTTTTTCTGGCAAAGTTGGTTGCACCTTCTCCGCCAAGAACTCGATCCTCAAGGCCAAGCAATTTCTCGGCAACGATAACCGGATTTTTTACGTCCTCTATATTGATAACGCCGCTGAATTTCATTGTAGAACCATCCATAATCGATGCGCTCATTCGGATCTTTCCATCGCTCTGGATTTGCGAACCAATTCCCGCATTGTACAAAGCATCATCTTCCAACAAGCTCACTGCAAAAACCACGGTCTCAATCGCCGAATGATTTTTTAAATATTCGTAAGAATTTTTGGCTATTTGCGAAAGCGATTCCTGCTTTGCGCGCTTGGTCTGTTGGCTTGTGGAAGATTCAGAAAAGAAGCCGCCGTGTATGATAATTTTCATGTTTTAATCATCAGAAAGCATTTGCAATTTCTCTGCATACTGAGAAGATTGTATATGCATTTTATTGGTTTTCAGGTCGTAGGTATCGTACATGCTCATGACATGCGTTACCAGATGGCTGATCGAAATTGGCTGGCCAAGTTCTATTTGCGTAAGATTAGTGTCCTTTATTTCACGCCCGTCAACCAGGATCACAAGCCCGGAACCGATGGCTTCCATCTCGTTGTTATTGCGTATCAAAAGTCCGGTATCTTCGCCAAGTCCAATGCCAAGAACGCGCGGATTGCTGACAACGCTTTGGAACAATCGCCCGATTCGGCCTCGTTGCACAAAATGCGTGTCGATTATAACACCATCAATCAGCCCAAGTCCGCTCGTGATTTTTACCTCGCCCTTGAGCAAAGCTTCGCCACTGCTGCCTTGATAAATCATATTGTTTGAGGCGGCGGCAGCTCCTGCGGAAGTTCCAACGTAAATAAATTCTTCATTGTGGTATTTGTCGAGCAAAATATCATGGAAAGGTGTTCCGCCAAGAATGCTCGTCAATCTAAGTTGGTCCCCACCGGTAAAGATTACGACATCGGCAGTTTTCAATCTCGCAAGAAATTCTTGATCCGAACCCTGTTCGCGCTTTTCGATATATAGAACATCCACATTCTTGGCGCCCAGATAATCAAGTGCCTTAAGGTATTCGGGGCCAATTTCGCGTGGGATTTTTGATGCTGTCGTAACAACTTCAATCTTGGAATCTTCCTTGTGTTTGCTTTCAGTGAGTATCCGCCGAAGTATTCCCGTTTCAAAAAAATTGAGATTGTTCAGCGCCGTATGATCGATGTTGTCCTCGGTAAAACTGCCTTTGTCGACAGCTCCTCCCACTATGATCAATTTTCCTTTAATGTCCATTCGGTAAAAGTAAATAATATAAATTCCAATACAAATTTTAAACCTTTTGAAACATAAAAACCCGTTCAACAACCAATTGCTGATTAATTAGGTGGTTTTTTTGAAATCTTGACACCAATGCTGATGGATATGGAAAAACTTGGCAGGGTTTGTACACCGCCGAATATTTGATGTTTCTAAAAATAATTTTGTTAAAACATTCAAAAAAATCTACATTAGTAGAATTATGATTGCTTTTGCATCAGTACAATATTAAACAACGAACCCTAGAACATGAAAATTCTTAAAATACAAGCACTTCGCGGCCCAAATATCTGGAGCATCAGCCGCAAAAAACTCATACAAATGCGCCTTGATCTTGAAGAATTGGAAGAAAGACCGACAAATCTCGTCACCGGATTTCGAGAAAGATTGGAAGAACTTTTACCATCGATGATAGAACATCGCTGCAGCGAGGGCGAACGTGGCGGATTTTTCAGTCGCGTTGAAACCGGTACTTGGATGGGACATGTGATCGAACATATCGCGCTCGAAACACAATCGCTAGCGGGAATGGAAACTGGTTTTGGACGCACGCGCGAAACCAAAACGCCTGGCGTTTACAATGTGGTTTTTAGTTATACCGAAGAAAATGTTGGTCTTTTTGCGGGCGAAAGCGCCGTAAGAATGGTCGAGGCGATGGTTGCCGGAGAACCTTTTGACATGGAGGCAGAAATCCAGCAAATGCGCGAGATCAGAGAACGCGTTCGACTTGGCCCAAGCACTGGAAGCATTGTGGAAGAGGCGGTTGCCCGAAATATTCCTTGGATTCGGCTCGGCACAAATTCGCTCGTACAGCTTGGTTATGGCGTAAACCAAATGCGTTTTCAAGCAACGATAACCTGCAAAACGAGCAATATAGCGGTGGATATTGCTTGCAATAAAGAAGAAACAAAACGAATGTTGGAACTCGCATCGATTCCCGTAGCCAACGGAAGCATTGTTGTTGAAGAAGAAGATTTGAAGGAATGCATCGATAAAATCGGTTTCCCGATCGTGATCAAGCCGCTCGATGGCAATCACGGACGAGGCATCACGATCAACATCAAAACGATGAAACAAGCTAAAGCAGGTTTGGCGCACGCCAAACTTGTGAGCCGGCGTGTTATTGTTGAAAAATACGTGACGGGTTTTGATTTTAGGGTTCTTGTTATCGACAATAAACTGGTGGCCGCGGCCAAAAGAGTTCCAGCAAATGTAATCGGAAACGGCAAAAACACTGTCCAAGAACTTATCGACGAAACCAACCTCGACCCGCGCCGTGGCTATGGCCATGAAAATGTACTTACGGAAATAACCGTGGACCGCGACACTACAAATTTGCTGGAAAAAGTTGGCTACACGCTCGAAAGCACTCCAAAATCGGGCGAAACGGTTTATCTAAAATCGACGGCAAACCTTTCCACGGGCGGAACTTCGATAGATGTGACCGATATGATGCATCCCGAGAATATATTTTTGGCCGAACGGATCTCGCGCGTCATCGGACTTGACATTTGCGGTATCGATATCATGGCCGAAAACCTCACGCAACCCTTGAAGGAAAATGGCGGTTGCATTCTTGAGGTCAACGCCGCACCAGGTTTTAGAATGCACCTTGCGCCGTCCGAAGGCTTGCCTCGAAATGTTGCCGCGCCGGTTATCGATATGCTTTATCCGCTCGGAAAAGAAAGTAGAATTCCGATTATCGCCGTTACCGGAACAAATGGAAAGACAACCACAACGCGACTTTTGGCGCACATCGTCAAGAACAATGGCTACAAAGTTGGCTTTACCACGAGCGATGGAATCTACATCCAAAACCACATGATGGAAAAAGGCGATACAACAGGTCCGATCAGCGCTGAATACATATTAAAAGATCCGACTGTTGAAT
>JBBSUW010000150.1:0-4816 GCA_038234025.1 Flavobacteriales bacterium
AAAACAATTTTTTATGATTCCTGAACTATTTACAGAGACCATCGACCTCAAGGATGGCAGAAAAATTACGATCGAGACCGGAAGACTTGCCAAGCAGGCCGACGGATCCGTAGTGGTTAGAATGGGCGACACAATGTTGCTTTGTACCGTGGTTTCGGCCAGAAAACCTTCGCCGGGCGTGGACTTTTTGCCACTGACCGTTGATTACCGCGAAAAATTTGCCGCAGCCGGACGTTTCCCGGGCGGGTTTTTCAAAAGAGAGGCAAGACCAAGCGACAATGAAGTGCTCACGATGAGACTTGTTGACCGCGTGTTGCGTCCACTTTTCCCAAAAGATTACCACGCCGAAACGCAGGTAATGATCCAATTGATGAGCCACGACGATAGCGTGATGCCAGATTCACTTGCAGGACTTGCGGCTTCGGCGGCAATCGCACTTTCGGATCTTCCGTTCGAGACCTTGATTTCAGAAGCGCGTGTTGGTAGAATCAACGGACAATTCGTGATCAACCCAAGCAGAGCACAACTTGAAGAATCTGACATCGACATGATGATCGGTGCTTCAATGGATTCGATTATGATGGTTGAGGGCGAAATGAAGGAAATCTCTGAAGCCGAAATGGTGGAAGCGATAAAATTCGCGCACGACCACATCAAGAACCAAGTCGAGGCACAGCAAAGATTGCAGGCTGCTTTTGGCAAAAAAGAGGTTCGTTCTTATGACGAAGCTCGAAAAGACGAAGATATTCAGTCGAGAGTTCACGCAGCCGCTTATGACAAAACCTACGCAATTGCGAAGGAAGGAACGGCGAAGCATGAGCGCACCGAGCGTTTCTCAACTTTGAAAGATGAAGTGAAAGCTTTGTTCACAGAAGAAGAAATGGCAGAAAATGGAGAGCTTGTTTCAAAATACTACAGCAAGACCAACAAAGAAGCCGTAAGAAATATGGTTCTCGATTTTGGTTTGCGGCTTGACGGCAGAAAGACCGACGAAATCAGACCGATCTGGTGCGAGGTTGATTATTTGCCTAGCGTTCACGGTTCGGCATTGTTCACACGAGGTGAAACACAAGCATTGGCAACAGCGACTTTGGGAACTTCGAGAGAATCAAACCAAATCGATTCACCGTCGCAACAAGGCGAGGAAAAATTCTATTTGCACTACAACTTTCCACCGTTCTCAACTGGAGAAGCCAAACCTTTGCGCGGAACTTCACGCAGAGAAGTTGGTCACGGAAACTTGGCACAACGTGCATTGAAAAATATGATCCCAAAAGAAAATCCATATACAATTCGTGTTGTTTCTGAGGTTTTGGAATCTAACGGTTCATCATCAATGGCAACGGTTTGCGCCGGAACATTGGCCTTGATGGATGCTGGAATCCAAATGATCAGACCGGTTTCGGGCATCGCGATGGGATTGATCACCGACGGAGAACGTTTTGCGGTACTTTCAGATATCTTGGGCGATGAAGATCACCTTGGCGATATGGACTTTAAAGTTACCGGAACGACCGAAGGCATCACGGCTTGTCAAATGGACATCAAGATCAAAGGACTTCCGTACGATATTATGGAAAAAGCCCTTGAACAAGCCAGAGCGGGACGACTTCACATTTTGGACAAGCTTCACGAAGCACTTCCAGCACCGAAATCCGATGTTAAGAAATATGCACCGAAAATCATCAAGACCACGATTCCGGGCGCGTTTATTGGCGCATTGATCGGACCAGGCGGAAAAGTGATCCAAGAATTGCAAAAATCAACAGGAACCACAATCGTGATCAACGAAGAGAACGAAATGGGAATTGTTGAAATACTTGGAACAGATCCAGAGGGAATTGCAGCAGTTTTGAGAAAAATCGAATCGCTTACTTTCAAACCTGTTGTTGGCGAAAGCTACGAAGTGAAAGTAATCAAGCTTTTGGACTTTGGAGCAGTTGTAGAATATCAGGAAGCACCGGGCAACGAAGTTTTGCTGCACGTGAGCGAGCTTGCTTGGGAACGCACCGAAAACGTTACCGATGTTGTAAATATGGGCGATGTTTTTCAAGTGAAATATATGGGAATGGATCCAAAAACGCGCAAGGAAAAAGTTTCTCGCAAAGCGTTGATGCCACGACCACCGCGCGACGAAAACTACGTGCCACGAGAAGACAGCCGCGGACCGCGCAACGACAGAAATGATCGTGGCGACCGAAACGGTGGCGGAGGTTTCAACAGAAACAACGACCGCAATAGAGATGAAAACCGTGGCGAAAGCCGTGGTCCGAAAATCGAAAAGCGACAGGATAATCCAAACTCAGAAGAACGCCCAGCAGATTCATCTGACGAATAGATTTTTGATAATTTGTATTATAAAACCCTGAAAGAGATTTCGGGGTTTTTTGTGGATTTAATGTTTGAAAACCAAAAAAATGAGGACAGCAAAGATCTGAAACTGCGAAGAGCAATTTACTGTGTAACGATTTATCGAACAAATCTAATGGATTTGTAGAAAGATTGAACTAGAGAATCTATCGCTAAATTGCCGTACGCTTACCAAGCATTTGCGCATTGACTTCGCTTAATCAAAGATGTTTTACAAATTAGCAAAATTCAAAAGCCATTTAGATTATGAAAGAAATATTTTTATATATCACAATCGGTATTCTTCATTTCGCAAATCTGAATCCAAGCCATAGCGAAGTCGTCAGTAGTCAAAATCTAGATGGCAGAAACGAAGATTTGCAAAAAACAGATCGCCATCGTTTGCTTTTTAAATTCTCTGTTCAAGATTCACGACTTTATGAAATCCAAAATGCTGTGTCAGTTTCAATACCTCAACATCTCGAATTGAGAAATGAAAGGTCAATAGTAGGCCAAGCTATGAATGAGTTTAGAGATAATTACAACAAAAACAATGTTCTTAAAATCGGAAAATCTAATTTGGTTTTTCCACCCTACGGAACGAATGACAATGTTAAAGCAGCATTGAGTGACGCGACAAGAATAACCATCGCGTATTATAAAGTTGATGAATTTAAATTCCCAAAGTCTAGAACAAATCTGTCTTCCGAAAGCACTCCCGAAATGAATGAGTTTTTTAGAAGCCAAACCATTAAAGGCTTAAATGAACTCCCTTTTGAAACAAAACTAATTAAATGGAATCCAATCAAGACAGGATTTGTAAGTAATCAATGCTATTTTAAAACTTCTTGCATTTATGAAATTGATGGCAAAAAGGCTTTTGATGAGTCGTATCATTTTTTTAATGGGAATGAGAAAGTGATACTTAGTATCATAACTGATTATCCAACGCATTTGAAGTGGACTGGCATTTTTTTAAAGATTGTTAGTTCATTTACTTTTAAGAACAAAATGTAAGTTAATCAACTGATTGACAAATTTATTAGATAGCAGTTCGAACCTATTTTTATTGAAGGGAATGTTGCCAAGCGGCAACTATTAATGTCAGGAGTATTGCAGCAATAAGAAGGTAATAGTAATAAGTCTTAAATGATTGTTTCATTTTCTTCTGGAGAAAAAAAAACATAATTACACCTGTGATAAGAGACGCAACTACACATGATATCAGATTCTGACCACTACTCCAAGCTAATATCGTACTGAGTAATGCTACTCCAAAAATATCACCCCATATTGACTTGTATGTCGTGGGTGAGCCTGTATAAACGGCGATGGTAGCGATTACAAAATAAAATGTAAGAATCAGCATATTTAAAATTTTCAGAAAGATATGAAATATTTATACAGTAAGATTTCGAAACAGATTTCAATGTCAGAGAGGATTTTCAGGATGTTCTATCTCAATTAACGGTGCGTACTGATAAGTTTCATTACCTATGTAAACAACTCTAATCCCTTGTAACTTAAAAACACTTAACTCTTTCAAAGTGTTTTTGGTATCTTCCGACAAAATTATAGGAACTACTTTTTTGGTTTGAGCCCAAGTGATGTATGAAGGGTCGCCGCCAATTGGAAATGATAAGTTATTCATTTTCATAAATTTACCGATATCGTCAAGGATACCTAGAAAATTTGGATTAAAATGTTGATTAATATAGTTTGTCAATTCCTTTTCTAAATTCCCTAGCGGAAACTTATCTATTCCCGCATCTGTTATAAAACCTTCAGATACAACTTCTATTGTTTCGTTGGCAAGGTCAAATCTCTCTATCTCTCTCGCATTGACAAATAGAGCGTGCTCATTAAAATCATTATGGTTGAGAATATGATGAAGATAGTCACGCAACAAAAATCTGTCAATTAAAAGCGTTCCTTGATAAACCTCTCGAAGCGTTAAACCTTCATATCTTCCAAAGTTAAATTTTGTTTCTAAATCGTATTCCATTGTTAAGGTTGTTGGGTAAACAATTCAAACTTAAAATTTTTATTTTAACATTTTATGAAAACGGCTAATAGATTTGAATAATTTACTGTCTAACTATTTTTTTTAAATAGAATCCTACTTAGCCGCCAATTTTCGTTAAATAATCTGACCGATTACGGAATTTCCAGAATTCCCAATTGCGGTACATCTATATTTGTAAAGTAAGGTAAAAGAGTATTCAGTACTTCCAAAAACGCTTAAAAGACTAGGTACAGTATCCGGGTATGAATAAGAAATCTGTCTTGATAATTAAATTAAGAAACGATAATTTCAAACTGCCGCCCAAACCTTCCCTAATGAGTCGCATCAAGGTTGATAGCCTGATATCGCTGGCATTGTTCTCAATTCGGAAAATGTAGCTCTTTGTGGTTCCGGACTTGTCGGCGAATTCTTGCTGGGTCAGATTTTTGCTTTTCCGCGATT
>JBBSUW010000151.1:0-4792 GCA_038234025.1 Flavobacteriales bacterium
CATATAGCAATGGAAAATTTTGACCTTGAAATGCGCGGGCTACTTGCCGATTTTGCCCAGATCGACACGATCGTGGTCGCTTCCGTAAAGAATTTCCCAACAGATGAACTGCAGATCTTTGACGATAGCATCAAGGTTCAAATTCTGGATCGGAATGGTGCGATGCCTTTCCATAATCTGTACAGAACCCCAGAAACTTTGGGCATCGATCGCATGATATTGGCGGCTGGAGCGGTTTTGTTTTTCCCAAACGTTCCGAGAATCATTGTCGATGCCGGCACTTGCATAACCTACGATTTCGTCAACGAAATAAACCAATATCTCGGCGGCGCGATTTCACCCGGACTGACAATGCGCTACAAAAGCATGAACGCTTTCACCGACAAACTTCCGCTTCTTGAAACCTCCATTCCCGACAACGAAATAGGTGACGCCACCGGCAGTTCCATGCATTCCGGAGTAGTGAACGGAGTGCTTTACGAGATTGACGGATTCTGCGCGGCGTACGGAAAAAGCAATCCAAACTTTATAGTAATTTTAACGGGCGGCGATTCGGTTTTTTTGGCGAAGCGATTAAAAAACACAATATTTGCCACGCCAAATTTTCTCCTGGAAAGTTTGAACGCACTTTATCTATATCAGACTCAAAATGCTTAAAAATCTTATTGTTGGCCCCGTGCTGCTAATTTCATTCGCGGCAGCAGCGCAACAAAGCACTTCTTCCCCTTATTCTTTTTATGGTATCGGCGATGTTCGCTTCCGAGGTTCGGTAGAGAGCAGATTTCAGGGCGGTGTTTCGATTCTGCCCGACAGCACTCACATCAATCTTCAGAATCCCGCTGGATACAGCACCTTAAAACTGACGAGTTTTGCCGTTGCCGGAACATTCTCGGCCACGCAGCTTGAAACGGCAAACGATAATGATAAGGCACAACGAACCGCACTGGACTATATTTCGATAGCTTTTCCGGTGAGCAGGAAATTCGGTGTCGGTTTCGGTCTTTTGCCCTATTCATCTGTTGGCTACAAAATAAGGAACACCGACGCGATTACTGGTGCTTTCCGCAAATATGAAGGAACTGGTGGCCTCAACAGGGTCTACCTCGGTGGGGCTTTCAGCCCGAACAAAAGTGTGAGTTTTGGGGCAAATCTCAATTATAACTTTGGACAGATCAAAACAAGAAACAGCACATCGCTGGGAAGTGTCGCGCAGTACGCATCGCAGGAAGAAACCGTTTCTACGCTCAAAGGCCTCAGTGCAGATCTTGGCGTGATGTACAACCATCGCTTTCGCGAAAAGTACAGGTTTTACGGCGCTGCGCGCTATTCGATCGGTTCTGATATAAAATCAAAGAACAGCCGCGGCATCTCCACGATAATTGACAATGAGCAGTTCGCCCCGTTCGTGATCGATCGATTGCCTATAGAGGATAGCGAGACAACGATAAAATTGCCTTCGAGCTTTTCGGTTGGTGGGGGTTTCGGGAAGGACAGAAAATGGTCTGCCGGCGCGGAATACACTACCAGAGCAAGCAAGGACACGGGCAATAGGTTCAACGACAATACCAACGTCCGTTATGAGAACGGCAACCAGTTCAGTATTGGCGGTTACTATATTCCAGATTTCAATGCGTTCAGCAACTATTTCAAGAAAATTACCTATCGCGGTGGTTTCCGGGTCGAGAAAACGGGACTCGTGATCAGCGACGAATCGATAAAAGAACAGGCTTTCACCTTTGGCTTGAGCCTTCCGATCGGTTCAGCTTTTTCTCAGGTCAACATTGGCGCGGAATATGGTAAGCGCGGAACACGAAAGGCACTTTTGGTACAGGAAAACTTCTTCAACCTTGTCATTGGGCTTTCTTTCAACGACCGATGGTTCGTGAAGAGAAAGTATGATTAAAATTTGGTACATTCGAACCAAAGCTTTTACATGCAAACCGTTTTAAAAATTGCAATTATATTTTTGGCGTTCCAAACTCTTCTTTCGTGCGAAAGCAATTTCCGCGAGGTTCAGAAAATAAACTACGCAGCCTTTGTGCCCAGCGGCGAGGCAGAGAACTTCAATCTAAAGTACACAGATTCGGGCAAGATCAAATCGATTTTGGTAAGCCCAAGAATGATGGATTTCTCGAATGTTTCCTATCCCTACACCGAATTTCCAGTCGGCATCAACGTTACGATGTATGATGAAAAGGCCGCAAAAACGTACGTGAAATCCGATTACGCGATAACCTATAAAGGAAGCGACCTTATCGATCTGCGCGGAAACGTGAAGATATGGAACGACAACGGCCAGGCGCTCGAAAGCCCACAATTGTACTTTGACCAGAAGAACGAGTGGTTTTATACTGAAAAAAACTTTAAATTTACAGACCCCAAAGGTGTTTCGACAGGACAGGGAATCGACTTCAGCAAGGATTTTAAAATAGTCAACTCACAGCGCATTCAAGGAGAATTTGAACAATCGGAAAAACAATGAACTACCTTAAATATACTCAGTACGTCTATCTCGTTTTTGCGGCATTTTTTATTTATGACGCCGTCTCGAAATATATGAACGCCGAAAGCTATCTATTGAGCATAATAATTGCCGCGGTCTGCGTTTTCATGTTCTTTTTCAGGCGCAATTTTGCCAAAAAGTTTTCCCGCGAGCGCAAAGACCAGTAGCCGATGGAATTGGCAATCATCATAAGCTGTCTTCTTCTATCTGCCTTTTTTTCGGGAATGGAAATCGCTTTTGTCTCGTCCAACAAAATCTATCTTGAAATAGAGAAAAAGCAGGACAATTTTCTGTCCCGAATCCTTTTCAAGCTCACCAAAAAACCTTCATTGTTCATTGCCTCTATGCTCATTGGTGGCAACATCACAATGGTGGTCTATACTTTTTATATGAGTCGTTTGGTCGGGCAAGAACTTCTGCTTTACAACCTCTCTATTTCCATATTTTGGCTAGTGCTGTTGCAGATTTTGATTTCCACAGTAGTCATTCTTATTGTATCAGAGTTTTTTCCGAAAGTATTTTTTCAGATCTATGCCAATCCGTTGATGCGGATATTTGCGCTTCCATCATATTTCTTTTTTTGGCTGCTCTACTATATTTCGGTTTCGATGCTATGGATTTCTGATTTCATTCTCACGAAAATTTTCAAAACAAAAGGCGATGTGCTCCAACTGACATTCACCAAGCTTGAGCTCAACAACTATATCACCGAACAGATGAGCAGCGTGGAAGACAATGAGCTCGTCGATTCTGAAATACAGATTTTCCAGAACGCGCTGGGTTTTTCAAGGGTAAAAGCCCGCGACATCATGACGCCACGAACCGAGATTGCCGCCGTCGATATTTTTGACCCGATCGAGGAGCTGCGCGAAATGTTCATAGAGACCGATTACTCAAAAGTCCTTGTTTTCCGCGAATCGCTCGACGATATTATCGGATATGTCCATTCTTTTGAGCTGTTCCGAAAGCCACGAAGCGTTAAATCCATTATTATTCCTGTGGAATTTGTCCCAGAAACCATTCTGATAAAAGATGTTATGGAACTTTTGACCAAAAAAAGAAAATCCATGGCCGTAGTGCTTGACGAATACGGCGGTACCGCTGGAATCGTTACGATGGAGGATATTGTTGAGGAACTTTTTGGTGAGATAGAGGACGAGCACGATCAGAAGGTTGAAGACCACGTTGAGGTCGAGAACGAGGACGGATCCTACGTTCTATCGGCGCGGCTGAACGTGGAATATCTCAATGAAAAATACCGTTTTGAAATCCCCGAATCGGATTCCTACGGCACGCTTGGTGGTTTTATAGTGCACCACGCCAAGGAAATTCCGCTTGTCGATGACAACGTAGACGTCCAGAACTTCAGCTTTAGAATACTTCGGGCGACCAACAAAAAAATCGAACTTGTAAAACTTCTTGCCAACAGCAACCGAATGAGCGTTTGATTTTACAACAAAACATAGTACAATTTGCAATAATTGCACAGATAATTGTATTTTCGCAAACTCATTTTAAATTAGATTTCAACAATGGCAGTTTTATCCCAAATCAGGCAGCGCTCGGTGCTATTGATCTTAGTTATAGGTTTTTGTTTGCTGGCATTCATTGTTGGCGACATTGTCAGAAGCCCAAGTTTCGGAACAAGTTCCAAATACGTCGGAAGCGTTAATGGAACAGATATCGCGGCAGACGAGTTCAACCTAAAGGTGAACAATGTCGAGAAAAGCGGACAGAACGTCACCGCGACGCAGGCCGTGAACCAAGTTTGGGAGCAAGAGGTTTCGGTGGCGCTCGTAATGGAGCAACTCGAAAAACTGGGCATCAGAGTGGGCAACGACCATATCGTTGAAGCTATGAAAATGGACCAAAACCTGTCCAGAAACCCAGCTTTTCTCAATGAGCAGGGAATGTTTGACATCAACAAGTACAACGAGTATTTCAAGGCGAATCCACAAGCCAGCGAATTCAAAAACGAAATGCAGAAAAGCACAACGCTCAACGCAAAGGCTCAAATGTACTACGGACTTGTGCGCGCCGGACTTTTTGTGACGGATCTTCAGGGAAAGATGAAATATCAGGCCGAGAACAATAAGGTTACTTTTGATTATGTGGCCGTACCATATTCGACCATGAAGGACAGCGAAGTGAAAGTTTCTGATGAGGATGTCCTAGCTTACATGAAGAAAGACGAAAAACGTTGGAAAGCAGATGAAAACCGTGAGATTGAATATGTTCTCCTTGAAGACAAGCCTTCGGATGACGACAACAAGGAAATGGAAAAAAGCG
>JBBSUW010000152.1:0-4728 GCA_038234025.1 Flavobacteriales bacterium
TGTCCTCGCCATTGCGAAAAGCGCTCATCATATTTTCCTCGCCGCTCAAAGCTGCAATAATCCGAAGTTCGATCTGCGAATAATCGGCAGATAGAATCGTGTGATTTTCGTCACGCGGAATAAAAGCCTTCCGCACCAATCTGCCACGCTCTGTTCGAATCGGAATGTTTTGCAGGTTCGGGTTGTTTGAACTCAATCGTCCGGTAGCCGCCACCGTTTGCATATAATCGGTGTGAACGCGTCCGGTTTTGCTGCAAACCTGCAACGGAAGCGCCGTCACATAAGTGCTTTGCAATTTCATGAGCTGTCGCCAATCCAAAATTTGCTGCACGAATGGACTTTCAATCGCCAAGAACGAAAGAATTTCCTCGCCCGTGGCATATTGTCCAGTCTTGGTTTTCTTTTGTTTTGCACCGCCAATCTTCAACTTGTCAAATAATATCTCGCCCAATTGTTTTGGCGAACCCAAATTGAATTCCTCGCCAGCAACTTCATAAATTCCGGTCTCGAGTTTTTTTATGTCCTCATCAAGTTCTTTAGAAAGTTCGTTGAGGAAAGGAACATCAAGATTGATGCCCTCGCTTTCCATATCGGCAAGAACTGGAACAAGCGGAATTTCGATATCGTCAAAAAGTTTTGTGGTTTCGGTCTGCGCCAAAATCGGTGCAAAATGTTCCTTCAACTGAAAAGTCACATCGGCATCTTCCACCGAAAATTCCTTGACATCTTCAACTTCTATTTTTCTGATGCTTTTTTGGTTCTTGCCTTTTTTGCCCAAAAGCGCTTCGGTCGATTTTGGCGTATAATTCAAATATGTTTCCGAAAGCACTTCCATCGAATGTCGCATATCCGGATTGATGAGGTAGTGCGCAATCATTGTGTCAAAAAGTTTTCCGGCAACGGTAATTTTATAATTCTGTAACACCTTAATATCATACTTCAGATTCTGGCCAACTTTCTCGATATTTTCACTTTCGTAAAATGGCTTGAAATGGTCCAGAATATTTTGGGTTTCAGTTTGATCTTCGGGTAAAGGGACATAAAAACCTTTTCCCTTTTCCCAAGAAAAAGAAAGCCCAACAATTTCGGCAAAAATCGGATCTTCGGTTGTGGTCTCGATATCAAAACTAACTGACTCTTGCTTGAGCAAATTCTGCAAAAGCATTTTTCTAGGAAAATCTCCATCGACGGTTTGGTAGAAATGCTGCGTGTTTTCGATCGTCGCAAAATTTGCCGAAACATCAATCGCATCATCGTCAGATCCGCCAAACAATCCGAGCTGTGTTTCTGCCGGAACTGCCGTTTTGGCGAAAGCCGATTGCGGTGCCGGGTTTTTGATATTATAGAAAATCGCATTAAAATTATCAGCCATTCGGCGAAACTCAAGTTCCTGAAAAAGTTCGGCAACCTTAGCCGAATCAGGTTCCGACAGTTCGTAGTCGGTTTCATTGAATGTTACGTCGCAGTCGCAGATTATGGTGGCAAGTTTTTTCGAAAGAATCCCAAGTTCCTTGTTCGCCTCGATGCGCTCTTTCATTTTGCCCTTGAGCTCGTGCGCGTGGTCCAGCAAGTTTTCCATCGAGCCGTATTCCTTGAGAAATTTCTTGGCAGTCACTTCGCCCACGCCCGGCAAACCCGGAATATTGTCCACTGCATCGCCCATCATCCCCAGGAAATCTATAACCTGTTCCGGCCGTTCGATCTCAAATTTCTGCAACACTTCCGGCACACCCCAGATTTCGATGCCGTTGCCCATTCTAGCGGGTTTGTACATAAAAATATTCTCGGACACCAGCTGTGCAAAATCCTTGTCCGGCGTTACCATATAGACTTTGTAGTTCTCTTTTTCGGCCTGTTTTGCAATGGTTCCTATGAGGTCATCTGCTTCGCAGCCCGCCATTTCGATAATCGGAATGTGCATTGCCTTCAGGATATCGTGAATATATGGAATCGCGATCATAATCGCCTCGGGCGTGGCGCTTCGGTTTGCCTTATAGTTGGCATACATTTCGGTGCGCACATCGCTGCCGGTTTTGTCAAAAGCCACGGCAAGATGATCGGGGCGTTCGCGCTTGATCAGGTCCAGCAGCGAGTTCATAAAACCCATAATTGCCGAGGTGTCCATCCCTTTACTGTTGATGCGCGGGTTTTTGATCAGGGCATAATAACCGCGAAAAATAAGAGCGTAGGCATCGAGCAGGAACAATCTTTTTTGGGCAGGTGCGGACATAAAGCGGTGTGAAATTTTAAAGAAATCCAAAAGTACGGAAATTGAAAAATTGAAAGATTGAAAGATTGAAAAATTACAGATCGCGATAAGAACTTGTGTAAAATAGATTGGGAATGTAAGAATCTGATTAATTTTTTTGGAGCTTTTTCCGGTGAAACTGCGTTTCGGTCGTTACGATCCAAAGCAAATCATTGCTTTGGTCCTACGAATGCTGTATCTTTTTTATTGTCCGCCGCGGCGGACAATAAAAAAGGATGCCGCCGAATTTGTCCTCCGCGGCGGATCCGGGCTAGGGCAGTAAAACTTTTAAGATTTATTTTACTATAAAGCAAAAGTGCGCTCGGTGGCGCACTTTTTTTCGGGGGGGGCTGCTTTGGGACCGAGCCGGACGTTGGCCGTGGCGGGGGATGAAGAAAAACTGCGAGAAGGTTTTAGTTTCTCGCAGTTTGATTTACTAATGTGGACACGGGCGGGACGCCCGCGCCAGCTGGGTGCGTAAGAATGGCGTATTTAATATTTTTTATTCAGTGAATTTAGATTTTAGTTGAAATTTGAACATAATAACTAATAAAATAAAGCGGCTATCAATATTGAAAGCCTCTTAATCTTTTTTACGATCTCCTACCTTTAATACAGTTAATTCACTTAATAATCACAATCTACTGCCTTGTAAGCTCGATAATCTCTGGAATAACCTGCGCTACAAGACCAGTTGTGCAGTCTGGCTCAATCCTTCCATCCATTAAATATGTGAGCCTCATTTGAGATGGATTAGATGTTGAAACTAATGATATTGAGCCGTTTTGACCGCATTTCGAATCTAGTCCAACATATCGCATTAGGTAGTGATTCCCGGGTAAATTTATATAGTCGCCTCTAATAATTTTGGGGCTGTCAATAGTGGCTATTGCCAGTGTTGATGCCACTACACTGCCGTTTGTGTTGGTAATTTTGTAGCGCATAACCAATCTATCAAAAGCATTGCCCATAAACTCATACTGTATTTTAATAATTCTAAATTCATAGTTCTTGTTATTAGCCGTACCCATCCAAACACCTGTAAATTTATCCAAGAGGTTATGTATATCTTGAAAATAGGTTCCTAAAGGATAAACTTGATGTGTGCGAATGGCTTCAAAACGCATTTCAAGCGGAACAATATTTGGATATTCTACAATTTGTGCTTTACAACTTAGCGTGCAAATTGTTAGAATAGAAAATAATATATTTTTCATGATTGAGCCTTGTAATCCGTTGTAGGTGGTTTCCACCAACAACTATCAATTCTACAACAATTAAACTGAAATTCAAATATCGTCATTCTCAATTTCTGTCTCCAATCATTAAATTGTTTATCAAGAAGTGTCATTTATAGTTGTTCGGCATCTTTTTTTTTCAAAATCTGCTGGGTGAAATTTTCAGCTTACAGTTGTAATTATTGGCGGAAAACACCAACAAAGGCTGAATTATGTTTTGGCCAGTCCGGACACCGCGTTGCCCGGGGGCATCAAGGAAGTTAAAGAACAATTGAATCTTGTGACCGCGGAAAGAGATGTGCCAGGAGGTGATGAAATGGAAATGATGGAATCTAAAATTCTTTGTCCAACCGTTTTGGATTTTGCCTTGTGTCAAAAAGTGTCACAATCGTAATTAGCTCATCTGTGTAGCGATAATATAATGTTGTCTGTTTTGTAATAACACATTTTCTCAACCCTTTGCCTTTCTCAGACGCAGGAAAAATCTCAGGGTTTTCTTTAATCGCTATAACAACCGCGTCAAATTTTTCAATAAAATCCTTCTTTACCGAAACTGACCATTTCTGATAAGATAATCAAATAGGTTGTCCAATTTTCGCTCGGCGGTTCTTGATAGTATGACTGTCCTT
Source organism: Flavobacteriales bacterium (assembly GCA_038234025.1). GTDB lineage: Bacteria > Bacteroidota > Bacteroidia > Flavobacteriales > Flavobacteriaceae > Flavobacterium. The sequence goes on from JBBSUW010000152.1 coordinate 4,116, forward strand.
TTCAACTATCTATGCTTTTGCATAAAAGTTTCATAATCCACGATCTCGCCACTGTCAATTTCCGCGGAAGCGGCCTCTATTTCTTTTTTTTGTCCTAATGAAAGTTCGTCCCAAAAATCAGCGGATTCTTCGGTCTTGAAAATTTTTCTGACAGCGTTCAATATTTTTGGGTTTTCGGTGTCCAAGAGCATTTTGGCCAATTGTATTTTTTCAGTCTGCAGATTCATGAGTTCGTATTTTTATCAAAATTAATCAATTGCACTTAATTTTTGAATAACTTGATTTTCCCTAAATTACACCACCAAACCAATCCAACATCATGAAAAACCTTATTATAACCCTCGCCATACTGCTCACTGCAACTTTTCCCATTGCCCAAAAACCGATCTATACAAAGGCGAAGGTCGAGACGGTGAACATTTATAGGAATTCGGCAGAGCTTCAAAACTCGGCAAGCATTTCTGTACCTGCTGGAATGTCAGAAATCGTGATTGGCAATGTTGCAAACGATATTGACCAAAAATCTGTGCAGATAGGCGTAAACAGCGATAAGTTTTCGATTCTGTCTACGCAGTTCACCGCTAATTATGCGGACGATTATGGTTTGGACAAA
>JBBSUW010000153.1:0-4719 GCA_038234025.1 Flavobacteriales bacterium
GATGACGATCGGAAGAACGTGGTGAGGTATCAATGCCTGGTTAAAATGAAAAAAGAAGGGCAGAACCTTTTTCCTTTTCTGAGTATAAACGACTTTAATGGCGGCGGCGGTTTGCGAAGGTGCAACAACCTTCCGAAAGGATTGGTGACGAAAGTGACCGTGCTAAAAAGCAAATATGATGGACAGATTACATTGGATTACCAAAAAGACGTAGGTTTTGCGATCAAAATTCCAGATTAGCAAACCGTTATATATAAATTACATACATACTTTATGAAAAAGATATTTGCGATATTGTTTTTTTTGATGTCTGGCATCTGCTTATCGCAATCCTACACTTTCAACCTCCTCACCGATTACCGCACTACCACCGAATCAAAGGACTCCACCAAAACCTACCAGCACAATTTTATTTACTGCAATACCGAGGATTGGACTTATTTTCTAAAACTTCAGCCGGCGTCAAAGACCAAGGGCGCGTGGCTCATCGACCTCAAGAATTCGATGGTGCACAACCTGCGATTTGAGCGTACGGGCCAGAAAGGCAGTGATATCGAGTTCAGTTATATTGAGACCCGAAAGCCTTGGCGAATGGATTCCTATCGATTTTATGACATCAAAAACGTGGGGCAGGACAGTTTGCAAAAGGTTGTGCGATTTATCGCCTACAACGACAAGCACAAAAACAAAGAACGATTTACATCGCGCATCACCATCAAGAAAATGGACCAGAACCTTACCCCTATTTTCAACTTCAGCATTTTGCCACTGTACATTGATAACGAACTGCAGATGATCAGCGAAGGTGGCGGCATCGTCATAAAATCGGTCAATAGCGGCAGTTCAAATTCAGTGGACGAGCTCGTTTATTCAGAGATCGTGGATCTGGAGATAAAAATTCCATACAGTTTGCCAGTGAGCGCCAAATAAATTGTATGTTATCAGTTGGCAAAAAAAATTATATGAAGTATCTTATTTTAATTCTGGTTGTTCTCAGCGCAGGCGATGTAATTGCGCGACAATATGTTTTGAACATATATGCGTCCTACAAATCAAAGTCTCAAGATCTCGAAACAGAATCGGCTTGCTATGCAAATGAAAATGACTTAACCTATTTCTTGGAAACTCACTTAAACCACTCGCAGTTTGCATCGATCACAGATTTAAAGAACATGAAAGTGCACAACTTCAAGATGATCGAGGAAGAAATCGACGGAAGGCTTAACGTTAGCTTTAAGTACCTTTATTCCGTTGATCGGGAAGGAGGAAGTGAGCGAAAAAGTTATTCCGTGAGTTTTACCACTTTGAATGAAGACAATCTGGGCAAGAAGATCTTGATGAGATGCGATTGGAACACCAGAAAAAACGTTGTTCAGGAAACTACATTGAATATTCACAATTACAATAAAAATCTTTTCAAACTGTTTCATTTTATGACGATGAAAATGACTATGAGAGAGGATGTGAACCCGCAAGTGAATGGCTTTGTAGAAAGTTCCATCACAACGGGCAAATACCCCAAGAGTTGCAAGATGACCGCTTTCAAAAAAGTTGAATTTACGATTTATGTTGGTAAATTGGAACCTTGGTCGCTATCAAAGCTTCATTGATAACCTTTAGACCAACATATTTAATTCTTACAATTCTATTATTTGCAATAGAAGTCTGCATCGCCCATTTCGTCCACGACAAGATTGTTCGGCCTTACCTTGGCGATGTGCTTGTCGTGATTCTTATCTACTGTTTTCTCAGAGGTTTCTTTAATATATCCGTTATCGCGGCAAGCGTGGCAACGCTATTGCTCGCTTTTGCGGTTGAGTTTTTGCAACTGTTCAACGCCGTTGGAGTGCTTGGTCTCGAGCATTCCAGAATAGCAAGAACGGTGATCGGAACATCATTTTCATGGCTTGATTATTGACCTATATTGGAGGGATAATGGTGGTGTATGTTTGCGAAAGAACTTTCAATAAAAAACAAAAGCAATTGAATTCTAAACCTTGATCAATTACATTTTGAAAAACACTGCACTCATCACCGGCGCGAGCAGCGGAATCGGAAAAGAATTTGCTAACATTCATGCAGAAAAAGGCGGCGATCTTGTTATCGTGGCCAGAAGCGTGCACAAGCTCAACGAACTAAAAGCTGCACTTGAAGGGAAGTTTAAAATAAATGTTCTGGTCATCGAAAAAGACCTTACCGAACAGAATGCCGCCAAGGAAGTTTATGACGCTGTCTCCAATGCCGGAATCAAGGTCGATTACCTCATCAACAATGCCGGTTTTGGAGGTATTGGCGCCTTTGCAGACCTTGATCTGGACAAAGATCTGAACATGATCCAGCTCAATATCGTTGCGCTCACGGCGATGACGCACCATTTTCTGCAAGATTTCAAGAATCGCAACAGCGGACGAATCCTCAACGTTTCTTCTACTGCGAGCTTGATGCCCGGACCTTTGCAAGCGGTATATTTTGCCACCAAGGCATTCGTTTCATCGTTTGGGAACGCGCTTTGGGAAGAGCTCCACGATACAAACATTACCGTGACGACATTGATGCCGGGCGCGACCGAAACGGGCTTTGGCAAAAAATCAGGAATGGACAAGACCGCGCTTTTTGCCACCACGGCAAATGCCAGAAGTGTTGCTGAAGACGGTTACAATGCCATGATCAATGGCGAACTTGAGGTAATTTCGGGCGTATCGTTCGCACAAAAACTGATGCTGAAATCATTGTGCTTTGTGCCGAAAAAACTGTTGCTGGCGCAGGTCAAGAAAATGCAGCAAGTTAAATAAACCCAATGTTCTTGAAATGAAAAAACTCCTCGTCCTTTTGCTTGCTCTGCCATTCCTTTCCTGCAGTTTTGCGAGTTATGTCTTTGAGAACAAGACCCAAGCGGTTGGCGTGGATTTCTCCAAGGGCAAATGGCTGCTGAACCAAGTGGATGTGCCGCCAGAGATCACCAAGAAGCTGACCGCGCTTTCCAAAGAGGATTTTGGCGCGCTCATCGGCGATAGACTTGTTTACATTCCCGAATCTTCGGGGATAATGTTGCCACAGAAAAAAGTAATCATCGACCCATCGAAATATACATTGCAGGACATTTACAAGAGCAGCAGCTATGACTTTTTCATCAATATAAAAGCGGCGATCACCAGCAATGATTTTGGCGCGCTGGACACCACGCCCAACGCCTTTAGGACCGGCGACAACCGCAACAGCAGCTATGTGACCATCCAGATCTACAACCTTAGAACCAGCGAGGTGATCTATTCCCAGAAAGTGATCGCGATTGTTCGGCAAGGCAGGAGCTCCACGAAAGTAACCGTGGCCAAACCGCAGTACAACCTGATCCTCGCGAGCTATAAGAAACTGATGAAGGATATTGTTGAGAAGTCGGTGAAGTGAATTGTTTGTTTTGAGGGTTTTATCAAAGGTATTGCTTCGATTATAATGTATGTCGGTGCATGCTCTTACATCGTGGGAAGACTACCTTCAAGTTTGGGAACGATAATTCTATGTGCGGGCATTGAATTTTTACGTTATGCCATTCCTTTTACTTTATCGGGCGTTCTAATGCTCAGTGCAGGTGCCGTATGACTTTTGTCGGGTGTTGTGTTTTTTTGGCGGGTGCCAGGTTTCTTTTGCCTGGTGCTGTTTTGGACAGCGCATTGACCACATCATAATCCCATTTGAATTGCAATTTTACGTACAGCGCGACCTGATGGCAAGAAAAATGCATATATTTGAGAATGGCTATAAACAACACAAAAGGTTTACATATATGCGGGATTTGTAGATATATGTAACATAAAGTTGGATATATAAACGAGTTGTGCGACACTTTCGAGCGACAGAAACTGAATAAGAAATTTTGAAAAAAAATGAAAAAAATAAATATTATAATTTTACTTTTTTTTAATTTAATTTGCTACTCGCAAGAGTCCGAAATACCAAAAATTGAGTTTAAAGAAAAAAGTGAAAATAAAAACTTATATATCAAACTATTAAATTTGCAAGATGAAAATTCAATAATTGTCAAAATTGGTTTTCAAAGTTATTGGTATGGTGGAATACATTCTAACTTAATAATTTTTCAAAATAATGGAAAAATATTAAGATATGACGTATTCTTTCCAAATGACAGCTTGAAAAAAATAACAATTAATAAAAAGAGAATAAAGAAAGACAAGATTGAGGATTATTGGCAATTTATTCAAACAGTAGCATTAGAAAACAAACTTAATATTGATAATAGCAAATTAAATATTGAAAGAATTGAAACTGATGAAGGAGTTTTGAAATATAGCACCAGAAGTGATTGTGTAGATGAAAGTTTTGAGATTATCCAGGGAGATCAATTTACATATTTTTCTTCATACGATCCATTATATCAAATTGAACAAAAGAATGCAGGATTTGAAGAACGTCAAAAATTAGTTAATTTGATTAATGAAGTCGAAAACTTGATAAAATAGAAATAAATATAAAAGCGATCGCACAACAGCGGTTTCATGAAATGGCGAGAAATGTGCTTGCATGACAAATTTCTTTCGCAATAATATTCTATCTTAGTGGAAAATATGCGGTTACGAAGTTCGCCACTTCATGAAGCCGCAAACCGTTATGGGCAACCTTAAAAGACGACACGAACCAAATAGATAGACAACTTTGAAACGGATAATAAAACATATACTGACCATTTTTAGCTTGACAGTTTTA
>JBBSUW010000154.1:0-4418 GCA_038234025.1 Flavobacteriales bacterium
GTCATTCATATAAGCGCTTTTGATCAAGTTAAGATCTGACGTTGCTTTCTCTATTTTCTTTACGATAATTTCCTTGAATTCTGCAAGGTCGGCGTCCGAATATCGTGTTGCTTCATCTACCATTTTTTCAATTATTTAATTATTATTACTGTGTTTAGGTTGTCAAATTCTATTTTAGTCCCGTTCTGAATAATCTTTACAAAAGAAATTTCAGTGGCCAATGTTTCGTCCATTATGTATTTCTTGTTCGAAAGTACCGCAGCGTCTATTTCTGCATCGCTTTCCATTTCAACTTTGATCTTGTCGGTAACCGAAAGTCCGTTGTCTTTTCTGATGTTTTGGATACGGTTGACAATTTCTCGCGCAATACCTTCATTTCTAAGTTCATCGTTGATTGTGATGTCAAGCGCGACGGTGGTATTTCCGTCTGTTGCGACAAGCCAACCTTCAACATCTTCAGAACTTATCTCTACATCTTGAATTGATAAAAGTATAGGTTTTCCTGACAATTCAAAGGATACGACGCCATTTGTTTCCAATTCGCTGATTTGCTTTGCGTCAAAATCCTGTATCAGTCTGGAAACCAATTGCATATCCTTTCCAAATCGAGGTCCCAAAGTTTTAAAATTCGGCTTGATTTTCTTCACCAGAATATTTGATGCATCGGCCAAAAGCTCGATCTCCTTTACGTTGACTTCTGCCATAATCAAGTCTGCAACGGCAAGCAATTGTCCGCGTTCCTGCTCATTGTTTAAAGGAATCATCACCTTTTGCAACGGCTGTCTTACCTTGATCATTTCCTTTTTTCTCAAAGACAAAACCAATGACGAAACCGTCTGTGCTTTCTGCATTTTGAACTCTAGGCTTTTATCAACAAACTTTTCAACCGCAACTGGGAATTTTGCCAAATGTACGCTCTCGAAATCTTCCGAATGTGTCGCTTGCATCAAATCGAGGTAAAGTCTTTCCATGTAAAATGGCGCAATCGGTGCGGCAAGTTTTGAAACCGTGACCAAACATTCGAACAATGTTTGATACGCTGCGATTTTGTCCGGACCATATTCACCTTTCCAAAATCTTCTTCGGCAAAGTCTGACGTACCAATTGCTCAAATTTTCCTGTACAAAATAAGCGATGGCGCGAGCAGCTTTTGTCGGTTCGTAATCTGAATAAAAACCGTCAACTTCTGTGATCAAAGAATGAAGTTCGGAAATAATCCAACGGTCGATTTCAGCACGATCTTCCATAGGAATCAACGCTTCGCTGTGGTCAAAATTATCAACATTCGCGTATAGCGCAAAAAACGAATATGTATTATAAAGTGTGCCAAAGAACTTTCTGCGAACCTCAGCAACGCCCTCAATATCAAATTTCAAATTGTCCCACGGATTTGCATTTGCAATCATATACCAACGCGTGGCATCAGGACCAAATTCATCTAAAGTCGTAAATGGATTTACCGCATTGCCCAAACGCTTGGACATTTTCTGTCCATTTTTATCAAGTACCAAACCATTTGAAACCACATTTTTGTAAGCAACGCTGTCAAAAACCAAAGTTCCGATCGCATGCAAAGTATAAAACCAACCACGGGTTTGGTCAACACCTTCTGCGATAAAATCTGCTGGAAAATCCTGATTGCCGTCAATTTTTTCTTTGTTCTCAAATGGGTAATGCCACTGTGCGTAAGGCATCGCGCCGCTGTCAAACCAAACATCAATAAGGTCGGCCTCGCGCTGCATCTTTTTGCCGGAAGGCGAAACCAGAAATATTTCGTCCACGATATTCTTGTGAAGGTCTACGATGCTGTAGTTTTCTTCGGACATATCTGTTGCATCAAAACCTGCAAAAGGATTTGCCGACATAAATCCGGCGGCGATGGATTTTTCGATTTCGTCAAAAAGTTCCTTGACAGAACCTATCAGAATTTCGTCGGTTTTATCTTCGCTCCGCCAAATAGGCAATGGGATTCCCCAATATCTTGAGCGCGAAAGATTCCAGTCGTTGGCGTTTTTCAACCAATTTCCAAAACGACCTTCGCCAGTTGAAGCGGGCTTCCAATTGATGGTTTGGTTGAGTTCGAACATTCTATCCTTAACGGCAGAAATTTTGATGAACCACGAATCCAAAGGATAATAAAGCAAAGGCTCATCGGTGCGCCAACTGTGCGGATAACTGTGGACGTATTTTTCAACCCTGAACGCTTTATTCTCTTCCTTTAATTGTATCGCAATCTCGACATCCACAGATTTTTCGGGCGCAGAACCTGCCTCATAATATTCGTTCTTCACATATTTGCCCGAAAGATCACCGAGACCTTGAATGAATTTTCCCTGTAAATCCACAAGTGGCACGGGCGTTCCATTGTCGTCGAGAACGAGCATCGGCGGAATTTCGGGTTTTGCTTCTTTGGCAACCTTTGCATCATCGGCACCAAATGTTGGCGCGGTGTGAACAATTCCGGTTCCATCTTCGGTCGTTACAAAATCGCCAGAAATTACTCGGAACGCATTTTCTGCATTTTGGTAAGGCAACATTAGCGGAAGCAATTGCTCATATTTAATGCCGACCAAATCCTTCCCGACAAATGACGTCAGCACTTCGTATGGAATATTTTTATCGCCTCCTTTATATGTATCAAAATCAGCTTTAGCGGAAGCGACATATGGTTTCCCAAATTGCTTTGCCACAAGATTCTTCGCCAAAATCACATTTATCCGCTCAAAAGTATATTGATTGAAAGTTCTAACAAGCACATATTCTATTTTCGGACCAACGGTAAGCGCCGTGTTTGAGGGCAAAGTCCACGGTGTTGTGGTCCACGCCAAAATATGGATAACGCCAAAATTCTGTAGAAATTCCGGCAACGTTTCATTGATCGCCTTGAACTGCGCCACAACCGTTGTATCAGTTACATCGCGGTAACTTCCGGGTTGGTTCACCTCGTGAGATGAAAGTCCCGTTCCCGCTTTTGGTGAATACGGTTGCACCGTGTAGCCTTTGTACATCAGGCCTTTGTCATAAATCTGTTTCAAAAGCCACCAAACGCTCTCGATATATTTCGGTTTGTAGGTAATATAAGGATCGGACATATCGACCCAATAACCCATTTTTTCGGTCAAATCGTTCCATACATCGGTGTAGCGCATCACGGTGTTTTTGCACGCCTCGTTGTATTCTTCTACTGAAATCGTTTTGCCAATGTCTTCTTTTGTGATGCCAAGTTCCTTTTCAGTCCCAAGTTCCACCGGAAGACCGTGCGTGTCCCAACCCGCTTTACGCTTGACCTGAAAACCTTTTTGGGTTTTATATCGGCAGAAAATATCCTTGATGGCGCGCGCCATTACGTGGTGAATCCCCGGCAAACCATTTGCAGATGGCGGACCTTCAAAAAACACGAACGGCAGAGTGCCCTCGCGCGTCTCAATGCTTTTCTCAAAGATGTTTTTCTCTTTCCAAAATGACAGAACGTCGGCGGCAATCTTCGGTAAATCAAGTCCGTTGTGTTCTGTAAAGCGCGTGCCCATTGCGAGTTTTTTAATAAATTCGGGCGAAGTTAGTGAAATTTTAAATTTTGGGCGTATCCCTTTGGGTCGCGCGAACTACGTTGGGTCGTTTCGGTCAAAGCAACACCGTTGCTTTACCCTCACGAATGCTATATCTTTTTTCCCTTCGTTCCTCAGAAAAAAAAGGATACCGCTGCAATCGCTTACGCGGATGAGAACTGTGATGGGAATTTTTGGTTTAATTGTGAAATAAGTCTCTTTGTAAAAAATCATTTTTTACATATTTAGAATGTGCATTATCTTTAGAGCAATCAACTGAATATGAAAAAACAATTCAACAATCTTTCAACTCTTGATGAATTCAAAGAAAAAAACTACGGAAAACGCGGATCGAAAGAACGCGATGAGCTAGAAGCCGGTTATGATGTTTTTAAAATCTACACGCTAAAAGAGGATTTGCAGAATGACAGCGAGCTGAACACTCACACTTTCGACGCTATTCGAAAAGCACTTTAGATGTAAATAATTTAGAGAGAAGTATTATTGTAAATTTGGTAAATGGCAAAACCAAGACTATATTTTGACACTTCTGTGTTTGGCGGAATTCTTGATGCTGAGTTTGAGACAGAAACAAGAAAGCTTTTTCAAATGCTGGACAATGATGAAATAGTTTGTGTTTACTCAGACCTTTGCGAATTGGAACTTGAAAACGCACCTGAAAAAGTCAGGACGCACTTTTTAAATATTGACACCGCTAAAACCGAATTTGTTGAAATAACAGAAGAAATAAACCAACTCGCTGAAGAATACATTAAAGAAAAAGTTGTTGGGGAAACTAGTATTGATGATTGCCGACATATTGCTTGTGCAACTATAAACAAAGTTGATTATTTAGTAAGTTGGAATTTCAAA
>JBBSUW010000155.1:0-4401 GCA_038234025.1 Flavobacteriales bacterium
ATAAACAATTCGTTTATGATACTGAAACAATAAATACAAACAATCTATCGGCAGGCATTTATTTTGCCAATATAATTGTTGATGGATTGAATTATAGAACACAAAAAATTATTATTAGATAAGTTCTGAAAGAAAAGATGATTTAATTATTGATTCACTGAAAAATCCCGGACTTGATGTTCGGAATTTTTTTTTGGAAAATAACTTGTAGTAATCTTCCCAAAAAACGGGCCTGTTGAAAAGTTTTGTGAAATATAAAAAAAATTTACCAGCAAAATAAGGAGTTCTTAAAAAAAGTGTAAAATCTGTTGATAGATGTTAACGAAGAAATCCATTTTGAGAATATTGATGAAATGGATAAATACTTAAGTACGGATAAATTTGACTTCATTAAAATTGCGGAAGATTACAATCCATCAAATGATCGGCGGTTTTGGGGTTCTCAGTTTAGCCAAGGACCTTGCGTGAATGGGAGTGCGGAAGTCTACTACGACTATTATGTTTTTGGTATTCGGGTCCAACATCAACTACAAGGAAGTCTTGGTGGAGGACCATTAACTGAACCCTGTGGAATGCATTAAAAACCTTCATTCAATAATTAATGCGCTTCCAATCTAGGAAGTGCATTTCTTTTTAGGGTAGCAAATCCGTCTAAATTATTCACGACATGAAAACATTGTTCCTATTTTATGCGGCTGTCTTAGTGTGTACTCAACCTAAGGAATTTAAAATATTAGATTCACTAACAAAGAATCCAATTCCCGAAGCTTTGGTCACTGCTTATTTGGATGGTCAGCTTGTAAAGTCTCAATTAACAAATAAGAGTGGCATTTTTTTAGTAAATTCGGCATTCGACTCGTTGGACATAAGGGCTTTTGGCTACAATCAGAAGAGTATTTCCAAAATGGAATTGCTCAGTACGAATATATATTTGGAACAAACCAACAACATAATTCAAGAAGTGGTTGTTTCTGGAGAAGAAAAAACATTAACTTTCGGAAATTATAAAACTTCAGGTTCTGAAATCAGGGCAATCGGGGCTTCTAGTTTTGCAATGCTCTTTAGTGATGAGCAAATTGTCGGCAAGCATGTGCATTCCATCATTTTAAATTTTAAAGAGATTTTTCAAACCATCACGGCAACTTTAGAAATTTATGGTATTAAAATGATTGAAAGAATTTACGATATACAAAAAACTCACCTAAAAATTCCGATAGCCGAGAATATTCCTGACGAAAATAAAAAACTGGCATCCATAATATACGTCTTCGAAAAGTCAAAAAAAAACGTAATTGTTGAAATTGATGTTGATTCGCTGAACATTTCCATTCCGGTTTCAGGTATTGCTATCTCAATAAGATGTCCATCGATATTAACGGAAAGCGGAAAAACAATCCAACCTACTTCATTACAGCAATTGCCAAAATTATTCAAACATCGTACAAAAGAATTTAATTATTGTGAAAAAATAAGCAATGTGGAAGTTGGTTGGCAAAACATTAACCAAGTATTGAAAACTGGCGAGGACAATGATAATATGCATCCACTTTTTCCGATGAAATTTTACGAACCTTCAATTGGATTGAGTATTGAAAAGTACTAGTAAATATTTATTGTTGCATAATGATACCTGCAAACTGAACAATAGTTTCAAAACCTTTCCCCTCAAAATACCCCGTCGGGTTTTCCTTCCCCGTCACCATCACAAAATCGCCGCCCCAAGCACCAAGGCTCTTCACCGCGCCAGCATAGTCCCCAAACAGTCGTTCCTTCACCGTTGGCGCGCCCAATATTCCCGATAAGATCTTTTCGTGCTCGACGATAAGATTCTCAAAATCCAAAAGATTATCACATACCACAAAAGCATCGGTCAATTCGTTGATCCTCTCGATTTTTGTTTTTGCAAAATCCCGCACCTTTGCATAGTCCGCGATCGCATCGCGGCTGCTTCTTTTCTGGTTAAGGTGCACAAAATATAGTTTGTCCTTAAATGTTGGATCAAAATCCACATTCTCGACCTTCGGTTTCCCAAGATCATTCAAATGATAGACAATCGCGCTCTTTGCGGAAGCTGCGGCAATATCATAACCGCTGCCGCCAAAAGATTTGGAAAGCAGCTCGTAAGGGTCTATTTCCAGCCATTTCGAAAGGTTATTGATCAATGTCGATGAACTTCCAAGTCCCCAATTTTTTGAAAAATCAAGTTTTGTCTCGATTTCCAAGGATTCATTGATTAAAAATTCTTTTTCGGTCAGTGCAAAAGCATGCTTCAAAATTTCGCGCAAATCGATTTCCTTTTGTGAGTTTGAAATTGAGGTTTTCAGCAGATCTTCCCACGAAAAAAATTCATCCATCCATAAATTGCCATCGCTCAAATAACTTTTCCAAGAAATTCCGGATTTTGTTCCCACAGAAACTTCCATCGATTGCCCAAACTTTGTGGGCAGTGCCAAAGCCCTTGCACCATCGAGCACAACATATTCGCCCGTGAGGAGCAATTTTCCGTTGCTGTGGAATGTTTCCAAACTATTTTTCTATTCTGATTGATTGCAAGAATTCGGCTACGGCCGCGTGAGAAACTGTGTGGTCGGCAAAATGTTTCTGTGCAAAAAGTCGTTCTTCGGGCGAAACTTCTTGCTGCGTCAGAATATTGTTGAGGTGCATTCTCATGTGTCCTTTTTGGATTCCCGTTGTCGTCAGCGAACGGAGCGCCGCAAAATTCTGTGCCAAACCAGTTGCCGCAACAATGCCCATCAACGTGCTTGAGTCTGGCTTTCCAAGCAGCTCCAACGATAGTTTTGCCAATGGATGAAGCGCGGTTATGCCGCCAACGGTGCCGAGCGCCAATGGCATCTCTATCCAGAACCTAAAGATGTCGCCGTTTATCTCTGCAGATGTAAGGCTCGAATATTTCCCGTTTCGTGAAGCGTAAGCATGAACGCCAGCTTCTACCGCGCGAAAATCATTTCCGGTCGCGATCACCACCGCATCAACACCGTTCATAATGCCTTTGTTGTGCGTCACGGCGCGAAACGGTTCAACCTTCGCAATATCGATCGCATCGATAATCTTCTCGGCAAAAGCCCGCCCGTTCTCAATATTCTTGTCCACAAGGTCATCCACGGCACAACAAACCTCTGCACTAACAATGCAATCCGGAATATAATTGGACAAGATGCTCATCACAACTTCGATGTTTTTCTCGCCTTCACTAAAATTTTCATCTTCTGAAATTTTACGTTGCAGCGTTTCGGCAAATTGCTCCAGACAAGAATTTATAAAGTTCGCCCCCATAGAATCCTTGGTGTCAAACGTCGCGTGAAGCTGAAAGTAGTTGGGCAACAAATTGGTTTTATCGCGAAGCTCGATGTCAAGGATTCCACCGCCACGAGCGCGCATGTTTTTGGTTATGGATTCGGTGTCGGTGAAAAAACTGTTTTTGACTTTCTCAAAAAATGCTTTCAATTTCTGGCTTTCGCCAAAATACTTAAAATGGACCTGACCGATTTTTTGGGTGTCGACCACCGTGGTTTTGAAACCGCCGCGCGAAGCCCAGAACTTTGCCGATTTTGCCGCCGCCGCCACGACCGAACTTTCCTCTGTGACCATCGGAATTGCATATTCTTTGCCATTGATAAGAAAATTTGGCGCAACGCCCAATGGCAAATAGAAATTTGTAATTGTATTTTCCACAAAATCGTCATGAAGCCTTTGCAGATCGGCATCGGCGTTCCAGTATTTTTGAAGCGTTGCAACGGCCTTATCAGAATTTGCGAAAAATCGTTGTGCGATGTTGTCGATTTTTTCTTGCTTGGAAAGTTTTGAGAATCCGCTCATTTGCCCAACAATTTTTTTTATGTGGTTCAACGTTCGGCAAATATACGATTTCACCATCGTGATAATCTGCAAATGGAAGCGTGGGTTTGATGTCCCGAGCGATTCAAGAATATTGCGCTCTGACGCATTTAACATTAAAAGTAGCCAGTTATTGTAAAATTTTCACTAAAATTGACACCATTAAAATATTTCGGTTTTATGAAATTTACCCGATTGCTCGTCTTGTTGCTTTTTATTTGCGTTTCGGCCACCGCGCAACAAAAGATTACAATAAACGAGATTTACAGCGGCGCGTTCAGGTCCAAGGGAATGGACGAACTTCAGTCGATGAAGCACACCAACCAGTACACGGTCTTGAATTTTGATCGAAGCTCGAAAAGCGCGCAGGTCGATCTTTACGATTTTCAGACTTTGCAAAAAGTTTCGACGCTGATCGACAACAAGAATTTTCCAATGCTTGCTGACGGTATCGACAGTTATAATTTCAGCGATGACGAGCAAATGCTGCTTTTGGCAAATCATACCGAGCAAATCTATCGCCATTCATTCACCGCAGATTATTAT
>JBBSUW010000156.1:0-4340 GCA_038234025.1 Flavobacteriales bacterium
AGTTGCACAAGCAATATGTCGGCAATCATCAATACTAGTTTCCCCAACAACTTTTTCTTTAATGTATTCTTCAGCGAGTTGGTTTATTTCTTCTGTTATTTCTACAAATTCGGTTTTATCCGTGTCAAGATTTAAAAAGTGTGTTCTTACTTTTTCAGGTGCATTTTCAAGTTCTAGTTCACAAAGGTCAGAATAAACACAAACTATTTCATCGTTCTCCAACATATTAAAAAGCTTTGTGGTTTCTTTTTGAAACTCAACATCAAGTATTCCGCCAAACACGGAAGTATCAAAATAGAGTCGTGGCTTTCCCATCAACCAAATTTACAAAAATACTTTTCGATAAATTTCCTGCTTCTAAAGCGCTTTATTACTGTAGTCTAAAGTGCAAGTTTTGCATTTGGTTTCAGTCAGTGTTTCTTCTGTCCGGGCATTGACTTTAAAATCGCCGTAACCGATTTCGAGTTCATCGCGTTCTTTTGTTCCAAGTTTGCCGAAGTTTCATTCCTTAAATTCTTCAAGAGTAGTTAGATTACTGCTTCGTTTTTATATTAAGTTTGTTGGATACGATATAAAGATAATATAGTTTCTCTAAAGTGAAACAAAACCAATTTGTTAAGAATTGAGATCTGCCACAAAATGCAGCAAAAATCACTGTAGTAAGTTCTCATCCGCGTAAGCGATAGTAGTGGAAATCCTTTTTGTCCGCGTTTTCAGCGGGCAAAAAGATTGCAACGGATAGCGCGACCCGAAGGGGTACGCCCAAAATTTAAAATTTCACTAACTTCGCCCGAATTTATTAAAAAACTCGCAATGGGCACGCGCTTTACAGAACACAACGGACTTGATTTACCAAAGGTTGCCGCCGAGGTTCTGTCCTTTTGGAAAGACAAAAACATCTTTGAGAAAAGTGTCGAAACGCGCGAAGGAAATCCGCCGTTCGTGTTTTTTGAAGGTCCGCCATCTGCAAATGGTTTGCCGGGAATTCACCACGTAATGGCGCGCGCCATCAAGGATATTTTCTGCCGATATAAAACCCAAAAAGGTTTTCAGGTCAAGCGTAAAGCGGGTTGGGACACGCACGGTCTTCCCGTTGAGCTTGGTACGGAAAAGGAACTTGGCATCACAAAAGAAGACATTGGCAAAACGATTTCTGTAGAAGAATATAACGAGGCATGCAAAAATACCGTGATGCGCTACACCGATGTGTGGAACGATCTGACCGAAAAAATGGGTTATTGGGTCGATATGTCCGACCCGTATATTACCTACAAACCAAAATATATCGAGAGCGTTTGGTGGCTTTTGAAACAGATTTATGACAAAGGCCTGATGTACAAAGGCTACACCGTGCAACCGTATTCGCCAAAAGCTGGAACGGGACTTTCGTCACACGAAGTGAACCAACCTGGAAGTTACCGCGATGTGACTGACACGACGGTTGTGGCGCAGTTCAAGGCCATCAAAGAAACCTTGCCGGAATTTCTGCAGAATTATGGCGACATCCATATTTTGGCGTGGACCACAACACCGTGGACTTTGCCATCAAATACGGCGCTGACCGTTGGTCCGAAAATAGAGTATGTTCTGGTAAAGACTTTCAATCAATATACTTTTGAGCCGATAAATGTTGTGCTGGCGAAGAATCTTGTGGCAAAGCAATTTGGGAAACCTTATGTCGCTTCCGTTAAAGATGATTTTGATAACTATAAGGACGGCGATAAAAATATTCCGTACGAAATTCTCACGTCTTTTGTCGGCAAGGATTTGGTCGGAATAAAATATGAGCAATTGCTTCCGCTAATGTTGCCGTACCAAAATGCAGAAAATGCTTTTCGCGTAATTTCCGGCGATTTTGTCACAACTGAAGATGGAACTGGAATTGTCCACACCGCGCCAACTTTTGGTGCCGATGATGCGAAGGTTGCCAAAGAAGCAAAACCCGAAGTCCCGCCGATGTTGGTTTTAGACGACAATGGAACGCCCGTGCCGCTTGTAGATTTGCAGGGTAGATTCATTCAAGGTCTCGGCAATCTTTCGGGCAAATATGTGAAGAACGAATACTACGACGAAGGTTCGGCGCCAGAGAAATCTGTCGATGTTGAGATTGCGATACAATTAAAGGAAGAGAACAAAGCGTTCAGGGTTGAAAAATACGTCCACAGTTATCCGCACAGTTGGCGCACTGATGAGCCTTTGCTTTATTATCCATTGGATTCATGGTTCATCAAAATTTCTGCCGTCAAGGACAGAATGTTCGAGCTCAACCAAACCATCAATTGGAAACCCGCTTCAACCGGCGAAGGTCGTTTTGGAAATTGGTTGAAAAACGCTAACGACTGGAATCTTTCGCGCTCAAGATATTGGGGAATTCCTTTGCCGATATGGCGCACCGAGGACAAGACTGAAGAAATTCTGATCGGTTCTGTTAAGGAACTTTTTGAAGAAATCGAAAAATCAATTGCTGCTGGATTTATGTCTAAAAATCCATTTGCAGGTTTTAACGCCGAGGATATGTCCGAGGAAAACTACAACATCGTTGACCTTCACAAGAATATCGTTGACGAGATATTTCTGGTCTCGCCTTCCGGCAAAAAGATGCAGCGCGAGGCAGACCTTATTGATGTTTGGTTTGACAGCGGCGCGATGCCTTACGCACAATGGCATTATCCATTTGAAAACAAAGAAAAAATAGACGGCAACCAAGACTTTCCTGGAGATTTTATTGCGGAAGGTGTTGACCAAACCCGTGGTTGGTTTTATACTTTGCACGCCATCGGAACTTTGGTTTTTGACAGCGTTGCGTACAAGAATGTGGTTTCAAATGGTTTGGTGCTGGATAAAAACGGTCAGAAAATGTCCAAGCGGTTGGGCAATGCCGTGAATCCATTTACAACTTTGGATGAATTTGGCCCTGACGCCACACGTTGGTATATGATTGCGAATGCAAATCCGTGGGATAATCTCAAATTTGATATCGAGGGCGTTGCTGAGGTTCGCAGAAAATTTTTTGGCACACTATATAATACATATTCGTTTTTTGCGCTTTACGCGAATGTTGACAGCTTTGACCACAGCGAAGCGTTGATTCCAATGGAAGACCGAACAGAAATCGACCGATGGATCATTTCCGAACTTCATTCATTGATAAAGGAAGTTGATGGTTTTTATTCAGATTACGAACCCACAAAAGCTGCTCGCGCCATTGCATATTTCGTACAAGAAAATTTGAGCAATTGGTATGTTCGACTTTGCCGACGAAGATTCTGGAAAGGCGAATATGCGCAGGACAAAATTGCGGCTTATCAAACGTTGTTCGAATGTTTGGTCACAGTGGCCAAACTTGCAGCACCAATCGCACCATTTTACATGGAAAGGCTTTACCTAGATTTGATGAAAGCCACACATGCCGAAGAATTCGAGAGTGTACATTTGGCAAAATTCCCCGTTGCGGTTGACAAGTTTGTTGATAAAACGCTTGAAGCCAAAATGCAGAAAGCACAAACGGTTTCGTCACTCGTTTTGTCATTGAGAAAGAAGGAAATGATAAAGGTGAGACAGCCGTTGCAAAAGGTGATGATTCCTTTAAACAATGAGCAGGAACGCGAACAATTGCTTGCCGTTGCCGACTTGATTATGGCAGAAGTTAACGTAAAAGAGATAGAGTTATTGACTGATGCATCAAATATTCTGGTGAAGAAAATCAAGCCGAATTTTAAAACTTTGGGACCACGATTTGGAAAGGATATGCAGTTGATTTCCAAACTGATACAAGATTTTGACGCAAAGCAAATCAGCGAATTGGAAAGAAATGGTGTTGTAACCTTTGAATTGTCAGGAAAACCTATACTTTTATCAATTCAAGATGTTGAGATAAGTTCTGAAGATGTTGAAGGTTGGCTTGTCGCAACGGACGGAAACACAACGGTTGCGCTCGACATTACGATCAGCGACGAATTGAGAAATGAAGGCATCGCAAGAGAAATTGTAAACCGAATCCAGAATATTCGAAAGGACAACGGACTTTCGGTAACGGACAAGATCAAAGTTGAAATGGAAAGCGATGCAGAAATTGATGCCGCGGTTCTTTCGAACAAGAAATACATAATGGACGAAACATTGGCCACCGAAATTTCTTTCGTAAAGAACATTCAGAACGGAACCAAAATAGAATTTGACAACCTAAACACAGTAATAACAATTAAATAATTGAAAAAATGGTAGATGAAGCAACACGATATTCGGACGCCGACCTTGCAGAATTCAAGGAAATTATCGTAAAGAAAATAGAGAAAGCAACGTCAGATCTTAACTTGATCAAAAGCGCTTATATGAATGAC
>JBBSUW010000157.1:0-4260 GCA_038234025.1 Flavobacteriales bacterium
ACCGACGGCCGTTAGCCGCTATACTTCCCTGTGGTGTCCGGACTTTCCTCCACGCTCCAATTCCAATAGCTAGCGGAATGGGACGTGGCGATAAGGCGGCCTGCTCGGGCAAATTTACCTTAAATTTTGATCGCAATTGTGGTTATATAAAAGTTGGGGCTAAAACTGTAAGCCCTTAAATTTTATGAAGCGTTAAATTTAGGGTGCTTAACAAAAACCAATCAGACGACAATGAAAAACAACATGTACCACTACGCAACAGTTTCCAAGGCACTTGAAGAACTCAAGGAAAAAGGCTTTACGAAAGATTTCAATCTTGATGAAAATTCGATCAAGGACAATCCGGACGATTTTGAAATTGTTCATATATATAGGTATGAGGGCGAGAGCGATCCGGGCGACGAAGCCACGGTTTATGGCATTAAAAGCAGTTCGGGCGAAAAGGGTGTTTTTGTTGCTGGCGATCTTTCGTTTGGCGACCACAGCGCAACTCGCCTTCTCCACGAACTTTCTATAAAAGGCAGAAATGAAAATTAGAATATGATAATGAGCAGACTCCAAACAAAACTCCAAAAAATAGCGGGCAATCCGAAAGTTTCGGCCAAATCGGTAGGGCTTCGTTATGCTTCCAACAATGGAAAGGGCTACTTCAGAATTGGCAACAATGACAATTTCAGTTATCGCGACCACGAAGGCAATTCAATTAAAGACGAAACAATAGTTGAGAGAATCAGAACGCTCGTGATTCCGCCCGCTTGGCAGGATGTTTGGATTTCGCCATATGAGAACGGACATCTTCAATGTACAGGAGTTGACGGCAAAGGACGAAAACAGTACCGTTACCATTCGAACTGGAACAAAATCCGCAACCAATCGAAATTTTATCGATTGAGAAAATTTGCATTGGCGCTTCCTGCCATTCGGGAGCACGTTGACAAGGATTTGAGATTGCACGGGCTTCCGTATGAAAAGGTTGTCGCCCTCGTGATAAGATTGATCGAGATGACCAACATCAGGATTGGCAATGATGCGTACAAAAGGCTTTACGGAAGTTTTGGACTCACAACACTTCGCGATCGCCATGTGAAATTCGGAACCGATAAAGTCGAATTTGAATTTGTTGGCAAAAAAGGTGTCAAGCACAAAATAAACTTGAAGAGCAAAAGGTTGGCGGGACTTGTCAAGAAATGCAAGGAAGTTCCCGGTCAAGATTTATTTCAATATTATGATGACAATGGCAATCATCGGGTTGTTGGTTCGGGCGATATCAATCATTATCTTAAAGAAATTACCGGCGAGGATTTTACTGCAAAAGATTTTCGGGCTTGGGCCGGAAGCGTGAACGCGCTTTGTGGTTTTCACGAGGTTGGACATTTTGAAAATTCCACCGATTGCAAAAAGAAAATCGTGACGGTGCTCGATAGCGTAGCAGAAAAACTTGGAAATACAAGGACGGTCTGCAAAAAATACTATGTTCATCCAACGGTAATCGCGGCGTACGAGACCGGAAAAATATCAAAATACAAACCCGACATCAAAAGCAAAAAGCTCACTCCGGACGAAGCCGCTCTGGTAAAATTGCTAAATACCGAAAATATAGCCGAAGTTCTGGCATAAAAAATAAAATATGATAAATGCTCTACTTTCCGATTTTGACCTAAAAACAAATGAACTTCAGCATGCGATAATGCTCTTCAAGCAGCCGCAAATAAATATCCATGCTTTTGAAAACCAATGGTCAGCGGGAGAAATTGTCGATCATATGATTTTGAGCGATATGGACGTTATTAAGATTCTGAACGGCAAATTTGTGGAAACAAAAGATGGCGCGTCAGAAAAAAAGGCGTTTTTGGCGGCGGCTTTTGGCAATATGAAAAGCAAAATGGTCGCTGCGGAAAGACTTCGACCAACGCACAAGAATTATTCTCGTTACGATTTGCGCGCCGACTTGACTGAATCCCGAGAAACGCTTCGGAAGCTTATTTCACAATCGCCGTCAAAGCACTCATTCGAGCATCCAGAGCTGGGGCAGATGACATCTGTCGAGCTTTTGCATTATGTTATTTTTCATACCAAACGCCACATAAGCCAGCTTCGCAACACTTTTTTGGCGCTTCCGGCTTCGTGATTGTCTAGAATGAAAAAGGCATTTCCATAAATTAGATTTATATTTGCGTGAGCACATTTTCTATGGAAGATTTCATTGTTTCGGCGCGCAAATACCGACCTCAAACGTTCAAGGATGTTATTGGCCAACAAGCAATAACCACAACCTTGGTTCATTCCATAGAGAACAACCATCTCGCTTCCGCACTGCTTTTCACCGGTCCGCGCGGCGTTGGGAAAACCACTTGCGCCAGGATTCTTGCTCGGAAAATAAACCAAGTTGGCTATGATGATCCGAACGAGGATTTTACCTTCAACATCTTTGAGCTTGATGCCGCTTCCAACAATTCTGTTGATGATATCCGAAACCTTATCGACCAGGTTCGAATTCCACCACAGACCGGAAAATACAAAGTTTATATTGTTGATGAAGTTCACATGCTTTCATCATCGGCCTTCAATGCTTTCCTGAAAACCTTGGAAGAACCGCCGAAGCACGCTATTTTTATTTTGGCCACGACCGAAAAGCACAAGATCATTCCTACGATACTTTCGCGGTGCCAGATATTTGATTTCAAGAGAATCACGATTCAGGATGCAAAATCGCATTTGGCGGAAGTTGCCGAAAGTCAGGGAATTTCCTACGAAGATGACGCACTTTTTCTGATTGCCCAAAAGGCTGACGGTGCGATGCGCGATGCACTTTCTATATTTGATCGCGTGGTTTCGTTTGCCGGAAAAAACCTTACAAGACAGGCGGTCTCAGAAAATTTGAATGTTCTCGATTACGAAACTTTTATCGATGTGACCGATATGATCATCGCAAATAAAATTCCAGAACTACTTGTAAAGTTCAATGAGATTTTGGCGAACGGATTTGACGGACAGCATTTTATCTCGGGACTTGCCTCGCATTTTCGCGACCTTTATGTATCAAAAACGCCGGCAACATTATCTCTTCTCGAAGTTGGCCAGCAGGCGCAGAAAATGTATTTCGCGCAAGCAAAAAGTGTTGACGAGAAATTCCTGCTCGAGGCGATCGAGGTCGCGAACAATACCGACCTGAAGTACAAAACCAGCCAAAACCAACGCCTTCTTGTCGAGCTTTGCCTGATGCAACTGGCCTCCATCACTTACGATGGAGAAAAAAAAAAGTTGACGGATTCATAATTCCAGCCAGCTTCTTCTATGGTCGCGTGAACGAGATCGCGGTAAAATCGCCTGAGATCGTTATCGAAAATCCCCCTGCTGCGCAACCTGATACCGTTGGAGAAACTCCACGGCAAGATCTGCCAAAAGAACCAACCGTAACCGTTGCAACAGGTGTTTCGGCATTCTCATTGGCGAGCATTCGTGCAAAACGAGAACTCTTGGAACAGGGAAATCTCAACACTAAAAACGCAGCAGAACTTCCACGAGAATCTTTTTCGGAGAATGATATGCTTTTGCATTGGAACAAATATGCGCAGCGGCTTGGCGACAGAGGTATGAAGATTGTAGAATCGCATCTCTTGGTTGGTGCGCCAAAACTTGATGGGACGATGATCCTTCACGAACTTCCCAACGAATCTTCACGCCTTGAATTTGAGCGAGAAAAAAACGAGCTTGTCGGATACCTTCGTGGAAAACTTCATAACCATGATATAGAAGTAACGCTGGTCGTGAACGAACAATTTACGCACAAGCACGCGTTCACGTCGCAGGACAAGTTCAATAGGCTCAACGAAATCAACCCGAATGTGGAGCTATTGCGAAGAACTTTCGACCTTGAATTCTAGATAATCAATCTTATAATCGCGAAGACGTTTATGCCACAATTTAAATAGCAATCGGAACTTTTGGCGGGATGGTGGTCGACAAAACCTAGATATTTCCGTGGTACATCGCCTTTATAATCCCATCGGAAAGTCCAATTTTCGGCACATAAATACTTCTCGCGCCGCTCCATTTCATTGCGTTGAGGTATATCCTTATTGCTGGAATTATCACATCGGCACGATCTGGATTCAGCCCAAGATCATAGATTCTTTGCTCGTAGGAAAGACTACTTAGGTAGGTATATTGCGAATTCACGTACATGTACGACAGCGGTTTGGTCTGCAACTTCCCCGACATCTTAAAGAGCTTGTTGATATTTCCACCCGACCCGATCAT
>JBBSUW010000158.1:0-4236 GCA_038234025.1 Flavobacteriales bacterium
AGTCATAGGAAGATATCATGTTGGTAGATATTTTGCAGATGCAAAAGTTAATCTCGGTACGCGCGGACTTGATTTTGATCCTGCTTACGATATCAGAAATTACGGCAGTAATATTTACAGGCCTTACGGCGAAAATCGCGCATTTGATAGCGGTGTAAAAATTGGGCAAGGAAATAAATCAAAAGAATTCATTGCAGATATTCAAGCAGGATATTTGGTCAATCCAGCTACGAATTTAAAACTCTACGCAAGTTTGATCTACCGTGATTTCAATCCGCTTCAAGACACTGCAGTTTACAAAAAAGAGCAAACCACTTGGTTTTCTTTGGGCTTGAGATGTGATATCTTCAATTGGTATTTTGATTATTAGCATCTGAGAAAACGGTTCTAAAATAACTCCATCGCCGCCTGATAAATTAATCATCAAGCTGACAACGTTCTTCTTTGTTTAAGCATTAGTAATTTGCGGTAATTAAACTTAATGAACTACAATCAGTTTTTTGGAAACAGTTGCGTTTTCACTTGTCTGAATCTTAACAATATACATTCCGCTTGCAAAGTTTTTAATGTCAAGCGCTGTGCTGTTTTGAAAATATTGTTCTGTAAAAATAAGTTTACCGCTAAGATCTAATACATCAACCTTTTTGATTTTCTCGCCTGCGGGAACTGTTAATGTCACAAATTGATTTGCAGGATTTGGAACCATTTGCAAATTATTTTTAATATTCTGGTTAACCGCTAAAGCGCAACTTGAACCATCGCCAGGAATATTTGCATCCAACCACGCAACTCTTGTGCTGATCCATGTTTTGAATTTAGTGATCTGACCTTCAAATGTAGCCGGATCATTGTCAACTTCCGGTGCGCCAGTGTTAACTCCTAAATTTCCCCAACGTTCAAACTGACGCGCCTGCGCCTGATCTAAATATGTTGCCGTAGCATCAATATAATTAAACATTGCACTTGTGCTTAAAGTAGTTGCGCGCAAAGTTTCCCAACGGCATCGAAGGTGATTTTGAAAGCTTGGATCTTGCAATAATCGAACCCACCAACCCGTGCCGTTGACATCTGGGCCGCAATCGTTAACCAAATGCGCCCAGCCGGAACCGTCTGTTACTGCAAGAAATGAACATTCGTCTATGTTTTTCCAAGCCCAGTCAAAATCCCAAACCGGCCCGGCGTGCAATTTTGCAATTTCTGTACTGCTGTCTTTATCTTTATAGAAGTAGCAACTCTTTTTAAAACCATCATTGTTGCGTGAAAGCTCGTTGATGATGAAATAATCGATAAAAGATTCTTCGTCCATATATTTTAAATATCCATCTGTTGGGCTTGTGTAATTTGCGCTGTATAGCGCATTCTCAAAATCATCTACAAATGCTGCGATATAGGCTTTTTGCGGATCAGAAATTTTAGTTGCCTTTGGATAATGATACGCCAGTCCTACGGTCAATTCAGGATGATCGACCGGATTATGGTTCAATTGCCAACCGTCTGCAGTGCTCCAATAATCATTTTTAAAAATATAACCGCCAGTAAGATCAAGTCCAGTATTTTCGTCGGGATCGAGCTTTGCGATATTCACACGGTTTGCGTTGCGCTTTATGGTTTCAGTCAAAATAAAAACGCCTTGATAAATACCGTTAACTACAACCTCGCAATGCTTTGTTCGCGATCCATAATGCCCCATCTGACTGAAGAGATTGTAAGCCAATTGATTTCGCATAAATACTTTGTCATTGTAATTTGCGACCAAAGCCCAATCGCTTTCAGCAGGCATTCCTAATAATGAAGCATTTACACTTGCTTCGGCATCATCCAGGGTTTCAACTTTGTAAGGCTTTTGAGGCAGGCTTTGCGAATAGTTTCCGCGATATTCAATGTTTATTTTCCCGTTGTAGTTAAATGTGTTATCGGTTACATAATTCAGATTTCCCGACCCATTGTCAATAATCTTCATTGTTGCCACTATTGAAGGTTCGTCTACAATGGTTTGACCGTTGGTGTTGACTAAAACAATTGGCAGATTAGACGCATTTGATCCAAAGGTTACAGACCAGTTTATTAATGTTCCCTGGTCTGCGGGATAAGTGTCGAGAATTCTAAGTTTCCAAATTCCGTTGGGATTTTGGCCATTGTTGACGTTTCCAATGGTTTCCTGCGGTTTGAAAGTTCCTGAAAAAGGAGCAGATGCCGTGCCAATATTTGCGGTTGCGGTTTGAGAAAGGCAAGTATTTGTAAAATTGTCATCGCCACCGCCAATTCCCGAAAATAGATTAATGGCTACACCGCTGGGCGAAACCAAATACACATTTAGATCGCTGTCATAGGTGTGGTTGATGTTGAGACAGATTTGCTTGAGTCCGAAATCTGCATTCAGCGTTGTTTGCGAAAGCCCGGAAACAGTTAGCGGAAATTCTATTTGTGTAACGTTGTCAGGAATTGCTCCGCCAGTACCTGTAAAGCTTTGTGCGGCACCCAACAAGGAAAATAATAGTGCTATGAAAAGTAGTTTTGCCCTCATTTGTTTTCTTATAAAAGTAGATAAAAAATCGATTTGGAAACTTAAAAGAATAATTTCCTGCAATGCTTTCTATTTCAACGATAGTTTTGGAAATATGTGTTTTACAATCGTTGTAAGTTTATTCAATATTACAAATGAAAAAACTGTTACCACTGATTCGCGCAGCAGCTCGCGTTAGGGATTGCAGCGGCATCCTTTTTTCTGAGGCACGAAGAAAAAAGATATAGCGAAAAGCCCGCCGCGTTCACAATTGCCGACAGGTAAATTGTGAACGAGGAACGCCAAAATAAAATTAATATCTCCATGACTTTTTCAGAGATTTCTACATCTTTTGCAACCGCAGTTACTAACCTTTTTTTGTGAATTGATCTTTGTGCAATACCATTCTATGCGATACCTTTGCGGCACATTTGAAAAGCAAAATATCTTGCAGTTAAACGCCACCGCACCCAGCGTAACTTTTACATCTGTTTTCACCGATTTCAAGGAAATTACAAAGGCAGGACTTGCCATAAGCGTGCTATTTTCGTCTATCGCTGGATATCTTTTGGGTTTTGATTCATCACATCCATTTGACTGGCGCGTATTGATTGCGCTGATTATTGGCGGTTATTGTATGGTTGGCGCCAGCAATGCGTACAATCAGGTAATTGAGAAAGATCTTGATAAGTTGATGGATCGCACAAAAAACCGTCCGGTTCCTGCAGGCAGAATGTCAACAACGGCGGCGCTTCTTGTTGCAACTGTTTTAATGATAATTGGCCTTGCGCTTTTGTATTGGATCAATCCGAAAACTTCGATGTTTGGCGCCGTTTCTATTTTTCTGTACACTTGCGTTTATACTCCGCTAAAGCAAATGACGCCTCTTTCGGTCTTTGTGGGAGCGTTTCCAGGTGCGATTCCGTTTATGATGGGTTGGGTTGCCGCGACGGGAAGTTTTGGCATTGAAGCTGGAACATTATTCTTGATTCAATTCTTCTGGCAGTTTCCGCATTTTTGGGCTATTGGTTGGTTTTTATACGAAGACTATGAAAAAGCAGGATTCTTTATGTTGCCTTCCGGCAAAAGAGATACGTCTACGGCATTTCAAACGATTTTATATACGATTTGGTTGATAATTGCCTCATTGCTTCCAGCTTTGGGCTACACCGGCCAGCTTTTTCTTTCGCCAATTGCGGCGGTTGCTGTTCTTGTGCTCGGATTGTGGATGTTGTTTTTTGCCGTAAGGCTCTACCAACGACGAACTTCGAAAGCGGCAAAAGTGCTGATGCTCGTGAGCGTTTCATACATCAGCTTGTTACAGCTCATATTTATAATTGATAAATTTTTAAGATGACAAATCCCCAACCAATGACGGTGATTGAGCACAAACAGAGATCTGATAGATCTTATAAGTTGTTGCTCCTTTTTGCCATGGTAAGTATGACAATGATGTTCGGCGGACTAACAAGTGCCTTTGTAGTGAGTAAATCTCGCGGCGACTGGTTGAAGAATTTTGAAATGCCAAGCGCATTTATCGCAAGTACAATTGTGATTATTCTTTGCAGCGTAACATTTCATATGGCCAAAAAATCTGTGCAGGCAGACAATCGGAAACAAACCACTCTATTTTTGTGGATCACGCTGGCGCTCGGAATATTGTTTGTGTTTCTGCAGTTCCGAGGTTTTTCTCAAATTGTGGATATGGGTTATTATTTCACTGGAAGTGCGAG
>JBBSUW010000159.1:0-4185 GCA_038234025.1 Flavobacteriales bacterium
CCGGCGATCATTGCTTCGTACCTGGGTCTCTTTGCTGTTGGCCTTGCAATTTCCATTGGGGCGTTCCTCACCTATCCCAGCGATATTCCGAGCAATCTGCCCGATAAGATCAAAGGACTGTTGGTCGCGGCGCTCATCGTTGCCGGTTGCAATCTGACCATCAATTTTCTGGATCCTTTTCCCTTTCTGCTCTATCCGGTAGCTGGCCTGCTGATATTTTTATTGGCGATGATTCCCGTTTTCGGACACCGCGCGAGCATGGTTTCGTTCTCCGGACTTCTGGCGGTCGCGCTTGCTTTCAGTCGCGTTCATGTGGGATGGGAAATGGTACTCAACGCTTCCTACATGTTCGGCGGCGGCGTTTTCTATCTGATTGTTTCTGTGATGTTCGCACTGCTTAGACCGCACAAGTTCACAAAAGCGCAAGTACATGAAGCGATGGTATTGACCGCGAATTATCTGGCACTTCGTGCGGATCTATGGGATGAAAATGCGGACCGCGCAGAGATTGCCGAAAAGCAGCTTGAAATTCAGGTCAGCCTCAATACGGCGAACGCGAATATTCGAGAAATCTTGATCGAAAGTCGTCCCGATGGTGGAAATTCGGGTCAGAACAGACGATTGCTGCTAACGTTCATGGCGCTCAATGATATTATCGAACTTGGCATTTCCACAACTTTTGAACACGCCGTACTGCTCGACAAGTTCAAAGGCGAAAAACTTGTTCTCGAATACTATCAAATGTTGGCTTACGCGCTCGCCAAAAGCTTGAAAGATCTGGCCACATTGATGGAAAGCCCGAGAAATGGTTTTGAGGCCAACAATCTTGGGGTGGCGATGAAAAGATTTGAAAGCGTCGTTGAAGATTTTGCGAAAACGCATTCTTCGGCTGAGGAGAAAATCGCCATTCTCCACAACCTTCGCGATTATGCCCAAAAACAATATGATAGAATAAAGTTGATCGCGCGCGGTTTTGCCCAAAGTGTAGAAAGCAAGGATTTTGGCGGGCGCGACAAAGACCTGTACAAATTGTTGAAGATCCCAAACTATCGCTTTAGCACATTGTTATCCAATATTTCGATGGAATCGCAAGTTTTTAGGCATTCGCTGCGCGTCACCACGGCGTGCATTGTTGCATTTTTGCTCGGAGGATTTTTGCCATTGCAAAACGTGTATTGGATCATCTTGACGCTGATCGTGATCATGCGACCCGGCTATGGCCTTACAAAATCTCGTTTTTACGAAAGGATTATTGGAACCGTCGCCGGTGGCACGATCGCTTTCACGATCTTGATATTTGTGAACGATACGACAACCATCGCCGCGCTTGCCGTTGGCGCGATGCTTTTGGGCTTTGCGTTCACGGCATCGAACTACAAGGTTGGTGCAACTTTCGTCACGATGTATGTCGTTTTTCTTTATTCGATCCTTCAGGGCGACACCCAAAAAGTCGTCCAGATCAGGATCCTCGACACTATCATCGGCGGGCTTCTGGCTTTCTTTGCTAATCATTTTCTATGGCCATCGTGGGAATTTCTCAACGTTCGCGAACATATTTCAAAAGCGCTTGACGCCAATAAAAAATACATTGGCGAGATCGCGAACATCTATGAAGACAAGTCTGAGATCACGCTCGATTACAGAATCTCGAGAAGAAACGCTTTTGTTGAAACAGGAAACCTGATGGCGTCGTACCAAAGGATGGTTCAAGAGCCAAAAAGCAAGCAGCGACAATTGGCTTCTTTGTACAAACTTGCCGTTCTGAACCACGCCGTCCTAAGTTCTGCGGCATCGCTCGGCACTTTTGTGCAAACACATTCGACCACCCCGGCTTCGGAGCAGTTCAAGAAAATTGTTTCGGAAATACTTTCGGTTTTCGAAAAGGCAAAGTCGCACCTGAAATTTGCACCGGATAAAAGAATCGAAAATGAAACGATTTTTGAGAAAGAATTTGCCAATTTAAAAGGCCAAACGGTTCGATCACAAGCACTCGAGATCGAAAGACTTCAGGAACTCCAATTGGTCAATGCACAACTACATTTAATAAAAAACCTGGGAGCGAGCATCGAGAAAGAATGCCGCTCGTTAAAAATCAATTGATCTTCAATTTGAGGTGCGAATGCTGGCGGACTTTTGCCAGTAGATCAGGATTTTCCGAAAGGGACAATCCATAGGATGGAATCATTTCCTTCAATGTTTTCTGCCACTCAGCAGATTTTACTTTTTGCGGAAAGCATTTTTCCATAAGTCCGATCATGATCGATGCCGCCGTAGAAGCACCGGGCGAAGCACCCAGTAGCGCAGCCAAAGTTCCGTCGGACTTTGCCACGACTTCAGTCCCAAATTCGAGTTCGCCGCCGCCTGCGTCATTCTTCTTGATAACCTGAACGCGCTGACCGGCAACCTCAAGTTCCCAGTCTTCAGGCTTGGCCGATGGCACGTATCGTTGCAATGCGTCCAACCTTTCCTCGTCGGACTGCGTGACCTGATCGATAAGATATTTGGTGAGCGGAAGATTTTTGAAACCCGCGGAAAGCATCGGGACAATATTGTCAAGACCTATTGATAGTGGCAAATCCAAGTACGATCCATGCTTAAGAAACTTTGTGGAAAAGCCGGCATAAGGACCGAAGAGCAACGCTTTCTCGCCATCGATCAGACGGCTGTCGATATGGGGAACGGACATTGGCGGCGCACCGACCGAGGCCTTGCCATAAACCTTGGCATAATGTTGCGCGATCACATCTTTGTTGAGGCATTTGAGCCATTGTCCGCTTACGGGAAAACCGCCAAACCCATCGCCTTCTGGAATGTCGGCCTTCTCAAGCAATGGCAACGCGCCACCGCCCGCGCCGATGAAAACAAATCTCGACTTCACGTGAAATTTATCTTTTGTCGAGAGGTTCTTGACTTCGATGTCCCAAAGACCGTCATCGTCCTGGTGAAGTTGACGCACCTCGTGATCGAAATGGATGTGAACGCCGTCCAAATCATCCAAATGATTGAACATGCTTCGGGTGAGCGCGCCAAAATTCACATCTGTGCCCAGCGGCATCATCGTGGCGGCATTGACCTGGTTAGGATCGCGATCCTTCATCACCAAAGGAATCCACGCTTCGAGCTGTTCATGGCTTTTGGAATATTGCATCAGCTCGAACAACGGATTCTTGATCATCGTAGAGTATCTTTTTTCCAGAAAATCAACATTTTCCTGCCCGATCACAAAACTCATGTGCGGAATACTTCTTATAAATGTCGTGGGATCATCGACAAGATCGCAATCAACGAGAAAAGACCAGAACTGTTTGGACACCTCAAAGCTTTCCGAGATTTTGATCGCCTTGCTGATGTCTATGGTTCCGTCTTCTTTTTGGGGGGTATAATTAAGCTCGCAGTAGGCAGCGTGACCTGTTCCGGCGTTGTTCCAAGCATCGCTGCTCTCGGCCGCGGCGTGGTCCATCCGTTCGTAGATATGGATCGTGAGTTTTGGGTCGAGGCGCTTGAGCATCACGCCAAGTGTCGCGCTCATGATGCCCGCGCCAATGAGAACGACGTCGGATGGGGTTTCATTTTGCATAAAAAAAGCTTTGCGCAAATTTACGGCTTGCCCAAAACTTTACTGTCCCGAAATGCTTTCATGGTTTTGCACTATTGCCACCGAAAATTTCTAGAACATCTTCCTGGTGAGATAATCGCGCAGCATGATTGTTGCCGAAATCTCATCGATCAATGCCTTGTCCTTGCGTTTTCCTTTTTTCATGCCACTGTCGATCATGGCTTGCACCGCCATTTTGGATGTAAACCTTTCGTCAACACGAACCACTTGAACAGCGGGAAACTCAAGCTTGAATTTTTTAACAAAAACATCGATCATTGCCGCGCTTTGCGAGGGTGAATAATCCATCTGCTTGGGTTCGCCGATGAGGATCTTGAAAACGTGTTCGGTAGTGAAGTAATTTTCAAGGAATGCCATCAGATTGCCAGTAGGAACTGTCGTGAGACCCGATGCAATGATCTGGAGTTCGTCTGTAATCGCGATTCCGGTGCGGATTTTTCCGTAGTCGAGCGCCATTATTCGGGGCATGGTTGTGAAGGTTTTGTGCTGTGCAATTTAAGGTTTTAAAGAAATGTTTCAGGCATCAGGTTCCAAGTTTGATGTGTCAGGTTTCCGGTTTATTGTTTCCG
>JBBSUW010000160.1:0-4138 GCA_038234025.1 Flavobacteriales bacterium
GGTATCGTTGTAAACAATAAACCCACCCGAACCAATCATTGAGCCCGTAGCAAACCCACCGTCAGACATTGATTCGTAAGACATCAATCGGTCTTCACCATCAGCAGTTTTATAAATAAGATGCTCAGGCAAAATCGGCACGGATGAACCGCCGGGAACCAAAGCTTTCAACGGTCTGTCATTCATCATTCCGCCAAGATATTGGTCAGAGTTGATAAATTCGTGAACGGTAATTCCCAATTCTATTTCGTAAACCCCCGGTTTTTTTACGTGTCCGGAAGCTGATATCAATTTTGTACCCGTCGATTTTTCAGTTCCAATTTTTGCAAATTCTGCGCCAGAATTCATAATCATCCATGGCACTGCAGAAATCGATTCAACATTATTAACGACTGTTGGGTTTGCCCAAAGTCCGCTAACTGCTGGAAACGGTGGTTTTATTCTTGGATTTCCTCGTTTTCCTTCAAGCGATTCTATCAACGCTGTTTCTTCGCCACAAATGTATGCTCCAGCTCCAACGTGAACGTGAACGTCGAGATCAAAACCTGATCCCAATATATTTTTCCCCAAAAACCCCGCTGCATAAGCTTCCCCAACTGCTTTTTCTAGAATCTTGTAAACCCACATATATTCGCCGCGAATGTAGATGTAAGACAAATTCGCCTCGAGCGCATAACTCGAAGTTATCATTCCTTCTATTAAAAGGTGCGGAATATATTCCATTAAAAATCTGTCCTTGAATGTTCCAGGCTCAGATTCATCTGCGTTGCAAACCAAATGTCTTGGATTTCCTGATTTTTTGTCGATAAACGACCATTTCAAACCCATTGGAAAACCAGCTCCACCGCGACCCTTGAGTTGCGAGTTTTTAACTTCGGTTACAACTTCGTCTGGCGTCATTGTCTTTAACGCTTTTTCAACAGAAGCGTAACCTCCATTTTTGCGGTAAACATCAAAAGTTTTGATGCCGGGAACGTTGATATGTTCTAAAAGTATTTGTCTAGGCATCAGTGCATGTTGATTTTGTTGTCGCGGCAATCATCGATCAGCTGATCGATTTTTGCTTTGTCCAAATTTTCTTTGTAAAAGTCCCCCAACTGCATCATTGGCGCATAGCCACAAGCTCCAAGACATTCCACTCCGCGAACTTCAAACATTCCATCCGCAGTTGGTTCGCCGATTTTCACGCCAAGTTTTTCGCAAGTATAATCCATCAAATCCTCAACTCCGCGAAGGCAGCAAGGCGATGTTTGGCAAAACTCAAACATGTATTTCCCGATCGGTCGTTGATTGAACATTGAATAGAAGGAAACCACTTCATAAACCTCGATCGGATTAATGCCAATGATTTCTGCCACTTTGTCCATCAACTCGATGCTTAGCCAATTGTCATGCGCATCCTGAACATCATGCAAAATCGGCAATAATGCAGATTTGCGTTTGTCCGCAGGATAATGACCCAATAGCTCATCGATTCGCGCCGAAAGTTCTGGCGTGATGTTGATGGTCTGCTGTATGTTTATAACTTCCATAGTAGGATGTTGTCTTTCAATTTCTAAATTATGCGTCGAGCTCGCCAGCAATAACGTTCAAACTTGACAATGTCGCTATGGCGTCAGAAAGCATTTGCCCTTTAACCATTTCGTTGTAAGCTTGATAATATATAAAACACGGTCTTCTAAAATGCAATCTATAAGGTGTTCGGCTGCCATCTGTTACCAAATAGAAACCAAGCTCACCATTTCCACCTTCAACAGGATGATAAACTTCGGTTACCGGAACGGGAACTTCGCCCATTACAATCTTAAAGTGGTAAATAAGCGCCTCCATGCTGTGGTAAACTTCGTCTTTAGGCGGCAAATAATAATCTGGAACATTTGCATGATACGGACCTTCCGGCAATTTGGCCAAAGCCTGTTTGATGATGCTCAAACTCTGCCAAACCTCTGCATTTCTAACGCAAAAACGATCATAGGTATCACCTGATTTTCCAACTGGAATATCAAATTCAAAATCTTCATAAGATGAATAGGGTTGCATTACACGAATGTCGTAATCAACTCCCGCGGCTCTAAGATTTGGACCCGAAAACCCGTAGCTTATCGCTCTATCTGCCGAAATTGAACCAACATTAATTGTTCTGTCCATGAAAATTCTATTGCGTGCAAGCAAATTTTCAAATTCTGTCCAAATAGGCGGAAATTCTTCAAGAAAAATATTGAGCTTGTCAAAAGCCGTCTGGCTCCATTCACGCTCAAATCCACCAATACGACCCATATTTGTAGTCAATCGCGCTCCACAAATCTCTTCGTAGATTTCGTATATTTTTTCTCTGTACTGAAATACATATAAAAATCCTGTCAAAGCTCCGGTATCAACACCAAGAACAGAATTGCAGATAATGTGATCAGTAATCCGCGCCAATTCCATCACGATAACGCGCAAATATTGGGCACGTTTTGGAACTTCAACTCCAAGTGCTTTTTCCAATGTCATCCACCAACCCATATTGTTGATAGGGGATGAGCAGTAATTCATTCGGTCAGTAAGCGGTGTGATTTGGTAAAACGGTCGGTTCTCGGCAATTTTTTCAAAAGCGCGGTGAATATATCCTACTGTTCCTTCGCCATCAATAATGCGTTCGCCGTCCATCAACAGAATATTCTGAAAAATTCCATGTGTGGCAGGATGCGTCGGACCGAGATTTAGAACCGAAAGTTCACTGCCGTCCTCATTCTCACGCTCTGCAATAATATGTGCATACCGCTCTTCGGGAGGTAGTAAAAGTTCAGAATTTGATGCGGTATTTATCATTTTTTATAGCAAAATCCGGCTTTCGCCAAAATTAACAATTGTCTGTGGTCCTTCCAAAAAATCTGTCGTCCTTATCTGTTCTGCCGCCATCTTCAAGCGGAAATTCTTTTCGCATTGGAAAAGAAACCATTTCATCCATATTAAGGATGCGCTTCAACTGTGGATGACCAATAAATATTATTCCGTAGAAATCGTAAGTTTCGCGTTCCTGCCAGTTTGAGCTTAGAAAATGGTTTGTAGAAGTCGCGATTTCAGGTTTATCCGCTGGCATAAATGTCTTGATCCTGATGCGAACATTGTCAATCCAATTGTGCATGTGATAAACTACCGAAAATTGTCTTTCAAAAGGCGCATCTGGAAAATGCATTCCGCACAGCGTTGTCAAAAAGTTGAACCGCATTGTGGGGTCATTTTTCAAAAAGCCCATTACATTATTGATCTGATCTGCAGCAACTTCAAAAGTCAATATATCGTGAATTTGCTGAAAATCGCTTACAGCACCTTCAAACTCATTTACCAGCGATTGTTGAATCGTTTGATTTTCTAATGCCATTTATTGAATGTTATAAGATGCCAAAAGTTCTGAATATTCTGGCGAACTTCTGCGACGAACGGATTCTGAACGAACCAGATCTTGAAGTCGCATGATGCCATCTAGAATCTGCTCAGGTCTTGGTGGACAACCTGGAACGTAAACGTCCACTGGAATTATTTTATCAATGCCTTGAAGCACAGAATAGGTGTCGAAAATTCCGCCTGAACATGCGCAAGCTCCAACAGCGATAACCCAACGTGGCTCGGCCATTTGTTCGTAAACTTGGCGTAAAATCGGGCCCATTTTTTTCGCAATTGTCCCCATTACCAAAAGCATATCTGCTTGACGTGGTGAAAAACTCATTCGTTCAGAACCAAAACGTGCTACATCATAATGACTTGCCATCGTAGCCATAAACTCGATACCGCAGCATGAAGTCGCAAACGGCAAAGGCCAAAGCGAATTGGCACGCGCCATTCCGACAACGTCATTAAGTTTGCCCGCAAAAAATCCTTCGCCCTGAATTCCCGGAGGCGACGGAGCGTCGGTGATGATTTTTTTATTTTCGGTCATTCGTTCAATCTTTTAATTTGCTTGCATTGAACTGAAATCTTCAGCGTTATGCAAAACCATTATTCCCACTCAAGACCTTTTTTCTTCATTACATAGAAGAATCCAACAAGCAAGAGCGCCATAAAAATTGCCATCTTCACAAGTCCTTCAACGCCCATTTCTCGGAAATTGACTGCCCAAGGATACATAAATATAACCTCGACGTCAAAGAGTACA
>JBBSUW010000161.1:0-4138 GCA_038234025.1 Flavobacteriales bacterium
GGTATCGTTGTAAACAATAAACCCACCCGAACCAATCATTGAGCCCGTAGCAAACCCACCGTCAGACATTGATTCGT
The DNA here is from genome assembly GCA_038234025.1 of Flavobacteriales bacterium. Classification (GTDB taxonomy): domain Bacteria; phylum Bacteroidota; class Bacteroidia; order Flavobacteriales; family Flavobacteriaceae; genus Flavobacterium. The sequence continues at coordinate 78 of JBBSUW010000161.1, forward strand.
AAGACATCAATCGGTCTTCACCATCAGCAGTTTTATAAATAAGATGCTCAGGCAAAATCGGCACAGATGAACCGCCCGGAACCAAAGCTTTCAAAGGTCTGTCATTCATCATCCCGCCAAGATATTGGTCAGAGTTGATAAATTCATGAACTGTAATTCCCAATTCTATTTCGTAAACGCCCGGTTTCTTCACGTGTCCGGAAGCTGATATCAATTTTGTTCCCGTCGATTTTTCAGTTCCAATTTTTGCATATTCCGCACCAGAATTCATAATCATCCATGGCACTGCTGCAATAGATTCAACATTGTTAACAACCGTTGGATTTGCCCAAAGTCCGCTAACCGCTGGAAATGGTGGTTTTATTCTTGGATTTCCTCGTTTTCCTTCAAGCGATTCTATCAGCGCTGTTTCTTCGCCACAAATGTATGCGCCAGCTCCAACGTGAACGTGAACGTCGAGATCAAAACCTGATCCCAATATATTTTTTCCCAAAAATCCAGCAGCGTAAGCTTCCGCAACTGCTTTTTCTAGAATTTTGTAAACCCACATATATTCGCCGCGAATGTAGATGTATGATAAATTCGCCTCGAGCGCATAACTTGAGGTAATCATTCCCTCTATCAAAAGATGCGGAATATATTCCATTAAAAATCTGTCCTTGAATGTTCCAGGCTCAGATTCATCTGCGTTGCAAACCAAATGTCTTGGATTCCCTGATTTTTTGTCAATAAACGACCATTTCAAACCCATTGGAAAACCAGCTCCACCGCGACCTTTAAGCTGTGAGTTTTTAACCTCGGTTACAACTTCGTCCGGAGTCATCGTCTTTAACGCTTTTTCAACAGAAGCGTAACCTCCATTTTTGCGGTAAACATCAAAAGTTTTGATGCCGGGAACGTTAATATGTTCTAACAGTATTTGTCTAGGCATCAGTGCATTTTGATTTTGTTGTCGCGGCAATCATCGATCAGTTGATCGATTTTTGCTTTGTCCAGGTTTTCTTTGTAAAAGTCTCCCAACTGCATCATTGGCGCATAGCCACAAGCTCCAAGACATTCCACTCCGCGAACTTCAAACATTCCATCTGCAGTTGGTTCACCGATTTTCACGCCAAGTTTTTCGCAAGTATAATCCATCAAATCCTCAACACCGCGAAGGCAGCAAGGCGATGTTTGGCAAAACTCGAACATGTATTTTCCGATCGGTCGTTGGTTGAACATTGAATAGAAAGAAACCACTTCATAAACCTCTATTGGTTTAATGCCAATGATTTCCGCCACTTTATCCATCAATTCAATGCTTAGCCAATTTTCGTGCGCATCCTGAACATCGTGCAAAATCGGCAACAATGCAGATTTGCGTTTGTCCGCAGGATAATGACCCAAAAGCTCATCAATTCGCGCCGAAAGTTCGGGCGTGATGTTAATGGTCTGCTGTATATTTATAACTTCCATAGTAGGATGTTGTCTTTCAATTTCTAAATTATGCGTCCAGCTCGCCAGCAATCACGTTCAAACTTGATAATGTCGCGATAGCATCGGAGAGCATTTGCCCTTTAACCATTTCGTTGTAAGCCTGATAATATATAAAACACGGTCGTCTGAAATGCAATCTATATGGTGTTCTGCTGCCATCGGTTACCAAATAAAAACCAAGCTCGCCATTTCCACCTTCCACCGGATGATAAACTTCAGTTACCGGCACCGGAACTTCGCCCATTACAATTTTAAAGTGGTAAATAAGCGCCTCCATGCTGTGGTAAACTTCGTCTTTTGGTGGCAAATAATAATCGGGAACATTTGCATGATACGGACCTTCAGGCAATTTGGCCAAAGCCTGTTTGATAATGCTCAAACTTTGCCAAACCTCTGCATTCCTTACGCAAAAACGGTCGTAAGTATCACCTGATTTTCCCACTGGAATATCAAATTCAAAATCTTCGTAAGACGAATAGGGTTGCATTACACGAATGTCGTAATCAACGCCAGCGGCTCTAAGATTTGGACCCGAAAACCCGTAGCTTATTGCTCTGTCTGCCGAAATTGAACCAACATTAATTGTTCTGTCCATGAAAATTCTATTTCGTGCAAGCAGATTTTCAAATTCTGTCCAAATAGGCGGAAATTCTTCGAGAAAAATATTGAGTTTGTCAAAAGCCGTCTGGCTCCATTCACGCTCAAATCCACCAATACGACCCATATTTGTAGTCAATCGCGCTCCACAAATCTCTTCGTAGATTTCGTATATTTTTTCTCTGTACTGAAATACATATAAAAATCCGGTCAAAGCGCCGGTATCAACACCAAGAACAGAATTGCAAATAATATGATCTGTAATCCGCGCCAATTCCATCACGATAACACGCAAATATTGAGCGCGTTTTGGAACTTCAACTCCCAACGCTTTTTCCAATGTCATCCACCAACCCATATTGTTGATAGGCGATGAGCAGTAATTCATTCGGTCAGTAAGGGGTGTGATTTGGTAAAATGGTCGATTCTCCGCAATTTTTTCAAATGCACGGTGAATATATCCCACTGTTCCTTCGCCATCAATAATGCGTTCGCCATCCATCAACAGAATATTCTGAAAAATTCCGTGTGTTGCAGGATGCGTTGGACCGAGATTTAGAACTGAAAGTTCACTCCCGTCCTCATTTTCACGCTCGGCAATAATATGTGCATACCGCTCTTCGGGAGGTAGTAAAAGTTCAGAATTTGATGCGGTATTTATCATTTTTTATAGCAAAATCTGGCTTTCGCCAAAATTAACAATTGTCTGTGGTCCTTCCAAAAAATCTGTCATCCTTATCTGTTCTGCCGCCATCTTCGAGCGGGAACTCTTTTCGCATCGGAAAAGAAACCATTTCATCCATATTAAGGATACGTTTCAATTGTGGATGACCAACGAATATTATTCCGTAGAAATCGTAAGTTTCGCGTTCCTGCCAGTTTGAACTTAGAAAATGGTTTGTAGAAGTCGCGATTTCAGGTTTATCTGCTGGCATAAAGGCTTTGATCCTTATGCGAACATTGTCAATCCAGTTATGCATGTGGTAAACCACTGAAAATTGTCTTTCAAAAGGCGCATCTGGAAAATGCATTCCGCACAATGTGGTTAGAAAGTTGAACCGCATTGTGGGATCATTTTTCAAAAAGCCCATTACATTATTGAGCTGATCTGCAGCAACTTCAAAAGTCAAGATATCGTGAATTTGCTGAAAATCGCTTACAGCACCTTCAAACTCATTTACCAGCGATTGTTGAATCGTTTGATTTTCTAATGCCATTTATTGAATATTATAAGATGCCAAAAGTTCTGAATATTCTGGCGAACTTCTGCGACGAACGGATTCTGAACGAACCAAATCTTGAAGTCGCATGATGCCATCGAGAATCTGCTCAGGTCTTGGTGGACAACCTGGAACGTAAACGTCAACTGGAATTATTTTATCAATGCCCTGAAGCACAGAATATGTATCGAAAATCCCGCCTGAACATGCGCAAGCGCCAACAGCGATAACCCAACGTGGCTCGGCCATTTGTTCATAAACCTGGCGTAAAATCGGGCCCATTTTTTTTGCAATTGTTCCCATTACCAAAAGCATATCTGCCTGACGCGGAGAAAAACTCATTCGTTCAGACCCAAAACGTGCTACATCATAATGACTTGCCATTGTTGCCATAAACTCGATCCCGCAGCATGAAGTTGCAAACGGCAAAGGCCAAAGTGAATTTGCGCGCGCCATTCCGACAACGTCATTAAGTTTGCCCGCAAAAAATCCTTCGCCCTGAATTCCCGGAGGCGACGGAGCGTCGGTAATGATTTTTTTATTTTCGGTCATTCGTTCAATCTTTTAATTTGCTTGCACTGGACTGAAATCTTCAGCGATATGCAAAACCATTATTCCCACTCAAGCCCTTTTTTCTTCATTACATAGAAGAATCCAACAAGCAAGAGCGCCATAAAAATTGCCATCTTCACAAGTCCTTCAACGCCCATTTCTCGGAAATTGACTGCCCAAGGATACATAAATATAACCTCGACGTCAAAGAGTACA
>JBBSUW010000162.1:0-4113 GCA_038234025.1 Flavobacteriales bacterium
ACCCATAGATTCGCAACGATGTGTTTTTTAGGAATTTGCTAAACTTATAACCCAAAGTAGCATTATCACATCGCAAAAACGAGGCATCTTCCAACATATAATCAGAAAATATACTGTTTCCATCATTATAGTTTTGAATCAGCACATTGTCTGGGTCGCTGAAATCAAGCACGTTATTCAATGCATTCGATGCGCCTTGTGTCGCACGATCAATAAATCCGCGTGTCAATCTACTACTGTTGTACACCTGCCCACCCGCTTGTCCGCGGAAATTGGTGGTTAGATCAAAGTTGTAAACATTAAAGTTCAGTCCAAAACCGTAAGTCCAGTTTGGACGAATTGCTTTGTAGTAACGGTCAAGGTCGGTTATTTTGTTGTCTCCGTTCAAATCTTCAAAAGCACCTATTATCGGTTGGCCGTTCATGTCGTACAATTGCTTGAAAACCCATGCAACGTGCGGCTGATAACCTACCGTATTATATGCCAACTGGACACCTGTGCCGGTTGGAAGTCCTCCACCGTCGGAGTTGATGTTGGTGTTGCCATCCACATCAGTCACCTCGGACCTGTTGTACGCCCCGTTGCCATTGACTGCAAAACCGAAATTCTCAGTTCTGTAAACGTCAACATTTAGGGACAATTCCATACCTTGACTCTCGACAGTTCCGATATTTCTTATAAATCGATCTGTGAGACCTTGGCCTGGCTTAATATTGACATTGGCGAACAGGTTATCGGTAATTCGTTTATATACATCGAAGCTACCGGACAATCTGCCATTTTTGAAAAATGCAAAATCTAGACCGGCGTTGTATGTCTCAGTGGTTTCCCATGTGAAAGTCGGATCGAATGGCAGCGCGCTATATAGATTTACCCCCGGAAGATAAGTGCTGGTGGCACTCGCGCTGGAGAATAGCGGCCGTGACGGAAAAAATCCTTTCGAGCTAATATCCTGGTTTCCTGTTTTTCCATAGCCAAGCCGTAGTTTTAAGTCGTCAATCATTTCAACATTCCTCAGGAAAGACTCCTCCTTAATTTGCCATGCAAAAGCCGCTGCCGGAAAATACCCTCTTTGATTATCGCTTCCCTTGAATAACGAGCTGGCATCAATCCTCATTGTGCCTGTGAATAGGTATCTGCCCAAAAGGTCAATATTTGCCCGGCCAAAAACCGACTGGAGGTTCAAAGGATTGTAATATCTATTATTTGCGAATGTATTCAATTGGTTTGGGTCCGGAACTTGCAATTGCCGGATTCCCGTCTCGTTATTATAGTTGTAAATTTCCTTGTTACCGTCATTCACAAAATTTTGATATGCATAACCCGCAGTGGCCTCGATTTTGGTCACGAAGCCTGTCATATCTTTTGAATATCTCAAATATGCATCCATTGTACGATTGGTAGTGGTTTGGTTCTCTACGTAGTTGACGCCTGGGTTGAATCTAAAATCAGTATCCCCAACACGTCGGTAGGTAGCAAGGGCATTATCACCAAAGACCTCTCTGATTCTTGAGTCTGTTGCATCAAGGCCAAGATTGACAATGGCATGCAATTCCGGCAGAAAATGCATCTTGTAATCAATTAGCGCGTTGCCTATGAATCGAAGTGAACGCTCTGGTCGGTCGCGTTGTTCAAGACTTGCTAGCGGGTTGATTGAACCAGTTAAGGTATTGCCATCGGTTGTTTGATAATATCCGCCAAATCTTGGGTCGCTGGAATAAACCGGTTTTGTTGGGTCCATGTTCACGGCACCACCAATAGCGCCACCTTCATCAATGGCGTTTTTAACTGAGTACGCTCCTTTTGCATTGATGTCGATCTTCAAATGTTCGTCCCACAACGTTGGCGTCATCTTCAGTGCGTAACTCAATCTTTCATAATCGCTGGTTTTCACCAAACCTTGGCTGTTGTTGTAGCCAAGAGATGCTCGAAAAGGAATTTTTCCGTAAAGATTTGACCTCATACTCAAGTTATGATCCTGCGAAATTGAAGTTTGATAAATTTGGTCTTGCCAATCTGTATTGTAGATTATTCTTCGGTCGATTGCAGGCGTTGGATCATCGTCTGCATAAACCACTCCATTCGAAACACCCAGATCCTTTACTCTATTTGGAAAATATTGCTGAATGAACGCAGAATATTGATTGCCGTCCATCACATCAACCTTTTTGGTGACTTCGCCAACGGCTACATAAGAACTGTAGGTATACTTGGGTGTAGAACCTTGTGTTCCACTTTTTGTGGTGATGATTATAACACCGTTCGATCCACGGATACCATAAATCGCCGTAGCCGATGCATCCTTCAATATTGAGAAACTTTCCACATCATTAGGGTTAATCAATCCTAAAGGATTGTTCACGCCGGCAGGATTGTCGCTAGAGATAGGCACGCCATCGATTACAATTAAGGGCCTTTGGCTAGCGTTCAACGAAGCGCCACCACGAATCCTAATATTAGGGTCGCTATCGGGTTGTCCACCGTTGGTGGTAATTCTCACGCCCGCAGCACGACCTGTGAGCAATTGGTCAACAGAAACGATTGCTCCCTTATTAAAATCTTTGGCAGTAATAAGTTCAACAGCACCGGTCGCATCTTTTTTGCGCACCGAGCCATATCCAATCTGGACAAGTACTTCGCCAAGCATATTGGCATCGGCCTCGAGCACAACATTAACATTGGATTGGTTTGAATAAGTTAAAGAAAATTCCTTGTATCCAAGAAACGAAACCCCGATCACGTCGCCCGCATTCAGTCCCGAAAGCTCAAACTTTCCATCTAGGTCGGTCTGTACGCCATTAGTAGTGTTTTTAACGGTGACGTTCGCAAAAGGAACAGGCTGGTTGGTGGCCTTGTCGATAACGGTTCCCCGAAGTGTGTTCTGGCCAATCATTCCCAGAGGAATAAGCATTAGAAAAAATAACAACTTTTGATAAATTGTCTTCATTACTGTTTGTTTAGGTTAGATGTTAGTTTTGTGTGCTTTTACTTTAACTTCGAATTGTTAAAATTACTACAATTTTTAGACCTACCGCCTGAACGCGTGTTAATTGTGCCGCGAAAACGTTTTCGTGTTGACAACTTTACGGGATTTCCGAAATTTGGACGGTTAAATTTCGGTTAACAAATTTTAAATTTACCTTTATTGCACTTTCAACAAATCTTACATAATGAGACGAAAAGTCACTTTAAAGCAAATCGCAAAAGAACTCGATGTATCAATTTCTACGGTTTCAAAATCCCTTCGCGACAGTTCGGAAATTAGCGAGGACACGCGTCAAAAAGTGCAGGCTTTCGCCAAAATGTACAATTACAGACCCAATAATATCGCGCTGAGCCTCAAGAACCGCCGAACAAAAATGATTGGCATCATAATTCCCGAGATCGTGCACCATTTTTTTGCAACGGTTATTGCAGGAATTGAACAGGAGGCCAACGAAAACGGCTACAGCGTGATCATCTGCCTCAGCGACGAATCATTTGACAAAGAAGTAATTAATATGGAGATGCTCGCCAATGGAAGCATCGACGGGTTCATTATGGCGCTATCAAAAGAAACCCAGTTCAAGGGCGATTTTCACCATATATCCGAAGTTATAAATCAAGGAATGCCGGTGGTGATGTTCGATCGCGTTACAAATGATATACTTTGCGACAAAGTTATCATCGACGACAAAATGGCGGCGTACGAAGCTGTGCAATCGCTGATAGACAAGGGGCGAAAAAAAATCGCGCTGGTTACAACCGTAGATTATGTGAGCGTGGGTAAACTTCGCACCGATGGTTATACCAAAGCTTTGTTGGACAACGACATAAAATTCATTGAGGACTTGATCATCAAGGTAGAAGATGTTGATTCGTGCGAGGAAAAAATCTCAAAATTGCTCGAGAATAGATCGATAGACGCCGTTTTTGCCGTCAACGAACTCTTTGCCGTCATCACTATAAAGACCGCCGCCAAAGTTGGGCTGATTGTTCCAAAAGACTTGTCGGTGATTGCTTTCACGGATGGTATAATTTCCAAATATTCATCGCCAACCATCACGACAGTGAGCCAGAACGGCGATAAAATGGGCAGAAAGGCCGCGAAAATGCTCATCAAAAGGATTGAGG
>JBBSUW010000163.1:0-4066 GCA_038234025.1 Flavobacteriales bacterium
GTTGGCAAAGACGTATGCAGTGTAAATAAGACCTACTATTCCCAAGATGGTTAGGATTGTTCCGAAAATTCTTTTGACGTTCATAAAATGGTTTTAAAGTTTGGTTATTTGCTAAATTTCCGAAATATTTGAAGAAAAATCGTCTTGTTCAACAATTATTTGCAGTTCGCTTCAAAATTCGCTGATGCCAAAAATGATTGCCTTACGATATTTAGTGAAAAAGTATTAAGATTGAGGGGCACTTTTGAAACTGAATTTGGAACAATTTCGTAATATATTCTATCTTTAAACAAAAATTAGCGCACAATGAGTACTGAAGAAATCCGCAAAAGAAATAATGTAAGAATATTTGGCAATGGTTCAGAAACACTTTTATTCGCGCACGGTTTTGGTTGTGATCAGAACATGTGGCGATATGTGGCGCCCGAATTTAAAAAAGATTACAAGATTGTTCTCTTCGATTTTGTAGGCTGTGGCAAAAGCGATATTGCGTCCTATAATAAGGAAAGATACGGCTCACTTTATGGTTATGCTCAGGATATTATCGAAATTTGCCAAGCGTTTGATCTAACAAATGTGACATTTATCGGGCATTCGGTTAGCTCGATGATTGGTTTGTTGGCATCTGTTCAAAAACCTGGACTTATTGCAGATGCAATACTGGTTTGCCCGTCTCCCCGTTATATCAATGACGATGAGTATGTTGGTGGCTTTTCGCAGGAAGATCTTAATGGACTTTTAGAGGTGATGGATCAAAACTATCTTGGTTGGGCAAACTTTTTGGCGCCCGTTGTCATGAAAAATCCGGATTTGCCCGAACTCACCAAAGAACTTGAGGAAAGTTTCTGTAGCATCGACCCCGAAATCACCAGACAATTTGCCAAAGTCACGTTTTTTGGCGACAATAGGGCAGACCTTCACAAAATCAAAATCCCAACGCTCATTCTTCAGTGCGAAGACGATGCTATCGCGCCAAAACAAGTTGGTCAATATCTGCACAAGCATTTGGCCAAAAGCCGATTGATTAATATGTCGGCCACGGGACATTGTCCTCACATGAGCCATCCGACGGAAACGATCGAGGCCATAAAATCCTTTCTTAACGTACCTGTCAATTAGCAACGAGAACCATATCGAGATTAGAGATTGGCAAGGAATGTACTGCAGAATTCCCTGCTATATTTTTTCGTTCAACAGTCATGGAACTGTCATCAGCATAAATGATTTGCTCCTTGAAGACCTGGGCTATTCCAGAAATGATGTTGTAAATATTTTTAAGGTAGAGAACTTGCTCAATATGGGCAGTCGTATTTTCTTTCAAACGCATTTTCTTCCGATGATAAAACTGAATAAGAACGTAGAGGAGATATTTCTTTCATTCCAGAGCAAAACAGGAAAAAAAATTCCGGTGTTGATGAATGTCTGTGCCGAAGAAAAAGATGATTCCCTAGAAATGCACTGCGCGGGAATGCAGATCACGGGTCGAAGCAAACTAGAAAAGGATATTCTGGCCGCGAAAGAATCCGCCGAAAACGCTGTTTCGGAAAACAAGGAGCTTCTTGACCTCAAGGCAAGACTTCAGGAGAACGAAAGAAATCTAGAGAAAAAACTCCAACGGATAACGCAGGTTAACGCCGAGCACAATCAGATAAATGCGATCCTGTCGCACGATCTGCAAGAACCTCTCAGGAAACTCAGCATGTTCAGCAACCTGCTCAATACCGCAGTATATGACAAGTCTCAAGAAAAAAACTATCTTAACAAGATTAATGAACTGACATCCCGCGTTCGAAATCTTGTCCAAGGCATGCAGCGATTTCATGCGATCGATGAGGAATCGATGATTTTTAGAGAGTTCGATATTATTATTGCAGTGCAACGGGCGATTGAAAGCTTGAATTTTGAGCGGAGGCAGTTTCTCGATGGAAATGTAAAGATCGAATCGTCAACGCTGGTGGAAGGCGACCTTAAAATGATGATCACTGTGCTGGCGCAACTTCTTGACAACTCGGTAAAATTTCAAAAAAACGATGTTCCCTTGTTAATAAGTTTGGATGTTTCGGAGGTGCATCAAAATGTTTTCCAACAGACCGAGAGCAAATATTCATACGAACCGTTTACCCGGATCATTTATCTCGATAATGGAATCGGATTTGACGGTGCTAGCACAAACCGCGTGTTCGATCTTTTCAGAAAAGGCCACCATAATGAGGAAGGATTTGGGATTGGGCTTGCCTACTGCCGTAAAATCATTGAATTGCAAAGAGGTTGGATAAGCGCTGCGTCATCGCCCGGAAACGGTGTTGAGATCACAATATTCTTGCCGAAGCGCGTTATTTGAGAATCCTCCAGATTCAAATTGCTAAACTTTTGCAAACCCCAAATTGTTTCGAAATGTGATTTTGTATTTTTGAAAAGCCCTCAAAAAAAGGATAATAAATTTTGTAATCGAGCTATCATGAAACTCTCAAGAATGCTTTTCGTTGGAATCACGGGACTTTTTCTTGCCGTGGTCATTAAAAAGATCATCGATTCGATAGACGATTCGTACGATCATGACTTTTCATATCTTTATGATACAGATTTTATCACGCGAAGCAAATTTGATTACGAAAAAATGCTTCCGCCGGTGAAGCCACGCGCGCATTTGCGCATAATTTCGCGTGATGAGGATGAACTTTTTATCTAAATAATCTTCTGCTTACTGAAATTTCAGGCGCACAAAAACGTGCTTGATTTTCTTATTGTCGCTATCTCGCTCGTCAATCTCGATGATGTCATCCAGCGATTTGACCAAAGGTGTCAATTTTAAGAATCCGAAATTTCTGGGATCGAAGTCAGGCTTTTTGCGGTTTATCAAATTCCCCACATCGCCCAGAAACGCCCATCCGTCATCGTCGGCAATGTCCTCGATGCTCGATTCGATAAGATCTATCGTTTCCAGGTCAACTTTTGAAAAAACTTTCTCGGGCGCTTTTTCTAGCGCTTTTGAGGTTGCCTTTATTGTGGCTTTAATTTCGGTGGTCGATGCTTGTTTCGGTTTCTTTTTCTTAACTGCGCCGTCGAGCACTTCGATAAATACAAATCGGTCGCAGGCGGCGATAAATGGTTTTGGCGTTTTCTTTTCGCCCATTCCAATCACGGTCATTCCGCTTTCGCGAAGCCTAACAGCCAATCGTGTGAAATCAGAGTCGGAAGAAACAATGCAAAATCCGTCGACTTTATCGGAGTACAGAAGATCCATTGCATCGATTATCATGGCTGAATCTGACGAATTCTTGCCAAAAGTATAGCTGTATTGTTGGATCGGCGTGATGGCATGCTCTAGCAGAACGGCTTTCCAGCCCGCGGAATTTGGTCTCGTCCAATCGGCGTAAATGCGCTTGGTGGTTGGCGTGCCATACTTTGCGATTTCCTGCATCATTCCTTTTACATTGCTGTACGGAACATTGTCGGCATCGATGAGCACGGCGAGTTTTATCTCGTTGCTGTCCTTGGAACTGTTCTGGTTTCTGGCCACTTATATGATGATTTGAACGTTCGTAAATGCCAAATATACAAAAATGATTCACTGTCGGAGTAGGATTTTATAGCCCCGATTCCCGATATATATATCGGGAGGCATCCTTTTCTTCAGCCGCATTTTTGGGCGGTAGAAATAAAGATACAGCATTCTTGATGGCAAAGGAAAGACTTGCGTTGCACATAAACGACCCCACGAAATGCTACGTGAAACCGCTCCCAAAAAAAACCTCTAAAGCACAGGCTGTTCGGTATTATTTTTTTACTTTTGCACGCTGAAATAAGCCGTTCAGCAATACAATAACACCATGGTAAAAGATTTATTCGAGAGAATCCAAATCAGCAAAGGACCGCTGGGAAAATGGGCTTCGCAGGCTGAAGGATATTATGTTTTTCCCAAACTTGAGGGCGAGCTTGGACCTCGAATGATGTTCCACGGCAAGGAAATATTGAACTGGAGCATCAATGATTATCTGGGTCTTGCCAATCATCCCGAAGTGCGGAAAATCGATACCGAAGCGGCCAAAGATTACGGCGCTGCATA
>JBBSUW010000164.1:0-4051 GCA_038234025.1 Flavobacteriales bacterium
AAGAGATGAAAGAATATAAGAATTATCAAGAATACTCTTTAATCTTCAACTCTCCTGATGCGCAAAGCAGGAAAAAGTTCTGGATAATACTTTTTTTGAAATATCGCGAACCAAAATTTTTGTAAAAAGATATATGTTGAGGTTTTTTTACGAGACAACCTATTTCACGCCTTCAATATCTGTAAAGTTCTCGTACATTGGAAGATACATTGCGTTCGTGGCTTTCTCTACGGGATGTATCACAACGCCGGTGCACATCTTTTCATTGTCTATTTCAAACGCGATTCCGGCATTTGTATCGTACAATGTGAAGTTCTTTTTGTCCTCGATAAACTTCCCCACTTTTTCAAGGGCATAGAATTTCTCGATTTCCTGTAGCGTGCTGCCAACGCCAAGCTTATTGCTAGTCTTGAATTTGCTGGCCGTAGTGCGCAGCATCTGAACTTGGATCACGTCATTGTCTTCGGACATTGTTCTGGAACTGGCGACTGTCAGCATCGCATCGGCGCCATTGTTGTCTATTTTAAAGGTTGCTACCGATTTTCCCATAGCAGCATCGCCCATAAACGGCTTGCCCAAACCTTTGACGGCAGCTTCGGTATTGTCGCCGATAGAAGTTATACCAAGGCTCTTTCCAGGAACCATTGGTTCATGGGGAAGAACCGCAAGGGTATCATTTTCCATGGCGACGGAATCTTTTGCATCTTCGGGCATCGCGGTTTCAGTTGTGTTTTTTTTGCAGTTTATGAGCATTGCGACTAGCGCAAGACATATCAGAAATTTGGATTTCATGGTCATTGTGGTTATATGTTGATTGGTCTGACCAAAATAACAAATATTTTGAATCTAAATGAGCTCAAACACAATTATTTGGGCATTTTTTACTTTCGATAGCTTTAGACATGCAACAGATTCAGTTTCAGTACTCTTGTTTTTGTGACCCAAACTGCAAATTTGGTAGGTTTCCACCGAAAGACTATAAGGCTTCCGAGGGGTGATGGATGTAATTTGTCGAAAACTTAAAATTACAAATTATGCAAAAACAGGTTGTTTACGACGAATCAAAAAAATTCAAAAGCAGATCATTTGGCGCGTCTGGCAGTTTGGTCGGCGGTCATAAGCTTGTAGAAATGGAAATTGACCGCTACAAGCCCAAAGAAGATGACGTTTTGGTAGAAGTTCTATATTGTGGCGTTTGCCATTCGGACATTCATCAGGTCAACAATGATTGGAAAAACACGATTTACCCGTGCGTTCCAGGGCACGAAATAATCGGAAAGGTTGTTGAGGTGGGCGCGAACGTTCAAAATACTTCCCTCGGCGAGATCGTGGGCGTAGGTTGTATGATCGATTCATGCCAAACCTGTAAATCATGCGAAAAAGGCGAGGAGCAATTTTGCCTTGGACCGCACGGAATGACATTGACTTACAATGGATATTGGAAGCCCGATGGCGATAACTTCAATACTTTTGGCGGATTCTCAACGCACGTTGTCTGCAATAAATCTTTTGTTCTTAGAATTCCAGATTCGCTGGAAATCTCCGCGGCGGCACCAATCCTTTGCGCGGGAATCACAACCTACTCGCCATTGAAACATTGGGGCGTAAAACCTGGGGATAAAGTTGGGATAATTGGAATCGGCGGTTTGGGACATATGGGTGTAATGCTCGCCAAAGCCATGGGCGCGGAAGTAGTGGCGATCACAACAAAAGAAACCAAGCGGGAATCGGCTCTGGCTCTGGGAGCCGACGGCGTTATCGTCTCGGAAAACAAAAGCGAGATGCAGGCCCAAGAGAACTCTTTCGACTTTCTGCTCTGCACCATTCCCGACAAGTTTGACATCAATCCGTACATCTGCCTTCTTGGTCCTCGGGGATCAATCGTGACAGTTGGGCTTTTGGGACCCTACGAGTCACCGACAAACAATATGGAGGTTGCTAAATTTGCTCGCTCGGTTGGCGCCTCGTTGATCGGTGGTGTTGCCGAAACCCAGGAAGTTCTTGATTTTTGCGCGGAGCACAATATATTACCGCAGGTTCAGATGATCAAAATGGACGAGGTGAACAATGCATTTGAAAAAGTGAACGATGAAGAGGTTCGTTATCGATATGTGATCGATATGAGAGATTTTGGATCAAGTAAAAGCTAGAAAATATTAAGTTTTTAATATTTTTAGAAACCCGAAAGCTGAGGTTTTCGGGTTTTTTGCGTTGTCCATACTTGCAATAATCGTGACCGATCGTTGAGTTCTCGCCAACAGATTATTTTTAATAATCTTTAATTACCAGCTTGACTGTTCCATAAATCATCATTAATACTATCACCAAATAGTTGAGAGAAATAGCGTAATTGGAAAATTTTGATTTTGGTAAAATTTCCCAGTCAGCATAAAATAAGATTCCTGCAAGCGTAAATGGCACCAGCCAACGCATTTCTACATTGTAAATTATAACCAGCGCAAAAATCAAGAACATAATTAAGGAAATCAACGGTAGATAGATCTTTTTCGAAATATTTCTGGTGAAAATCATAAAAAGGCACATTGCGAACAGATAAACTTCAATAAGCCCGAGCTGTCGTACTGATTTTCAATGTTCTAAAAATCATCCAAATCGAAATAATAATGACCGGCAAATATATAATGGTCATCTCTCGAGTAAAACCTGCAATGAGCAATGCAGAAAATGCCAGACCGACACTACTTTTTTGGTGGCTTAAAATCAAGTATGTTTCTATGAAGAAGATCGATAATGAAAATTGCAGCAAAGCGTCATTGGTTCCCAGCATAAAAGCACTGGCCGTAATGGTAAAAAACAAATAATAGAACCAAAAGTTCAGCGTCTTGATCCGACTGTCGAGATAGATATTGTAAATAAAAATAGTGTCATTTTGGCCACCCGAAGCGCGATGTAATTTTTGAAAATCAGTGAAAATGGATAAACCCACAACAAATAAACTATGCCCACCTGTTTCGTGACGGCGGCGACAATTCCGTTTGCTTTCAAATACTCTAGATCGCGTATAAAAAGCCCTTCATCGCCGCTGCCCGCAGAACCTTTGAGGAAATGTGCTGTTCGGAATGCAATGTAGATGGCTAACAAGGCGAAGAGAAATTTAAAATATTTTTTTGGCATTTTTAAAAGTTTTGCGCAAAGATGGAGAAATAAATTATAATGTTAAAGTCAAACAGAGGATGAGAGCGCGTGCAGAAACAAGTTTGCCACGAACCCGCGGAATATAAATTACCTAATAATCAATGGATAGCGGTAGCGCGATGGAAATAATATCAACAATTGGTGGCGCTGCAAAAATTAACGAAGTTCTGTATTTTTGAATGCTATTCCTTTCGGTAAATCTGACCTTGAATTAGTCTTGAAAATTTTTGATCCGCTGTCAAAAAATTCGTTTCCAAAGTATTCTGACCTTTAAAATTGTTTTGATAAACCGAAAAATGAAGATGGGGCGCGCTGCTCCAGCCAGTGTTCCCGCTAATGCCAATTGGCTGGTCGATTACAACTTTGTCACCAATTTTAACCAAGCTTCCGTTTTTTCTCAAATGTGCATAGTCGGCAAAAGTTCCATCTTCATGCGCTATGGTTATAAAATTGCTCATCTCCTTGCAGCTTTCACTGGCGCAACCTCGATCATGATTGCTTACAACGGTCACGACGGTTCCTTCTCGAGCCGCCGTTACTGTTTCGCCCTGTGGCAAATTAAAATCGATGGCCATAATGTTTTTATGCGAAAACGAACCATTGTAACCTTGATCCACCCGAAATTCCTTTGCAGTCGCAAAAGGCAAATGATAAACAAAGTCAATGTTGTACGCCTTGTTGGTCGCATCACCGAGAACGACTGTGGTGCTCAACGAATACCTTGATTTCTTGCCGGCATTTTCGATCAGAACAACATCTATCGGGAATTTCATGGATCGCGGCGGCACAAGTACAACGTTTGTCCGAAGCGCGCTCACCATATTTTCGAGTTTGTACTCCATACGAATGCTCACTGCACAATATTCGTCATTGTCGGCATAGACCTGAAAACCGT
>JBBSUW010000165.1:0-3924 GCA_038234025.1 Flavobacteriales bacterium
AATGATGACAACCGAAGAACTCGAAACCACCGTGCAGCGCGCCCTCGAAGAAATTCGCCCGTTCCTGCGCTCGGACAATGGCGACATCGAACTCGTTTCAATCGCCGACGGAAAACACGTCACCGTCCGCTTTCAGGGCGCGTGCACCAACTGTGGCTTCAACCAAATGACCTTCAAGGCCGGCGTCGAATCCACCATCAAAAAGTTCGCCCCACAAATAGAAACCGTAGTCAATGTGCTCTAAAGTTTAATTTGGGCGTGACCCCGTTCCCGCTGCTTTGAGGGCAGCGAGAACGCGGTCGGGCTTTCCGCTATATCTTTTTTCTTCCGCCGAAAAGGGCGGAAGAAAAAAGGATACCGCTGCAATCCCTCACGCAGAGCTACACAATCGCAACCACACTATGACAAAAACCGACATACTCATCATCGGCGCCGGCCCAACGGGACTTTTCGCGGTCTTTGAAGCCGGACTTCTCAAATTAAAATGCCACATCATCGACGCCTTGCCACAACCCGGCGGACAATTGGCAGAACTATATCCCAAAAAACCAATCTTTGATATTCCAGGATTTCCCGAAGTGCTCGCCGGAGATTTGGTGGACAATCTGATGGAACAAATCAAACAGTTCCAGCCCGGATTTTCACTTGGCCAGCGCGCCGACACCATCGAAAAACAAGACGACGGCAGCTTTATTGTCACCACCGAAAAAGGAAAGAAATTCCACGCATCAGCTATCGCAATTGCGGGCGGACTCGGCAGTTTCGAACCGCGCAAACCTTTGATAGATGGTCTTGAATTTTACGAAGACAAAGGCGTGAAATACTTTATCAAAAATCCAGAAAAATTTCGCGACAAGCGCGTGGTTATTGCCGGCGGCGGAGATTCCGCGCTAGACTGGAGTATTTTCTTGGCAAGCATCGCATCTGAAGTTACATTGATTCACAGGCGCAATGAATTCCGCGGTGCGCTCGATTCAGTCGAGAAAGTCCAGGAGCTAAAAAATCTTGGCAAAATAAAACTCATTACGCCAGCAGAAGTCATCGGTTTGCACGGCGCCGAACATCTTGATTCAATCACACTCGACGAGAACGGCGCACACCGAACCGTCGAAACCGATTATTTCATTCCACTTTTCGGACTGACACCAAAACTCGGCCCGATTGCAGATTGGGGACTTGACATAGAAAAGAACGCCATCAAGGTTGACAATGCACTTGATTATCAAACCAACGTTCCCGGCATTTATGCCATTGGCGACGTCAACACTTATCCCGGGAAATTGAAATTGATTCTTTGTGGTTTCCACGAGGCCACATTAATGGTGCAGAGCGTTTACCAGCGAATGAATCCCGGCAAAAAATATGTGATGAAATACACGACCGTATCGGGTGTTGATGGATTTGACGGGACTAGAAAAGAAGCCGAAAAACCGGTTGTAAAATCCATAGACTGATGATAGCGCAAACAGATATTTCGCTTACCATAATCGACCGTCGCGGCGAAAATCACGTTATAGAAGCGCCAATAGATATGAACCTCAATCTGATGGAGGTGATGCGGATGTACGAAATCGAGCCGGAAGGAACCATCGGCATCTGCGGCGGAATGGCGATGTGCGCCTCGTGCCAGTGTTATGTTGTAAGCGATACAATCCTACCTGAAAAATCCGACGACGAAGAAGCAATGCTGTCCGAAGCATTTCACGTTAAATACAACAGCCGCTTGGGTTGCCAGATTTTGATCACGCCAGAAATAGAGAATTTGGTTGTAGAATTGGCGCCGGAATAAAGGTAGTACCAATGCAACACTAGCAGTTGCGTAATTTCGGTCAGTTAATGTTTTTTCTCTGTTGTTCGGATTTAAATGTTAAGTGAAATTTATTCAATCTAATGATTTATAAAATTTCCATCCTGATAGCTATCGGGATTCAATCGTTCAATCGTTCAATTGCAAAAGGCAACATTCTCTCAACGAACTTCCCATAAGCAATTTGCGATGGATGAAGCCCGTCGTTCGCGACAAGTGATGGGTCATCCAGACCATTTCTGGTAATATCAGTAATGTTTATAAATGCAATATTATTTTGGGCGCAATAATTAAGCGCGAATAAATTATACTGGTCGATTTCATCTGAAATATTAGGATTCTGCGAACCATTCCCAAACGGAGTATATCTATAATCGGGAATTGAAATTACAATGACATTCGTCTTGTCATCCTTCGCCAGAGCAATTGCTTTCTGTACCAACTGCGGAAATTCAGTTTCATACACAGAAAATGGTTTCTGCTGGTACTGATTATTAACGCCAATCAAAAGCGTAACAATATCTTGATTATTTGTAGGGTTCCGAGAAATTATCGCGTTAAATAAATTCGTTGTTGTCCAACCGGTTTGTGCAATAATATTTAAATTTATTTCAATATTCTCATCCATCTGAATGGCTGCTTTCAATTGCTCGGGAAATCGGCAGGTGTCGCATACGCTTTCACCAATGGTATAACTGTCGCCGAGGGCTAGATAATTGTAGGTTTTTACATTGTTTGAAAGCGGAATATTCTGAATAACGGTTGGTCTGTCCTGCGTGCAACCAAACATAAAAATTGTGATAAGCAACAAAAGCGCATTTTTCATTTCGATTATTTTACACGACAATTTACGAAAATATTCCATCAAAAGTTTTTCCAAAAAAAAAGCCCCTTAGAAAAGAGGCTTGTTTTAATTCATATATTTTATTTGAACGCCTGAAGTCCAGTTATGTCCATCCCCGTGATCAGCAAATGAATATCGTGCGTTCCTTCATAGGTAATGACCGATTCTAGGTTCATCATGTGGCGCATGATCGAATATTCGCCGGTAATTCCCATTCCGCCCAATATCTGTCGGGCTTCGCGAGCTATTTCAATCGCCATGTTAACATTGTTTCTTTTCGCCATCGAAATCTGCGCTGTCGTCGCTTTTCCTTCGTTTCTTAGTACGCCAAGTCGCCACGTAAGCAATTGCGCTTTTGTAATTTCAGTAATCATTTCGGCCAATTTCTTTTGCTGAAGCTGCGTTGCCGCAATCGGTTTATCAAATTGAATCCGTTCTTTTGCATACCGCAAAGCCGTGTCGTAACAGTCCATTGCAGCGCCAATCGCGCCCCAGGCAATGCCATATCTGGCTGAATCGAGGCAGCCAAGTGGTGCGCCAAGACCAGATTTGTTTGGAAGTAAATTTTCTTTTGGAACTTTTACATTATCAAAAATAAGCTCGCCGGTCGCAGATGCGCGAAGCGACCATTTGTTGTGCGTTTCTGGCGTTGTAAAACCTTCCATTCCGCGCTCAACGATCAGCCCGTGAATTCTGCCAGATTCATCCTTTGCCCAAACCACCGCAATATCCGCGAATGGTGCGTTTGAAATCTACATTTTGGCGCCGTTTAAAAGATAGTGGTCGCCCTTGTCCTTAAAGTTCGTTGTCATTCCTGAAGGATTGGATCCGTGATCGGGTTCCGTCAGTCCAAAACATCCCATAAACTCGCCAGAAGCCAGTTTTGGCAAGTATTTCTTGCGCTGCTCTTCATTTCCATATTTCCATATTGGGTACATCACCAGCGAAGATTGCACCGACGCCGTGGAACGAACGCCAGAATCGCCGCGCTCAATTTCTTGCATGATCAATCCATATGAAATTTGATCAAGACCAGCACCACCATATTCTTCGGGAATGTACGGGCCAAAAGCACCTATATCGGCCAGACCTTTTATTATCTGTTTTGGAAATTCGGCTTTCTGCGCATATTCCTCGATTATCGGCGAAACCTCGCGCTTAACCCATTCGCGGGCAGCATCGCGCACAAGTTTGTGCTCATCTGTAAGGAGTTCGTCAAGATTGTAATAATCTGGAGCCTGAAAAAGATCTGGTTTCATCGCGTGTTTTTTAT
>JBBSUW010000166.1:0-3863 GCA_038234025.1 Flavobacteriales bacterium
CGGGTTTTGGTGACGACCTTGACAAAAAGAATGGCGGAAGAGCTTACCAAATATTTGACCAAAATGGGCGTGAGATGCCGTTATATTCACAGTGAGGTCGACACTTTGGAGCGCATCGAGATCATGCAGAACCTTCGGAAGGGAATTTTTGATGTATTGATCGGCGTCAATCTTCTTCGCGAAGGACTGGATCTTCCCGAGGTTTCGCTGGTCGCTATTTTGGATGCCGACAAAGAAGGATTTCTGAGAAACAATAGATCACTGACGCAAACAATCGGTCGGGCGGCCAGAAATTTGAACGGAAAAGCGATAATGTACGCCGACAAAATCACTGTAAGCATGCAGCGCACAATCGACGAAACAGTTTATCGGCGCACCAAACAAATAGAATACAATACATTGCACAAGCTCGAACCGAAAGCGCTGAACAAAAAAATAGAGAGCGCCTTTACAAAAGTAAAGCTCGTTGATTACGAACTAGGCGCAACAATGTACACTGCGGCCGAACCGGACACTACATATTTTACCAAGGATCAAATTGATAAAATAATTCGCGAGAAGCGTAAATCGATGGAGAAAGCCGCAAAGGAGCTTGATTTTATGCTGGCCGCGAAACTTCGCGATGAGATTAAATCGCTTAAAGAAAAAGTGTAGGTTGTCGGTTTTGCAGGTTCATTGTAGATTTGCTGCGGAAAATCTGTTATCAAATCCAGTTAATTACAGCATCTTTCGTTATATTTAAAACCATGTCCAAGCCCATAAGAATAATTTTCGTCATTTATTTTTTAGCTACAGCATATTGCTTTTCGCAAAATACAGCAAAACAAAAGCAACAAATCACCAGTTTGCAGGTGAAGGAATTCAAGAGCACGAAAAAACTTGATAGTGCAATCGTTGCCGAGAACAGGATTTTGGCAGCGGCCAAATCTTCGAAAAAACTTGAAGAGACAATTTATGCGAATCTTCGTCTTTCGGATTACTATCTTCAAAAAGGAAAGGGCATCACAGCGGGCAATTTCGCGAAAGCGGCATTGAGATTGGCGCAGGAAGACAAATACGCGAAAGTACAGCTCCACTGTTATTTGATTCTGGCAAAAGCCGAACAGTTGCGTGGAAAAGCCGAAAAATCACGCGAATATTTTGCGACTGCTAGCACGAACGCGCAAAGATATAAGCTTGAAAACCGCGATGCCATCGATGCGCTCGTGGGCCAAGCATTGAATTCAGATGGAACTTCTATGGAAAAAGATTCGACTGCGACCCGATCGGCAAAATATTTTGCAGATGCCATCACTTTGGCAGAAAAGAGCCACGACCAAAAAGCGCTGAACTATGTTGCGACAATCAGGGACAATTTGGCCTTGAGCCAGCAAAACCCTGATTTTACTGCAGTTGCAAAACGTTTTCAGATGGCGAGGGAATATTACGAATCGCAGAACGACATTTCAGAAATGAGCCGTCTGCACTTGCTTTTCGCAAATTTGTACGAGCGAAAAGGTAACGAGAGAGCGGCGATTGCATACCATTCTGCCAATGTAAAGCTCAACAATTTTGAAGGCAACGATATCGCATTGACGAAAGCCAACAACGAATTTGCAAAATATCTTACTCGCACCGGGAAACTGGCACCAGCAAGCGCGCTGTTTTCCGCCGCGCACAGCATTATGAAATCTGCCGGCGCAGATTTATCTGACTTGTCATCGCAGACCAAAACAATGTCGAGTAGCTATGCTCTCGCCAAAAATTACAAAAGTGCTTACGAAACGCTTCAGCTCTACAATGATATCGAACTAAAAATTGCCGAACGAGATTTAAAGACCGAAGATTCGCTTGCGCGAAAATCCGTGGTCGCCGAAAAAGAAGATGAGGAAGTAAAGCTTTTGCCGATACCACAGCAACTGACCGAAAAAGACACTGACACGCAAAAAGATTTGTTTTTTGTGCTCGTTATTTTTGCGCTTGGCGCGGTCACGCTCCTCTATATGAGCTATCGCAAAAAATCGCAAGGAAGTGATGATCAAAATCGTATTAATGTATTAAAGTCCAGGTTTTTGAAGAATATTTCGCAAGAATTCATCACGCCGTTGACATTGATGAAGCAGCCACTTGAACATTTGCGAAGCTCGATGACGAATGACGACCAAAAAGAGCAAATCGCTAAATTGAGCGATACTACAGAAGAGGTTCTTCGGCTCGTGGACCAACTGATCCACATAAGCAAAATTGAAAGCGGGAATGCAGAACTGCAAGTAGAAACGGGCGATATATTTAGATTTATCGAGACAACCGTTGCGCCATTTGCCACTGAAGCGCGAGCCGAGGGAAATATTTTTATATCGAACGTAGATCAATCGGAGGAAAAAACAACATTTGACGCTGCGGTTCTGAAAAATATTATCTCAATACTTTTGGCCAATGCTTTCCACTATTCAAATGACAAGGGTCCAATATATTTTTCGGCCATCAAGGAAAAGAAATATCTAAAATTGGGCTTCTCGCACAATTCTGGCAAGCTTACCAAGCGCGAGGTCGATCGACTCTTTGAACAATTTTCGAGCCATGTGGAGGACAAGAACGGTTCGGGCATCGGTCTGGAACTTGTCAAAAACCTTATAAAGATCTATTGCGGAAGAATCGAGACAAAACTCACCGATACCGGCCTCAGCTTTACCGTGATGCTTCCGTGGGACTTGAAAGAGGTTCCAAAGAAAAATAGAGTTGGCGTGAACAAGCCCAAGAAAAAACTTCTACTAGTGGCCGCAGATGACAAGCGAGACCGGAACGAGATTCTGTTGATGCTCGAAAACGAATACATCGGCATAGAGACCGACAATGGAGCAACAGCGCTGACGTTGGCAAAACAGCGGCGTCCCGATGCGATTGTTTCGTACCAAAAACTTCACGATATGGATGGCGACACGCTAGCAAAATGCATCAAATCAGATCCTGAAACAGTCAGTATTCCGGTCATATTGATCTCTTCTGCAAGAGATAGCATCAATAATTTTGGGAACGCGAGCGTGGCAGATGCGAGCTTGAGCGCGCCCATCAATTCCGGCCAATTGAGAAGCTATCTGCAGGAATTCGTAATTCAAAAAGTCTAATATATGATAAGATTGCTTGCTTTAACGAGCATCATATTTTTCTTTCTTGCGCAAAAACTTACGGCGCAGGATAAAGCAAGCACCGCATCACCTCAGGTTTCAACTTTTCTGCTTTCGTCACCAGAACTTGGCGATTCGCGAAAAATCTGGATTTATTTACCGAAAGATTACACGGCATCGCGCAAGAAATATCCAGTGCTTTATATGCATGACGCACAAAATCTATTTGATGAGAAAACATCTTTTGCCGGCGAGTGGAATGTTGATGAAGCGCTCGATAGTTTGAACGCAAAAGTAATCGTTGTGGGGATCGAGCACGGAAATGAGCAACGTCTTGCCGAGCTCACGCCGTATGCCAACGTGAAATATGGCGGTGGAAAAGCAGATCAATACATGTCATTTGTGGTCAATACATTGAAACGCTATATCGATAAAAATTATCGAACAAAATCCAGTAGAAAAAATACCGCGATAATGGGCAGTTCGCTTGGAGGATTGGTTTCATTTTATGCCGTTATGAAATATCCCAAGGTTTTTGGGAAAGCCGGAATTTTTTCACCGTCGTTCTGGTTTTCTGATAAAATATATTCTTTGGCAAATTCCAAAAAGAGGATATCTGCAAGAATGTATTTTCTGTGCGGCGAAGATGAAGATGAAACAATGGTTTCTGATATGGACAAAATGATTGCGACCCTTCATCAAAAAGGAATGGATGAGGGAAAAGATTACATCCGAAGAACCGTTCCAGGTGGCAAGCAC
>JBBSUW010000167.1:0-3790 GCA_038234025.1 Flavobacteriales bacterium
CAATAATCAGAAACTGTCGATTGCAAATAGCTATGCAGTTCTTCTCTATTGGCTGAATTTATAATTTTTGAAAAAAGCTGGCTTTGTTGAATCAATCCTGCCAATTGCGAAAGTCGGATGGTCGGGAAATTGTCCGGTCGGTGTTTAAAAAATTCAACTTTGGATGAATTTGGGGCAAGTTGGAATTTATGACATAGCCGTTCAAATGTAACCTGAAGAAATCTGTAATGATTGTCCTGCTTGTTATCAGTTAGCAATCCCGCAAATCCAAAAAACAAAGCTTCTATTGAGTTTCTATTGTGAATTTCCTTGCGTAAAACGTGGTATGGAATTCTATTCGCAATTTCAAGAAACGCGTCGCCGTTGCTATTGAGACCAAAGTTTTTTGCAAGCATTTTAAAAAGAACAGCATCCCAATCGTTTGTAGAATTTTCCAATAATTCCGAAAGCAGATCTGATTTGTTAATGAGGCGTCCGAGGAACAAACGTTCCAAGAGATTATCGATCGTAAACTGAGAGATTTCAGGTAACGATTTCTCACAGAAAATCCAAGATTTTGGCGTGCTGAGTTCTTTGTAATTACTGATCGTTGATGAATCGATGTAGTGCTGAAGTTCCAAGGTCGGAATTGGTGTATTGTCTCGTTGAAAAATTTCGCAGTCATGATTCCACACTACATGTAAAATAACATTGTCATATGCTGGATCGGTTTCGTGACAATGCAAATACCAGTCTGAAGCGTTGATGTGAATTTCTACATTTCCTGCCCACAGTTGATTGGCAATTAAAATCTGAGCATTGAAAAAATCAGGTCCCGAACGCTGAACGTAATCGCCAACATTGATAAGCACAACTTCCTCGCCGGTTGTGGTTTTGAGATTTGAAGTTTCAAATCTTTTGTGTTTCCAGATGTAATGTAAAAAATCCTCCTTCATCTTGCGCGCTTCATTATGACGAAGTTACACAATTGAATTTGGATTTTTTTAATATTAAAAAACTTATCTCCTAACCAAAAGAAAGCCTATTTCATTGCTGCGATAAGATCGTATTTAGTAAGTATATTATATTTTTTATCGCCAAGATCTACCAGCACCGCTTGGTTGTCACGAGAAAAAAGTTTTGAAACATCTTCAATGCGCGTGTTTGGCTGAACAATTGGATATGGTTTTCCCATGATTTCCTTTATCGGTCTGTCAAGACTTTCTTTATTTTCAACAAAACATTCGAAAAGCGCTGTTTCATCTACAGATCCAACAATCCCATCGATATCAACAACAGGAATTTGAGAAATTTTATACTTGCGCATTCTCTCGATAGCGTGAGAAACTAGTTCTTCTGTTTTAACTGTGATAAGCGGTTTGTCTGCGTGATCTTTGATTGCATCTGCAACAGTTGTAACATCCTCTTCTAGAAAACCGCGTTCGCGCATCCAGTCGTCGTTAAACATTTTGCCAACATATCGACTTCCTTAATCGTGAAACAAAACGACCACAACATCTTCTGGCTTGAAATGATCTTTTAGCTGCAGCAAACCTTTGATGGCACTACCGGCAGAATTTCCGACAAATATCCCTTCTTCTAGGGCAATCTTCCTTGTATAGACTGCGGCATCTCTGTCTGTAACTTTCGTAAAACCATCGATCAACGAAAAGTCGACGTTTTTGGGAAGAATGTCCTCTCCAATGCCTTCAGTGATATATGAGTAAATCTCATTTTCGTCAAAGATTCCGGTTTCGTGGTATTTTTTGAAAACAGAACCGTAAGTATCGACGCCCCAAATTTTTATATTCGGATTCTTCTCTTTCAAAAATTTTGCTACACCAGAGATTGTTCCGCCGGTTCCAACACCAACAACGAAGTGCGTAATCTTTCCATCGGTCTGTTCCCAAATTTCGGGACCAGTTTGTTCATAGTGTGCCAATGAATTTGACGGATTGTCATATTGATTAACATACCAAGAATTTGGTGTCTCCAATGCCAGACGTTTTGAAACTGAATAATATGATCTTGGATCGGTTGGCTCAACATCAGTAGGGCAAACCACAACTCGCGCTCCCACCGCACGAAGAATATCCATTTTTTCTTTGGACTGTTTGTCCGAAATCACGCAGATGAGTTTGTAACCTTTCACGATCGCGATAAGGGCGAGTCCCATTCCAGTATTGCCAGAAGTTCCCTCGATGATTGTTCCGCCCGGCTGAAGGCGGCCATCGGCTTCTGCATCTTCAACCATTTTTACAGCCATTCTATCTTTGACAGAATTCCCTGGATTGAAGGTTTCAACTTTGGCAAGTACCAGCGCATCGACCTCTGCAACGATTTTATTTAGCTTTACCAAAGGCGTATTGCCAATGGTTCCCAATATATTTTCTGAATATTTCATTGTAATTTTTTAGGCTTTTTAACAGCGTGCAAATATACGATATTGTCAATTATCGATAAAGTTGAAGCAACTGCGTGAGCGATGGAAGCGGCATCCTTTTTTGTTTTGCTGTAAAGCAGAACAAAAAAGATACAGCGGACAGCACGGTGCCGCCTAATAAAATTAAGATTTAAATCAATTTATATGGCGGCACACGCCCAAAGCAGTATTACTGGAAAAATGTCCAAACCAATCCAAATCGCACGATGAAGTCATTGTACGGAGTATTTGGCGCGCTGTAAAATTTATTTTTTGGTGACCAAGCGCTGTTGAAATGTTCCGCTTTTAAGAATATCCTTGCCGATCGCACTCGAGCGTTTACGAAGAAGTCGAGCCTTGGAAAATCGCCTATCTTTTGTGACTGTTGCACATAATAATCTGAGATGATTGGGTTGTAACCGTCGGCGTAGAACGATGTGAAATAATTAAGTGTGACGCCACTTTGCAAGAAAAGCGCGCGCTTGAAAAAGTAGTTTGAGAAATACAATGTGTTCCTGATTGTAAGGTCGGGCAAATTTAAGATGGGTGCAGATTGATCCACTTTCTGATAAAGAATTGTATTGTCAAGCGCAAGTTTCCACCAACGGAATTCGCGAGAGGCTTTCAAAGAAAGATAATTTATAGTTCCTGAAAATTGCTTTGGCGCTATAAGCTGAATGGTATCGTTTCCATCATTGGCAAAATAAAGATGATCGTCAAGCAAAGAATATTGTGCGGAAAGATTTAGCCATTTGGTATTTGCAGAAAGCCTAAGTTCCGAAGTTTTTTCATTCTTGAAATTATTGAACCAATTGTAACTGTCGTAACTACTCTGGTGCAATGTGTAAATATTGTCGGGAACCTTATTAACTTTTTGCGCTTCGGCAACTACCGAAATATCTTCGCTGTAGACATATTTAATTTTGGCGGTAATGTTTGTGAGCGACTGATTTGAAATCGAGTTTACATATTCGATTCTCCCTTGCCATTTTCCCTTGCGATACTCATAAAACGCACCTGCAGAAATTATATCGTCGTGAAGACTACTTGGAATAACATTTTGAACGTTGACAAAGATCTTGTCATAATTATAGTTGTAACCATATTCTTCAACCAAAACACCTACTCTGCCCAAAGTACTATTGCTAAAATCTACGGACACTCTGTTGAAATACCTGTTGTATCTCAGCTGGTCATTTATTTGGAAGACATTGCCTTCGCCAAATCTCTTGAACTGCTTTCCAAATGCTTCGGTAATTACATTCTGCTGGTTGAATTCAAAAAACTTGCTTTCGTAATAAAACCTGTGCGAGATATTAAGATTATTTGCGTTTGAAGCAGGAAATATTTTATATGCATGATCAATAAAAAATCTATTTCCTTTCAGAA
>JBBSUW010000168.1:0-3782 GCA_038234025.1 Flavobacteriales bacterium
ACTTTTGAATACGGTCTTGTGGGTAGCGATATTAGACAAAAAGGGACTGCAACTTTAATAGAATAAGACATTTATGGATGGATTGATGGAAGTTTTAACCGACCCAAATGCGTGGATTGCGCTTTTGACATTGACGTTTTTGGAAATAATATTGGGCATTGACAACATCGTTTTCCTATCTATTGTTTCTGGAAAACTTGATGTTGAAGAGCAACCAAAAGCGCGCCGCGTTGGACTTTTACTGGCAATGGCTTTCCGAATTGTATTGCTTTTTGGAATCACTTGGATTTTAAGTTTGCAAAAAGTTTTATTTCATATCGACCTCGGGATTTTCTCGGCTGGAGTTACCGGACAAAGCATTATTATCTTCGCCGGAGGTATTTTCCTACTTTATAAATCTGTTACCGAAATTCACCATAAAATGGAGGGTGACGATGATACTGAAAATGTAAAAGCTAAAAGTACGCTCAAGGGCGCAATTATTCAGATTGCAGTTCTGAACCTTGTTTTCTCATTTGATAGTATTCTTACCGCGGTTGGAATGATTTCGATGAAGCCTGAATCTGAAGGAGGTTTTGGATACGGCGGCGCGCTTGGTATTATGATTCTTGCCATAATTATCTCAATCGGAATTATGATGGCGTTTGCTCGACCTGTAAGTAATTTTGTCAATGAACATCCAACAATTCAGATTCTCGGACTTTCATTCTTGATCCTAATTGGAGTAATGTTAATTGCCGAAGGTTCTCACTTGGCACACTTTAGATTTGGCAACGATCTTGAAATTGGCGTAATTCCAAAAGGCTATTTGTACTTCGCGATTTTCTTCTCATTGTTTGTTGAATTCCTGAATCTACGATTGAAGAAATCTAAAAATCCTGTTAAGCTGAAGAACAGCGAATTGGATAAAAATTACGAGAACGAAGGAAATTAGAAACTTTTTTTGCTAGAATAAAGTGGTTTGACCATCTTCGTCAATATCGGCATCATTTTCACTTTCATCATTTTCTAGAATTGTAGGCGAATTTACCTCAAAATCTTCTACTGGCGGCGGTGGCGGCGGAATGTATTCCAATGGCGCAAGTAGATTTACCTGTTTCAATTTATCGCCGCTAATCTGATTGCCCAATGCTTTAAATCCTTTAACAGAAATAAAATCCTCGAGATCTACAATCTGATTTTCTTTTTGAAATCCTTTTGCTTTTGGAAAAATAAGTTCTGCCACAGGACGATAATCAGTAGAAACAATTTCCAACTGTGACTTCGGATTTTCAGTAATAAAACTTTCCTCCTTGCCTTCGTTTTCAATTAAAAAACGCTTCGCATAATATTTTTCCTTTTCACCATCGTAATAAATGGCCGAAATCGGTTTGGTCGGAATCCATTTTTCGAGCACCACCATATCTTCGTCAAAACGGGTAGAAAGTTCTGGAATTATAACTTTTGCTTTTCCGCTTTGCGAAATAATCAAAAGTTTGTCGTCTGCTTTAAATTCGCCCAAAAGTTCACCGCGATCATCAACATTCAATCGCTGAACCGATTCGTCAAACCATAATTTTCGAGGTTTTAATGTGGAAATGCCACGCTCTTTCAATTCAATTTTCTTAATCGCATTTTTGGTGACAATATTTCCTTTGGAACTTCTGCCCTTGATTGCCAAATCTGAAAAATCTATATCGAATTTCAGTTTTTTAATATTGCCAACTTGCCGCAGTAAAATAGTAATGACTTCTGCCTCACCGTTTGGATTGCTCGAAAAATATAATATCTGCGAACCTTTTGTGCCATTCGTCAAATCATAAAGTTTATCCCGAGTAACTCCGCTCACGTTAAAACGCTTGATATAAGCAGGACCGTTTTTGCCGTCGCGATAAATCATATTGCAAATCGTGCGCTTGTCACTTCTATCAAAAACCGCAACGTGAATTATATCCTTGCCCACAAAAGTCTTCGCGTCAACTTTCGAAATCATCATATTTCCGTCACGAAGAAAAACGATGACGTCATCGATTTCAGAACATTCGCCCACATATTCATCTTTCTTTAAACTCGTGCCCACAAAACCTTCCTCACGATTGACGTAAAGTTTTGTGTTTCGCAAAATCACTTTGGTTGAATCGATATCATCAAAAATCCGAAGCTCGGTTTTGCGTTCGCGACCTTTCCCATATTTCTCTTTAAGCTTCGCGAAATAATCAATTGCGAAATCGGTGAGATGTTCAAGATTGTGCTTTACTTTTTCGATATCGCCCTCGAGCGCATCGATTTTATCCTGCGCCTTGTTGCTGTCATATTTGGAAATCCGCATGATCCGAATATCCAATAATCGCAGAATATCATCTTCGGTCACGGCACGTTTCAAATGCTTGGTGTGCGGTTTCAAACCTTTGTCAATCGCCGAGATCACACCTTCTCTGGTAGTTTCTTCCTCGATCAATCTATACACTTTCTTCTCGATGAAAATCCTTTCGAGCGATAGAAAATGCCATTGTTCCTCGTGTTCTGAAAGTTGAATTTCGAGTTCGCTTTTCAGCAAATCAACCGTTCGATGCGTCGAAATTCTCAGCATCGCCGAAACCCCAATAAACAAAGGTTTGTTATCCTCAATCACACAGCCTAAAGGCGCCACCGAAGTTTCGCAACCCGTGAAAGCATAGAGCGCATCGATAGTTTTATCTGGCGAAACCCCAGGAAATAAATGAATCAAGATTTCAACATCTGCAGCTGTATTGTCCTCGATTTTTTTGATTTTGATCTTGCCTTTTTCATTGGCTTTCAAAATACTGTCGATCAGCGTAGTCGTATTCGTTGAGAACGGAATCTGCGTGATTACTAATGTCGCTTTGTCCAATTGCGAAATCCGCGCGCGAACACGAACACGACCACCGCGAAGACCGTCATTGTAATTGCTCACATCGGCAATTCCCGCCGTTTGAAAATCTGGGAAAAGTTGGAAAGGCTTGCCCTTCAATATTTTTATCGAACCATCAATGAGTTCATTGAAATTGTGCGGCAAGACTTTCGTCGAAAGACCAACGGCGATTCCCTCTGCACCAGAAGCCAACAACAATGGGAATTTTGCCGGAAGATTGTTCGGTTCTGCGCGTCGACCGTCATATGACACGCCCCAATCCGTTATTTTCGGACTGTAAATAACCTCGAGCGCAAATTTGGAAAGTCGCGCCTCAATATATCTCGAAGCCGCCGCGCCATCGCCGGTAAGGATATTTCCCCAGTTTCCCTGCGTATCGATCAGCAGTTCCTTCTGCCCTATTTGCACCATCGCATCGCCTATACTGGCGTCGCCGTGCGGATGGTATTGCATTGTGTGGCCCACAACATTTGCAACCTTATTATATCGGCCGTCGTCAAGTTCTTTGAGCGAGTGCATAATCCGGCGCTGCACGGGTTTGAAACCGTCCTCGATTGCAGGAACGGCGCGCTCAAGAATCACGTACGATGCATAGTCAAGAAACCAATCCTTGAACATTCCGGTCACTTTCGTGATCGTCTCGCCAGAGTCTGCGTCGTTTTCGTAAAAATTTCCCGCCCTTAGATTTTCATCCCCGGGAATTATCTCTTCTTCGTCCATTCTTGTTTTTCTGTGCCTAATTATTTTCCAACCGCGCTGTCTTCCAATTTATCAATTTCAACCTTCAGATTATTGATAATAAATTCCTGTCGGTCCGGGGTATTTTTTCCCATATAAAATTCCAGCAAAGTTTCAATCGACGTCGCCTTGTCCAGCATCACAGGATCAAGCCGAATATCTTCGCCTATAA
>JBBSUW010000169.1:0-3755 GCA_038234025.1 Flavobacteriales bacterium
CGATACTACGAATGTCTTTAATATAAAAAAGGACGATCCAAAGTTACCGCTTTCGCTAAACGATAGACTTTCAAAGGGAATCACAATCGGGCTTAACGACCGAATTGCCTTTATGAAACATCTTTTCAACAACTCCAGCGAAGATTACAACCGCGTGCTTTCTCAACTTATCACTTTTGATAATTATCCAGACGCTGTCAACTTTATTGAGACAATGGTCAAGCCAGATTACAACAATTGGGAAGGCAAGGACGATTATAGCGTCAGATTTATGGAAATCATAGAACGAAAGTTCAACTAGAACTAATGGCAAAGCTTTTCATCGTTCCAACGCCAATAGGCAATCTTGACGATATGACTTTTCGCGCGATAAAAACGCTTCAGAATGTCAATCTGATTCTCGCCGAAGACACCAGAACGAGCGGAAAATTACTGAAACATTTCGAGATTTCGACACATATGATCAGCCATCATATGCACAACGAACACCGAACGGTGGAAAATATCGTCGAGCGAATCAAAAATGGTGAAGATGTCGCGCTGATTTCCGATGCCGGAACGCCCGCCATTTCAGATCCCGGATTTTTACTGGTTCGCGCCGCAATTGCGGCAAATATTTCCGTCGAATGTTTGCCTGGCGCAACGGCTTTTGTCCCGGCACTCGTGAACAGTGGATTGCCATGCGACAAATTCGTTTTTGAGGGATTTCTGCCCGATAAAAAAGGCCGCCAAACGAGATTTACGGCACTTGCCAAAGAAACTCGAACAATGGTTTTCTATGTTTCGCCGCACAAACTCAACAAAACGCTGCAGGATTTTGCGACATATTTTGGGGCAGAAAGACAAATATCAGTCTCTCGCGAAATCTCAAAATTGCACGACGAAACCATTCGCGGAAGCGCCGAAGAAGTGCTGAAACATTTTGAAATAAAACCTGCAAAGGGCGAAATCGTAGCGGTTGTTGCCGGGTTTTCAAGTCCTGCCAAACAATCTGAAAAATTAGATTTGTAAAATGAAGGAGACAGCATCAAAAGTTATCTTTTTCATCCTCGCAATCGCAGCACTTTCGGGTATTCTCACAAGTCCAATAGCGCTTTTGCTAGGCTTTGTATTTACCTTAATTTTCCAAAATCCTTTTCAAGCGCAAAGCCATAAAGCCGTCAGTCATTTACTGAAAATTGCCGTTGTCGGACTTGGTTTTGGAATGTTCATCAAAGAAACTTTACAAACAAGCAAAGAAGGATTTGCGCTCACATTTTACTCAATATTGCTCACGGTCAGCCTCGGACTTTTGCTCACAAAACTCTTCAATGTCGACCTGAAACTCGGCTATCTCATCACATCGGGAACGTCAATTTGTGGTGGTAGCGCGATTGCGGCGATTTCGCCTGTGATCAAGGCAAAAACCGAGACCATCAGCATCTCGCTCGGCATCGTATTTATGCTCAATTCGGTCGCACTTTTCCTTTTTCCGGTCATCGGTCATTGGCTCGACCTCACACAAAATCAATTCGGATTGTGGTGCGCCATCGCCATTCACGACACAAGCTCTGTCGTAGGCGCGGCATTGGGTTACGGCGAAGAAGCACTTAGAATTGCCACAACAGTCAAGCTTTCGCGAACATTGTGGATTATTCCGCTGTCCATTTTTTCGATGATTTATTTCAAGACAAAAGGCGAAAAAATCAAGATTCCGCTGTTCATCGTTTTCTTTATCGTCGCGATTTTCATCAACAGTTACCACATCGTTCCCGAAAATATCACAAGTGTTATTGTCTTGATATCCAAACGATTATTGATACTGACGCTCTTTTTGGTCGGCTCCACAATTTCCCTCAAAGACTTGAAATCGACCGGCACAAAACCCATTTTGCTCGCATTGAGTCTGTGGATTTTCATCTCGATTTTCGCGCTGGTTTATATTACGTATTAAATTTTTTGAAGCTATTTCCCGCTCTTGCCTTTATCTTTTTTTACCACCGAAAAAGGTGGAAAAAAAAGGATACCGGCGCGATCGGGGCTAGGGCAATTGTCATCAATTTCAGCTTTTGGGCAAATCGACAAACTTAAAATCCTCGGTGAAAATATCTTAAACAAAATGATCTTAAAGATTTCCTTGTTGATAACTTTTTGAGAAGATAAAGTTAACTTTCATACATTAGCCATTCAACAGATTGAAATGCAGCAACTAACCGAACTAAAAACATTTTTATGAAAAATCTGCTTATTATATTATTGTTGCTTTTTGCAAAAAGCAATTTGACTGCACAAGTGACTTTGATACCGGATTTTCGCTTCGAACAAGCGTTAATTGATTTGGGTATCGATTCGGACAACACTATCAATGGTCAAGTTTTAACCAGTGATATATTCATTGTTACAGAACTAAATTTGTCGCCTGGCACATTGACCAACTATCCTTATCCGGCAAATGACATATATGAAGGAATGATTCACGATCTGTCAGGAATAGAAGCATTTGTTAATTTAGAGCATCTGGTGGTAAAATTTACGATGATCGATAATCTAAATTTGAATAATTTAATTAATCTTAAATATCTGGATTGCGTTGACAATATGCTGACTTCACTTGATGTTTCAAATAATCCTCTTTTAGAATATATTAATATTAGTAGTGAGGGTGATGTTTATCCAATTAATGATATTAGTGAAATTGATCTTAGTGGCAATCCCAACATTAATACTGTTATAGCTTCAGGCGTAGATAAAATCAACTTGAACAACAACAATAATCTGCAAAATATGGTAATCAACATAGGCTGTACTTACTGCTACGATTATCCAAGCGATTACATTGTGGGCAATGTTTGCATAGAAGTTGATAATGTGCAATTAGCTCAAAACAATCAACTTCCCTATTCAAATTGGATTGTGAATCACGCCTACAGAAATATAAATTATACGGATGATTTAGATCAATGTTCATTGGGCACTTCACATTTTGTCAAAAAGAATATTATTATTTATCCAAATCCAGCTCAAGATTTTATAAATGTGAATGTTAGGAATAAAACCGACTATTCAATTTACAATATCGCGGGGCAATTTCTGCAATTTGGAACCATTGATACTGTTGACAACGCTTTAGATGTCCATAATCTACCAAGCGGTGTTTATTTTATCAAACTAAATAACGCGGACACAATAAAGTTTGTGAAACAGTAAATATTTAATATATTTAAATTAAATAGACCTGCGAGAAATTGCGGGTCTTTTTTTTAATAATTACAAAACTGAATTGATCTACATATATTATAATTCAGCTCTTCCCCAAATCGACAAACTTAAAATCCTTTCCACTAAAAAGTCCTTTGTCCGAAAGTTTCAAATCCGGAATCACGAGCAATGCCATAAAAGACAAAGTCATAAACGGAGCTTTGAGTTTGCTGCCAAGACTTTTCGCCATTTCATCGGCTTCTTGATATAGCCGCGCGGTTTCCCACACATCTTTGTCGCTGATGATTCCCGCAATTGGCAATGGCAACAAGATTTCGGAATTTTCATTGACAGCGCAAACGCCACCTTTTGCCGCAATAATTAAGTTGACAGCTTTTGCAATCGAAGCATCGTCAACGCCAACCACAACAATATTATGCGAATCGTGCGCCACCGAACTTGCTATTGCGCCGCGCTTCAATCCAAAATTCTTTATAAATCCAACAGTTGGTTTTGCATCAAAATACCGAGTGACGACAGCAATTTTCAAAATGTCATCTTCAATATCGGTTTGATAA
>JBBSUW010000170.1:0-3732 GCA_038234025.1 Flavobacteriales bacterium
AAGCATTTGAAAAAAAATTTAGGAACGATTGAAAATTTTGAGTACATTTAAATATGCACATCGAAAGAACAAATAAAGAAATATTAATCCGAGTATCTTCCGGAACGGATTTGGTCGGACTTCAACGGATTTTGGACTATCTAAAATTCCGTGAAATAGCATCAAAAAGCAAAGCATCCCAAAAACAAATCGACGAACTTTCTTCCGAATCCAAATCTTCTTGGTGGAATAAAAACAAAAGTCGGTTTGTAAAGTGAAAATCGTAGTCGACACCAATATAATTTTCAGCGGACTTTTAAGCCCAAATGGAACGATTAGCGACCTTTTGCTGAATTCGTCAAACACGTTTGATTTTTATTCGCCAACTTATCTGCTGGACGAACTTGAAAACCACAAGAAAAAACTTTTGAAAATTGGTGGATTGTCAGAAAAGGAACTGGATTTTCTGCAACGCAATTTATTCAAAAAAATAGACTTGATTGATTTGGAATCTATCAGAGAATCAACTTGGGAAAAAGCAATTGAACTGACCAAAAATGTTGACGAATTTGATGCACCTTTTATTGCTCTGGCGCTTGAACTTGATTCACCACTTTGGACTGGCGATAAGAAATTCATAAAGGGATTGAACAAGAAAGGAATTGACTGGATTTTGACAACAGAAATTATAACTGAAATACGAAACGAAGAATAAAAACGCTTGCTAACACCGTGTATAAGCCACTGCTGGGTCTGTGCTAATCTGGATTCCCGATAGCTATCGGGATGGGAGTTTTCCAGCGGAGTTTTGTACTTTTAATAGTTCGTGTGAAGAACACGCAACGGCTTATAACCATAAAACGTTATAGTCAAGCATGCCAGAACACACGAAAATTGACAACAGGAATGACCGTAAAAGAAAAACAGACAAATTTTATAAAGACTTTTTTGAATCCGACTTTAAAAAGCTTCGCTTATCAAGCAAGTGGACAGACATCTATCGAGCGTTGCGATGGCCGCTAATTTTACGACTGAATTGTTGCGGCCTTAGGACCTTATCACTTCTGTCCAGGCAAAAAGTCTACTTGGAGTGATCTCAGTAAAGAATATTGCCTCGCGTAAAGGAAAGTTCTAAAGTCCTTTCCCTGCCATCTCCATCAAATTCGAACGGAAATACAAACTTCCGAGACAACTCGACCCTATTAGATGACACATATTAATAGATAGCGATCTTAAACTTTTAAAAAATCGGCCTGCTATTTAATTTGCATAATATTCTAAATCTTTGCTCAAATTTCTATTCGACGATATTGCAACCATTGATTTAAATATTATAATTAACCGATACAATTTGATTTTAATTTAGCGAAAGTAAATATACGTGCAACATATTGCTACAAATGTGATTGCAATTAATAACTAAATTATGAATACAGATAGCACTAGCCTTGTGGAGCAGAACTTCAAGGATTTCATCATAGCCCAAAAGCACCCTTGCGTAATGGCCAATACCGTATTCAAGATGGAAAACTACCATCTCAAGGTTTATGAAAGCCTTTTGAACTACGGAAATACTCAATCAATCCTTTCGGATATCGAAACCTATATCGACCATTATGACTTTGATTCAAACGTTTTCGAGTCATTGATAATGGTTTTTAGAAATGATGCGTTCGCCACAGAAAATGAATTTGAAAAAGCGCTCTGGAATTTCTTGCAGAGATTGCACAACAACGACAACGAGGCGTGGGATCCAAACGTGAGCGACGATCCCGACGACCCCAATTTCAGTTTCAGCATCAAAGGAAAAGCTTTCTACATCGTGGGCATGCACCCCGGTAGTTCTCGCCTTGCCAGACAGGCGCCATATACCACGGTGGTTTTCAACCTGCATTGGCAATTTGAAAAGCTGCGCGAAATGGGAGCGTACCAAGCCGTCAAAAATAGAATCAGACTCAGGGATGAACACTTGCAAGGATCGATCAATCCGATGCTGGAAGACTTTGGAAACGATAGCGAGACCAAACAGTACAGCGGCCGGAAAGTAGGAAGCGCTTGGAAATGTCCTTTCCACCATAAATCTGCATCATGATGGAGCCCACCACGATTGAACCCCAAACAGGTGCGGCATTCAGACTCTCAAAGGGACAAACGCTTACCATCATTGATCCAAAGGGAGGTCAGGTCAGCGATATGGTGTTGTTCAATGCTAAAGACAAACGCGAACGCATATCATCGGGCAAAACGATGGATTTCGAAGAAAGCATATTGATATCAAAATCCAATTTTCTGTGGAGCAATCGCTCCAATAAAATGATGGAAATCATGGAAGACACCAACGGGCGCAACGATTTCCTGCTTGCCCCTTGCAGTCCGGAAACCTTCAAGATAATGTACAATGACCATAAAGAACACCCTAGTTGCCTCAACAACCTGCACATCAACCTTAAATTGTTTGACATCGAACTCGATGACATCCCCACGGCGTTCAATATCTTTATGAACGTCCAGTTCGACGCCAACGGCACATTGTCGGTTTTGCCGCCCACATCCAAAGCGGGCGATTATGTCCAGTTTGAAGCGCAGATGGACATGATTGTGGGCTTGACGGCCTGTTCCGCAGAAGACAGCAACGGTGGAACGTTTAAGCCCATTCAGTATAAAATTTCAGAATAAAAACAAATCCAAGATCATCGGTAAATGATTCAATAAACGATAAGCTACTTAAACAACTACCGTCTAAAAGGCTTCCGGGTTTTAGGCAGGTTTACCTAAGGTGAAATAAGGTAAAAAAAGCTCAGTTAAGGTCTTAATACATTCAGTTTCAGCGAAAATGCATAGATATAAACTGAACAAAATTAATTGCTCACCTTTACAAATGCAACAGAAGCTACTAAATGTTAAAGTTGCAGACACAAAAATGCCATCTGAAAGGATGGCACTTAAATTATAAAAGCACGTGGTCCTTTACCCTTTCTTCATGAACTCCGTTTTCAGTACCATCGTGGTGCCGCCAACGCGTCCTTCTATCTCCAGTGGAGAATCAGTGAGTCGAATGTTCTTGACAACTGTGCCGCGCTTGATCACACTCGAAGAGCCTTTGACCTTCAGGTCCTTGATTACCGTTACCGAATCCCCTTCTGCCAATATGTTTCCGTTGCTGTCCTTTGTTGGTTTTTCCATTGTTGTTTTTGGCGAAAGCCGTATTTTATTCTTTGGTGAACGTGAATGATTGCCCGCCCTGGTTCAATGAAACTTCTTTCTTGATCGTATCGAATTTTAAACTGATTCCCGCTTGTTCTACACCGAATGTATCGTCCCCCGAATATTCCAATGGAAATTGTGGCTGTCCCGTTGCCTCGCCATAAAGTACGCCATCTTTCTGGGTAAAAATCAATTTGATCGGAATTTGCGCCGAGCTGTAAGTGCCAACATATTTTGAAAGCGAGGGCATTTTTAGAGCCGCTGCTTGAGTGCCGTCCATAGCAAATTTGTTGTTCTTGGTGTTGCCGTCGGGAAACCTGTTGTCGGGGTTCACTTCCACCGATGCGATTTCTTTTGCGGTCGGCATCGCGAACGTCCAAGTGTCATTGCGCATCCAGATTTCAACGGGAAGCATCTTTCTTTCCGAGGTGCCGTCTTTGTAGTTGACTTTTAGATCAACGGGCATCGCCATTTTCTCAAGGTTCGCAATGGTGATCTGCGCGCCTTTTTTATAATCGCTGCCCACATACTTAACATTGGTAACGGCTT
>JBBSUW010000171.1:0-3350 GCA_038234025.1 Flavobacteriales bacterium
ATGGCAGCGGTAGCCCACAGCCAAGGGCCCGATCGGAGCACGGTGGACATGGGCGACCAACGGAAGCCCGAGGGACGCCGATGCGAGGACGGGTTTTTGGCGAGGACTACAAGCGGACAGCGGGAGAAAGCTCCAGAAAATCATCATCATTTATAGTGTTGTGACAATTTTGGTGATAGACTATCTTTGTGCCCTAAATTCTTGATCATGATCAATATTTCACTGCCCGACGGAAGTGTGCGTATTTATGAAGACCGCTCGACCCCGATGGATGTTGCGAAAAGCATTAGCGAAGGACTCGCGCGAAACGTGATATCGGCTTCTTTTAATGGAGCTAAAGTGGAAGCAACGACGCCGCTGAATCGGGACGGGAACATTGTGCTTTATACGTGGAACGACACGGAGGGAAAAACGGCATTTTGGCATTCCTCAGCGCACGTGCTGGCGCAGGCTATCCATGATCTTTATCCGGCAGCAAAACTGACGATTGGCCCGGCGATAGAGCGCGGGTTCTATTATGATGTGGATTTTGGCGAGGAAACCTTGACCGAAGCGGACTTTAAAAAAATCGAGGACAGGTTTCTGGAAATCGCGAGGGAAAAGCACGGGTTCACCATGCGGTCGTCGACAAAGGCAGATGCTCTGGATTTTTACAAGAAGGAAAACAATCCATATAAGATAGAACTTATCGAGAATCTTGAGGACGGAACGATAACATTCTGCGATCACGATACTTTCACGGATCTTTGCCGAGGTGGACATATTCCGAACACGGGAATCATCAAGGCTTTCAAAGTGATGAGCGTGGCCGGTGCATACTGGCGTGGCGATGAGAAGAACAAGCAGTTGACGCGTGTTTATGGCATTTCGTTTCCGAAACAAAAGGATTTGAACGAATATCTTGAACTTCTAGAGGAGGCAAAACGTCGCGACCACCGTAAACTTGGGAAGGAACTGGAGCTTTTTGCATTTTCGCAGAAGGTGGGCCAAGGCCTGCCATTATGGTTGCCCAAAGGCGCAGCGCTTCGAGACCGTCTTGAGCAATTTCTGAAAAAAGCACAGAAGAAAGCCGGTTACGAACAGGTTGTGACGCCTCACATTGGCAACAAGGATTTATACGTGACTTCTGGTCATTATGAGAAATATGGTGCAGATAGTTTTCAGCCAATCCACACGCCGGCAGAGGGCGAGGATTTTTTGCTTAAACCAATGAACTGTCCTCATCATTGCGAAATCTACAACGTAAGGCCCTGGTCATACAAAGATCTTCCTAAACGCTATGCAGAATTCGGCACCGTATATAGATATGAGCAAAGTGGTGAACTTCATGGATTGACCCGTGTGCGTGGATTTACGCAAGATGACGCGCATATATTTTGCACGCCAGAGCAGCTTGACCAAGAATTCAAGAACGTGATCGACCTTGTGCTCTATGTTTTTGGTACGCTTGGATTCGAGAACTTCACGGCTCAGATTTCATTGAGGGATAAAGAAGATCGAGCAAAATACATTGGTTCGGACGAAAACTGGGAGAAAGCGGAAAATGCGATCATCGACGCGGCTCGAGATAAAAACCTGAAAACCGTTATCGAATATGGCGAAGCGGCTTTTTACGGACCAAAGCTCGATTTTATGGTAAAGGACGCGCTGGGTCGTCAATGGCAACTCGGCACAATCCAGGTGGATTACAATCTGCCGGAACGTTTTGACCTTACCTACAAAGGTGCCGACAACGAGCTTCACCGACCGGTAATGATCCATCGCGCACCATTTGGATCAATGGAAAGGTTCATTGCCATACTATTGGAGCACACCGCAGGGAACTTCCCATTGTGGTTGGTTTCGGAACAGGCTATCATATTGTCATTGAGCGAGAAATATGAAAATTATGCGAAAAAAGTTTTGGATTCGCTGGAAAATCACGAAATTCGCGCCCTCGTTGACAACAGAAACGAGACCATAGGCAAGAAAATACGCGAGGCCGAGACCCAGAAATACCCTTTTATGCTCATTGTGGGCGAGGAAGAAGAGAAATCTGGAACGGTGAGCGTGAGACGCCACGGCCAAGATGGCAAGGGAAACACGACAATGTCAGTGGAGGAATTTGCGAAATTGGTGAACGACGAGGTCAACAAGGTTTTGAAACCATTCAATGTTTAATTTAAAATAAAATAAGCCATAGCAATAAGAAGCAATAGAGGTTACCAGCCTCGGGTAGAAAAAAAGGACGCGCACAGGATCAACAGTTTGATTCGGGGCGTGCAAGAAGTACGACTTGTGGGCGAAAATGTTGAGCCCGGACTTTTCAAACTATCCGATGCGCTGCGCAAGGCAGACGAATTTGAGCTGGATCTTGTAGAGATTTCGCCAAACGCCGAACCGCCGGTCTGCAAGATCATGGACTACAAAAAGTTTGTCTATGAGCAGAAAAAGCGCGACAAGGCAATGAAGGCCAAATCGACGCAGGTAACGGTAAAAGAAATCAGGTTTGGACCACAAACGGACGAGCACGATTATGATTTCAAGCGCAAGAACGCCGAAAAGTTCTTGAAAGAAGGGTCAAAGTTGAAGGCATTTGTTTTCTTCAAGGGTCGATCGATTATATATAAGGACCAAGGTCAGATATTGCTTTTGAGACTGGCACAAGATCTTGAGGAATTTGGCAAGGTTGAGGCGATGCCGGTTCTGGAAGGAAAAAGGATGATCATGTTCATCGCGCCGAAGAAAAAGAAATAATGTTCTTGGATTAAAGTATTTGGTTAAAAATCACATACTACAGTAAATCCATAAATCTCGATCACAGCAGATTAGCCTAGCCCCGATTGAAGCGGCATCCTTTTTTTCGCCTTTTCGGCGAATTAAAAAGATACAGCGGAAAGCGGGAACTAGCTCCAAAAAAAATTAAAAATAAAGTAAGTAAGTCAATTAATAAATAAGGACACAATGCCTAAAATGAAAACCAAATCCAGCGCCAAGAAGCGATTCAAGATCACCGGCACTGGAAAAATCAAGAGGAAGCACGCTTTCAAGAGCCACATCTTGACCAAGAAATCGAAAAAACGCAAGCTCGCGCTTACGCATTCTACCTTGGTCCATAAATCGGACATGAGAAGCATCAAACAACAATTGAGGATTATCTAAACCTGTAATAGATTATCCATCAGAATACTAAAGCGATGGAGAATTATTGCAATTGTGATTTCCACTAGGTTAAAAAACACTTAAAAATAACCTTGGAGCACGGCCACAAAGTTCCTTCGATTCAATTCGGGACGCCTGCTACAAAAACAAATTAAATTATGCCAAGATCAGTCAACTCCGTTGCTAAAAGAGCAAGAAGAAAAAAAATG
>JBBSUW010000172.1:0-3348 GCA_038234025.1 Flavobacteriales bacterium
ATGGTGGTGCGCTCAACAGCTGGAGCATTGAATTCTGTACAACGGTTCCACTTGCAGTAAAACAGAACAACTTTAAGAACTTCTCATTGGTACCAAACCCGAACAACGGACGTTTCAGCGTACAATTGCAGGCGCCTGAAGCCAATGATATTACAATTGAGGTTCACGATATCCGCGGTAGAAAAATCTACAGCAAATCATACAGAAACGCACCGATATTTAATCAGGATATTGAACTTTCAAACCCAGCTTCGGGATTATATCTTGTAACGGTTACTAACGGATCGAGCAAAGAAGTGAGCAAGATGCTGGTGAAGTAATATTGGTCTTATAGTATTTAAAAAGCCTCGCGAAAGTGGGGCTTTTTTTGTTTGTAAAACTTTTAATAAACTAGTTTAGAATTTTAATAATTTTCAAGTTGAACTTCTGGCACATTACTAAATTGATTTTGTGGATATTTGCTAAAGATTAAAATACATAGAGATGCAATCTTTTATATAGATCGAAGATAAGGTCCTAAATCTTTTCATTTTTTAAACATGTTATTATGTATCAAAAATACTATCAATTAGCATTACTTTTAATAATTAACCTCTGCAATGCGCAGATCGACCTTCAATGTGATGGGAGAGATATGCATTCCATCTACATATCAAACTTAGCAGGAATAATTTATAGAATTGACAATGTAGATACAGAACCAACAGAGCCAATATATGTTTCAACGCCACCGCTACTGAGCACTGGCAACGGAATATCAATTAATGCAAATCTATCGTCCATAACACAACCTGAAACAATGTACGTTATAACCCCAGGAGGCAACTATTTCTATTGGCTCGAAAATGGGTGGGTCAATTCAAATCACTTCTCGGTAAGCATCGCAGCTGCAAATATTGGTGGAACATCAAATTTTATTTTTAACCTAGACTATTTGAACGGTAAATTGTATAGGTATGATGGTAGCGGTCCTGACATACTTCTGTTGTCTAATATCGCCGGCAACGATTTAATGGCGGATGTAGCTACCGACAACCAGGGCAATTTCTACTTATTTTACAAGGGCTTACAAATACTCAAAGCATACAGTGCGGATGGTACTTTCTTAAGTGAAATAGCTACCACGGGAGTTAGTTCTATGGATGCAGGTTTAACTGGAATGACTATCCTTGGAGATCATATATATGTAGTAACAAACACCAAACTTTTCAAGGGCTCTTTTAGCGGTTCGCAGGTGGACTTTTTATTAATAAAGGATCTTGGAATTATCGCGTTGGATATTGCATCTTGTCATATGGCCGCGAATCCACTTTCGGTTTTGACAAAAGGCAACAAGTCGAAGGTAGCAGTATTTCCAAATCCATTTGAAGAGCATGTAAATTTTGATAGCGGGGCGTCGGGAAATTATGATCTAACTATCTACGATTTGTTATCCAAAATTGTTATCCAAAGACAGTTTTCTGGGCCATTAAAACTTAACACGAGCAATTTTCCACAAGGAATGTACATTTTTGAGATAAAGGGCGAAAACGGATTAATGCAAAAAGGAAAAATAGTAAAGAATTGATGGCTATATCAACAATTATAATTTACAGAATGCTAAGATTAATCTAATACAAGGTGTAACTATCGTGATAAATTAGACTTTCAAATCAGCAATATTGAGACTCAGACATGCTTCCCAACTTCCCAGCCCGTTTTCCCTAAATATTGATTTCCAGATTCAATAGCGCCGCTTTCG
Source organism: Flavobacteriales bacterium (assembly GCA_038234025.1). Taxonomy (GTDB): domain Bacteria; phylum Bacteroidota; class Bacteroidia; order Flavobacteriales; family Flavobacteriaceae; genus Flavobacterium. Next base: position 1,742 of record JBBSUW010000172.1, read on the forward strand.
ATGGTTGTTCCCATCGAATCGTTCCATCTGTTGAGGTAGCCGAATAGAGAAATGACACCGAGCATTTCCACAATTTCACCTTCGTTCCAATATTTGTAAAGTTCGGTCCTTATGTTTTCGTCAACAACGTTTGGAACCATTGAAGCCGCAAGCGAAAAGTCAAGCGCGGCGCGTTCGGCGGGCGAAAACGCAGGATGGTTTCTGTATTCCCAGATATTATCAAGTTGTTCTTGCTCTGCGCCATATCGTTCCGCAGCGCGAATGGCGTGCGCCTGACAATATCTACAGCGAGTCGCGTTGCTCGAAACCCATGCAATCATTCGTTTGAGCGCAGAAGTCACGCGCCCTTGGTTTTCCATCACAGCTTTGTTGAGGTTGATAAACGCTTTGGAAATCGCTGGTCGGTGTTGCATTGTAAGCACAGAATTTGAACAGAACCCCAATGTTTCGTTGAAGAATTCAGCCAATTGCTTGGTTTCGGAATCGTGATCTGCGGAAAGTGGAGTTACAAGTGGCATGTTATTGTTCTAAAAAAGTCCGTTGATCTCCGCATCAATTTTATTGTAAACAATACCCAAATCTTCTGGATTGTTTACAAAATCGATATTGTCAACGTCAATAATTAGAAGTTTGCCTTTGGTATAACCCGTGATCCAAGCTTCGTAGCGTTCGTTGAGGCGGCTGAGGTAATCTATAGAAATTGAGTTTTCGTATTCGCGACCGCGCTTGTGGATTTGGCTCACGAGATTTGGGATGGAACTGCGCAGATAAATCAACATATCGGGCGGTTCAACCAATGATTCCATCAGTTCAAAAAGCGAACGATAATTTTCAAAATCACGGTTGGTCATCAAACCCATCGCGTGAAGATTGGGCGCAAAAATGTGCGCGTCCTCATAAATGGTGCGGTCCTGAATAATCTTTTTTCCGCTTTCGCGAATCTGCAAAATTTGGCGAAATCGGCTGTTGAGAAAATAGATCTGAAGGTTAAAAGACCAGCGTTCCATTTGGTGGTAAAAATCGTCGAGATATGGATTGTCCACCACATCTTCAAAGTGCGGTTCCCACTTAAAATGTTTGGCGAGCAAGCGCGTTAATGTGGTTTTACCAGCGCCAATATTTCCTGCTATTGCTATGTGCATTACGGTGTTGTGATTTTGTATCGTGTGATTTGTTGATCGGTAAAAATAGATAAATTTTGCTCGTTGTAGTACAATCCTTCAAGCGATTTGACGGGAATGTCAAGCGAATATGTTTTCTGCAAAGTGCTGTCATAAAGCATCAACTTACTGTTGGCCATAGAAATACGTTTGCCATCTGCAACAATTGTCGAAATTTCTGACGGATCAACTTTTCCAAGCGACGTTACTTTTCCATAAATATCGCAACGGAACCAATCGTGGTTTTTGTCGATCCAACTAAACGTATTGAAATCTGAATAATATTGCACGATCGGACTTTTAAACGGCGTGGAGATATTGGTGGAAACATTTCTGACAAAGTCGTAAAGCGTCAATTGCTGGGCAATGTCATTGTAAACCCAAAGCCGGTTTTGCGACGCCATTCCCACGGCGGAAGCCACAATTTGCGGTTGAAGTTCGCCAAAT
>JBBSUW010000173.1:0-3335 GCA_038234025.1 Flavobacteriales bacterium
ACAAATTCTTTAACTGAATCGCGCATCATTTTTTGCTCTTCAGTAAAGTCTTCTGGCGTGAAAACATTTTCACATTTGGTTTCCTTGACGATAAATTGGCCGCCACGTGTTATCTCGTTCATAATGTTTGTTTTATAAAAACCTATTTCTTTTTAATTTAAATCAATTCGTAAATCCCGGCGCAACCTTGTCCAGTGCCGACGCACATTGTAACCATTCCATATTTATTGCCTCTGCGTTTCATTTCGTCAAAAAGTTGGACGGACAGTTTCGCACCCGTGCAACCTAGTGGATGTCCGAGAGCGATTGCGCCACCATTAACATTCACGATTTCTGGATTCAATTTCAGTTCGCGAAATACCGCCAATGATTGCGATGCAAAAGCTTCGTTGAGTTCGATAAGGTCGATATCTTCTTGCTTCATTCCGGCTTGTTTCAAAACTTTTGGAATCGCTTTCACTGGTCCCATTCCCATAATTCGAGGTTCAACACCAGCTGAAGCAAAATTTACCAATCGTGCAATAGGAGTGATGTTCAATTCTTTTACCATTTCTTCGCTCATGACCATCACAAATGCTGCGCCATCGCTCATCTGTGAAGAATTACCAGCGGTAACACTTCCGTCAATTGCAAAAACAGGTCGTAATTTTGCCAACGCTTCAAGACTTGTATCGGCGCGCGGACCTTCGTCTTTGTTTACGATATAAGATTTTGTTTCGCGTTTAGAATTTTCATTGACGAAAGTCTGTTCGATATTTATCGGAACAATCTGTTCGTCAAATTTTCCTTCTTTTTGCGCTTTCAAGGCTTTTTGGTGAGAATTAAATGCGAACTGATCTTGGTCTTCTCTCGAAACATTGAATTGTTTTGCAACGGCTTCGGCCGTCAAACCCATTCCCCAATAATAATCTTCGTGACCAGCTTTTGCAACAGCGTAGTCCGGTGTGGGTTTATAGCCGCCCATCGGTATAAAACTCATACTTTCTGCGCCGCCTGCAATGATGCAATGCGCCATTCCCGATTGAATTTTGGCAGTAGCCATTCCGATGGTTTCCAGCCCAGAAGCACAGTACCTGTTGACAGTAACTCCAGGAACATCTACAACTTTCAAACCCATTAATGAGATTAATCTCGCAACGTTGAGGCCTTGCTCGGCTTCTGGCATTGCGTTGCCAACCATAACGTCGTCAATACGAGTTTTGTCAAAATCCGTCAATTCCGACATCATTTTCTGTATGGTTTCTGCCGCGAGTTCATCAGGTCGTTTAAACCTGAAAACTCCTTTTGGCGCTTTGCCAACTGCCGTTCTATATGCTTTTACGATATATGCTGTTTTCATAATTTTGATTTTTTAGTTGCGAAGCGGCTTGCCCTTGGTCAACATAAATTGAATTCGTTCCAATGTTTTTCTTTCGGTGCAAAGTGATAAAAAAGCTTCGCGTTCCAGATCCAATAGATATTGTTCCGATACGAAAGTGGGTTCTGACAAATCACCGCCCGCCATAACATAAGCAAGTTTGTTGGCAATTTTCTTGTCGTGCTCAGAAATATAACTTCCGGCTTCCATTTGGTCAGTTCCAACGAGGAACATTCCGAGCGCCTGTTTTCCAAGAACTTTCACATCAGTCCTTCGGATCGGTTGCGTATATCCGGCTTCCGCCAAAATAAGTGCGTGCTTTTTTGCCTCTGCGATTTGTCTGTCTTTATTGACAACCACAATATCTTTTCCTTTTTGAAGAATCCCGCTGTCAAAGGCTTCATAGGCAGAAGTCGAAACCTTTGCCATCGCAACTGTTAGGAAATATTCCTGAAGAACGTTGAGCTCGACATCATTTTTGTGGAACTGATCTGCAGCGCGCAGAGCCATTTCCTTTGAACCTCCGCCACCTGGAATCACTCCAACACCAAATTCGACAAGTCCGATATATGATTCTGCCGCGGCAACAACTTTATCGGCGTGCATTGACATCTCGCAACCTCCGCCCAAAGTCATTCCGTGCGGTGCAACTACAACAGGAATTGAAGAATATCTCACACGCATCATCGTGTTCTGAAACATTTTGATTGCCATGTTAAGTTCTTCATATTCTTGCTCAACGGCCATCATAAAAATCATTCCGATGTTGGCTCCGACAGAAAAATTTGCTGCCTGATTTCCGATCACCAAACCTTCGTACTCTTTTTCGGCAAGATCTATCGCTTTGTTGATGCCCTGCAAAACATCGCCACCAATGGTGTTCATCTTGGATTTGAATTCAACATTCAAAATCCCATCGCCAAGATCTATAACATTTGTACCAGAATTGCTCCAAACTTTTTTGCTTTCGCGAATGTTGTTCAAAATAATAAAAGCGTCTTGACCAGGGATTTTCTTATAATCGTTTGAAGCGATATTGTAATAATAAGTCGCGCCATCTTTTACTTTATAAAAAGATTTGTGACCGCTCTCGAGCATTTTGTCCACCCATTTTGATTGGGTTAGATTTTCTGCTTTCAGCAATTCGATTCCTTTCTCGATTCCAACGGCATCCCAAATTTCGAACGGGCCATTTTCCCATCCAAAACCAGCCTTCATCGCATCGTCAATCTTGAAAAGATCATCGGTAATTTCTGGAACACGGTTGGAAACATAGGCGAACATTGCGCCGAAAGATTTTCTGTAGAATTCGCCTGCTTTGTCTTTTCCAGTGATTAAAACTTTGAATCTATCAATTGGTTTGTCAATAGATTTTGTTAGTTCCAAAGTCGCAAATTGCGGTTTTTTTGGCATCCGATATTCCATCGTATCGAGGTCAAGACCCAAAATATCCTTGCCTTCTTTTTTGTAAAAACCTTGACCAGATTTACTGCCGAGCCAATTCTTTTCCATCATTTTCGTAATGAAATCTGGCAATGCAAAAAGATTGTGCGCTTCGTCATTTGGAACACCCTGATATAAACCATTTGCAACGTGGACCAACGTGTCAAGTCCGACAACATCAACGGTTCTAAAAGTTGCCGACTTTGGACGACCGATAACAGGTCCAGTAAGTTTGTCAACTTCTTCAATGGTAAGTCCCATTTCTTTTACAAGGTGGAAAAGACTTTGAATGCCGAAAATCCCAACACGGTTTCCTATAAATGCAGCGGTGTCTTTTGCAACTACAGAAGTTTTTCCAAGAAATTGTTCTCCGTAGTTATTAAGAAAATCGAGGACTTCAGTTCTGGTTTTCGGTCCGGGAATTATTTCAAATAATTTCAGATACCGGGCTGGATTGAAAAAGTGCGTTCCACAGAAATGTTCCTGAAAATCTTCACTTCGGCCTTCACTCATCAAATGAATTGGAATTCCTGAA
>JBBSUW010000174.1:0-3333 GCA_038234025.1 Flavobacteriales bacterium
ACAAATTCTTTAACTGAATCGCGCATCATTTTTTGCTCTTCAGTAAAGTCTTCTGGCGTGAAAACATTTTCACATTTGGTTTCCTTGACGATAAATTGGCCGCCACGTGTTATCTCGTTCATAATGTTTGTTTTATAAAAAGCTATTATGTTTTATTATATCAATTCATAAATTCCTGCACAACCTTGACCTGTGCCAACACACATTGTAACCATTCCGAATTTGTTGCCTCTGCGTTTCATTTCGTCAAAAAGTTGGACGGAAAGTTTTGCGCCCGTGCAACCCAATGGATGTCCGAGAGCGATTGCGCCACCGTTAACATTCACTATTTCTGGATTCAATTTTAATTCGCGAATAACCGCCAATGATTGTGATGCAAAAGCTTCATTGAGTTCGATGAGCTCAATATCTTCTTGCTTCATTCCAGCTTGTTTCAAAACTTTTGGAATCGCTTTCACAGGTCCCATTCCCATAATTCGAGGTTCAACACCAGCTGATGCGAAATTTACCAATCGTGCAATAGGAGTGAGGTTCAATTCTTTGACCATTTCTTCGCTCATTATCATAACAAATGCTGCACCATCGCTCATTTGTGAAGAATTACCAGCGGTAACACTTCCGTCAAGCGCAAAAACCGGTCGCAATTTTGCCAATGCCTCAAGACTTGTATCGGCGCGCGGACCTTCGTCTTTGTTTACGATATAAGATCTTGTTTCGCGTTTTGAATTTTCATTGACGAAAGTCTGTTCGATATTTATCGGAACAATCTGCTCGTCAAATTTCCCTTCCTTTTGTGCTTTCAAAGCTTTCTGATGAGAATTGAATGCAAATTGATCTTGGTCTTCTCTCGAAACATTGAATTGTTTTGCAACCGCTTCGGCCGTCAAGCCCATTCCCCAATAATAATCTTCGTTGCCAGCTTTCGCTACAACGTAATCGGGTGTTGGTTTATAACCGCCCATTGGGATAAAACTCATACTTTCTGCACCGCCTGCAATGATGCAATGCGCCATTCCAGACTGGATTTTTGCCGTTGCCATTCCGATGGTCTCTAGTCCCGAAGCGCAATATCTATTAACTGTAACTCCAGGAACATCTACAACTTTCAAAGCCATTAGTGAGATTAATCTCGCAACATTCAGACCTTGTTCGGCTTCTGGCATTGCATTGCCAACCATAACATCGTCAATACGAGTTTTGTCAAAATCCGGCAATTCCGACATCATTTTCTGAATTGTTTCGGCCGCGAGTTCATCGGGTCTTTTAAACCTGAAAACTCCTTTTGGCGCTTTGCCAACTGCCGTTCTATATGCTTTTACGATATATGCTGTTTTCATAATTTTGATTTTTTAGTTGCGAAGTGGCTTGCCCTTGGTCAACATAAATTGAATTCTTTCCAATGTTTTTCTTTCGGTGCAAAGTGATAAAAAGGCTTCGCGTTCAAGATCCAATAGATATTGTTCCGAAACGAAAGTGGGTTCAGAAAGGTCGCCGCCCGCCATAACATAAGCGAGTTTGTTGGCAATTTTCTTGTCGTGTTCAGAAATATAACTTCCGGCTTCCATTTGGTCAGTTCCAACGAGGAACATTCCAAGCGCTTGTTTCCCAAGAACTTTCACGTCAGTTCTTCGGATTGGCTGCGTGTATCCGGCTTCCGCCAAAATAAGTGCGTGCTTTTTTGCCTCCGCGATTTGTCTGTCTTTATTGACAACCACAATATCTTTTCCTTTTTGAAGAATACCACTGTCAAATGCTTCGTAAGCAGAAGTCGAAACTTTTGCCATTGCGACGGTGAGGAAATATTCCTGAAGCACATTCAGCTCGACATCATTTTTATGGAATTGATCCGCTGCACGCAACGCCATTTCCTTTGAACCTCCGCCGCCTGGAATAACACCAACACCAAATTCGACTAGACCTATATAAGATTCTGCAGCCGCAACAACTTTATCAGCGTGCATTGACATTTCGCAACCGCCGCCCAAAGTCATTCCGTGCGGTGCAACGACAACAGGAATTGAAGAATATCTCACGCGCATCATCGTGTTCTGAAACATTTTGATTGCCATGTTAAGTTCTTCATATTCTTGCTCAACGGCCATCATAAAAATCATTCCGATATTGGCACCTACAGAAAAATTCGCCGCCTGATTTCCAATAACAATGCCTTGAAAATCTTTTTCACCAAGGTCAATGGCTTTGTTGATGCCTTGAAGAACATCGCCGCCAATGGTGTTCATTTTGGATTTGAATTCAACATTCAAAATGCCATCTCCAAGATCGATAATTGAAGTTCCAGAATTGCTCCAAACTTTTTTGCTATCGCGAATGTTGTTGAGGATGATAAAAGCGTCCTGACCCGGAATTTTTTTATAATCGTTTGAAGCGATGTCATAATAATAGGTCGCGCCATCTTTTACTTTATAAAAAGATTTGTGGCCACTTTCGAGCATTTTGTCCACCCATTTTGATTGGGTTAGATTTTCGGCTTTTAGCAATTCGATTCCTTTCTCGATTCCAACGGCATCCCAAATTTCGAAAGGTCCATTTTCCCATCCGAAACCGGCTTTCATAGCATCGTCAATCTTGAAAAGATCATCAGTAATTTCGGGAACGCGATTGGAAACATAAGCGAACATTGCGCCGAAAGATTTTCTGTAGAATTCGCCTGCTTTGTCTTTTCCAGTGATTAAAACGTTGAATCTATCAATTGGTTTATCAATAGATTTTGTTAGTTCCAAAGTCGCAAATTGCGGTTTTTTTGGCATCCGATATTCCATTGTATCTAGGTCGAGACCCAAAATATCCTTGCCTTCTTTTTTGTAAAAACCTTGACCAGATTTACTGCCGAGCCAATTTTTTTCCATCATTTTCGTAATGAAATCTGGCAATGCAAAAAGATCGTGCGCTTCGTCATTTGGAACACCTTGATACAAACCATTTGCCACGTGAACCAAAGTGTCAAGTCCCACCACATCAACGGTTCTGAATGTTGCAGATTTTGGTCGACCGATAACAGATCCAGTAAGTTTGTCTACTTCTTCAATGGTAAGTCCCATTTCTTTTACAAGGTGGAAAAGACTTTGAATGCCAAAAATTCCAACGCGGTTTCCTATAAATGCAGCGGTGTCTTTTGCAACGACCGAAGTTTTTCCAAGAAATTGTTCGCCGTAATTGTTTAAGAAATCGAGAACTTCAGTTCTGGTTTTCGGTCCGGGAATTATTTCAAATAATTTCAGATACCGGGCTGGATTGAAAAAGTGCGTTCCACAGAAATGTTCCTGAAAATCTTCACTTCGGCCTTCACTCATCAAATGAATTGGAATTCCTGAA
>JBBSUW010000175.1:0-3278 GCA_038234025.1 Flavobacteriales bacterium
CCGGTTATCGCAAAAACGATAAAAAGAATCACCAATTGAAAGTTGGATTTGACATTCCAGCGCTGTTTTAAGTTTTTCACGGCGCAAAGATAGAAACTTGGATCAAGGTCGAGGCATCAACCCGCCCAACTTTTGATTGAAAGTTATCTGAAAATATGTGAGATAATTGTAGAGCATATAATTTACCTCATAGCCATAATCTACAGAACCATAGTAATTTATTGGCATATCATACATATTTCCAAACTGCACTGGATTAGCTGCTCTGGTGTTCCAGACCGAAACCCAAGTCCTATTTCTCGATTCGAGGTAACTTTGGCTGTAAAAATTTCGGGGCTTCGCGCGAAGGTTGAACCAAGTATTGAACATTGGATCCAAGATAATGATCTCAAATTCTTCTTTGTCGCTCGCGATCCTAACGGTATCGCTATCCTTTAAAAAAGGTTTGTCAACTTTTGCATCGGATGCACTTGACAACGTTGTTTGTTTTCCGCACGAAGCCAATGCCAGCAATACAATCGATATGACAAATAGACTTTTCACGCCATATAATTTAATTGAACATTTTGCCCAAAAGTCCGCCTGCATCGCCAAGATCGACCTTGCCATCTTTGTTTGAATCAAGTCCAAAACTACCGCCATATTTAGAAAGCGCGTCCATCAAACCGCCACCGCTTGATGCATTGCCACTTCCACCAGAAACGGCGGCGATAATATCCGAAATATTAAAACTGCTCTCGCCGGGATCTTTTGCCTTGCCCATAAGCGCGCTCAAAACCATCGGAATCAGGCTTGAAGCCAGACCTTTTGTTGTGCCCGAATCCAATCCGAACTTCTGTGCAAGGTCATTTGAAACTTTATTGGAAAGATGCGAAACACCCGGATTTGAATGGTCTAGATTGTCGCTGTTGAAAAGTCCGGCCAACTGTTCAAAGTTTCCGCTTGATGCCATTTCCTGAAGTCCAGAAAGTAGACTGCTTCCCGTTTCTCTTGCCACGGCTTCGTTTTGCTCGTTTGGAATTGCGTCGTTTTTCGCAATTGCGTCATTAGAATAACGCTGGATAAGTTCTTGTATCTGCTCTAACATTTTGTGGAAATTTTTGCTTTCAACCAAAGATAGCCATTAAAATAAAAATCTTTTGAACGCCAACGTCAATTTTTTTCGAGCTTCAGAAGACTGATAATCTGCTCTGCAAGTTCAGTCCCGATACGGTCTTGCGCTTCGTCAGTAGCGGCACCAATGTGCGGCGTCATCGAAATATTGGGGTGCATCAAAACTTTCAAGGCCGGCGTTGGTTCGTTCTCAAAAACATCAAGTCCAGCAAAAGAAATTTTTCCACTGTCGAGCGCCTCAACAAGCGCCACTTCGTCGATCACACCACCGCGCGAACAGTTGATTATCGCAGCACCATCACGCATTTTCTCTATTTCTTTGGCACCAATAACGTAATCTTTTTGCGCCGGAACGTGCAGCGTTATAAAGTCTGCATGCTTGAAAATGTCGTCAACAGGTTCGGTAACGATATCAACGTTGATGAATTGACCATTGTAGAAATCCACCTTGATCACAACAGTGCCAATAAATTTATCAGAGGCGATAACGCGCATCCCGAGTCCAAGCCCAATCTTCGCGACAGCGCGACCAATGCGTCCAAAACCGATAATACCTAGCGTCTTGCCGTTAAGTTCACGGCCGTGTGCGTACGATTTCTTGAATGCGTCAAACTTTGAGTCCCCTTCCAGCGGCATATTCCTGTTCGAGTCCTGAAGAAATCTCACGCCTGTAAACAGGTGCGCAAAAACGAGTTCCGCCACAGATTCCGACGATGATGCCGGCGTATTGATGACGTGAATTTCCTTTTCCCGAGCATATTCCACATCGATATTGTCCATCCCAACGCCGCCTCTCCCAATAATTTTAAGGTTTGGGCAAGCATCGATAACATCCTTTCGAACTTTCGTTGCGCTGCGAACCAATATAACGTCAATATCGTTCTCGTTCACGAAATTCGCAACTTGTTCTTGTGCGACCTTGGTGGTGATCACTTCAAAACCTGCATTTTCAAGGGAAGAAATTCCGCTTTGCGATATGCCATCGTTTGCCAATACTTTCATAGAAATTTATTTATTTGGAGCTTTATCCCGCTTTCGACTGGATGCCGCCTCTATCCGGGCTGGGGCTTCGGTGTTTATATCATTTTTTCTCCAATTCCTGCATAGCGTTCACTAGAACTTGCACGCTCTCAAAGGGCATTGCATTGTAAATTGAAGCACGATAACCGCCAACAGATCGGTGGCCCGGCAATCCGGAAATTCCCGCAGCTTTCCAAATCTCATCAAAGCGCGTTTCCAGACTGTCATCTTTCAGTACAAAGGTCACGTTCATTTTGCTACGGTCATCTCTGGCCGCGGTTCCTTCAAACAGCGGATTTCTATCGATCTCATTATATATAAGGTCGGCTTTTGCATCGTTCGATTTCTCGACTGCTGCAATTCCGCCAAGGCTTTTTATCCATCGCAATGTCAACAATGAAACATAAATCGCAAAAACCGGTGGCGTATTGTACATGCTTTCCTTGTCGATGTGCACTTGATAATCGAGCATCGAGGGAATCTTGCGCCCAGATTTTCCAAGAATATCTTTTTTGACGATCACGAGCGTCACGCCCGCTGGGCCCATGTTTTTCTGCGCACCGGCGTAAATTATCCCAAACTTGGAAAAATCAAGCCGTCGCGAAAAAATATCAGAACTCATATCGCACACCATTGGTATATCGGTGTTCGGGAAACTATGCATTTGTGTTCCAACGATTGTATTGTTGCTCGTGCAGTGAAAATAATCTGCATCGTTGGGAATTGAATAATCCTTTGGGATATAATTGTAATTGGATTCCTTGCTCGTACCAAGTATTAAGGTTTCGCCAAAAAGTTTTGCTTCCTTTATCGCGCCCGCTGCCCAAGTTCCGGTATCAAGATATCCTGCTTTCCCGCCGACTTTCATCAAATTATTTGGCACCATCGTGAACTGCAGACTTGCGCCGCCGTGCAAAAAAAGTGCTTCGTAAGAATCGTCAAGTCCCATAAGTTCGAGCGCCAAACTTCTGGCTTCGTCCATCACGGCGACAAATGGTTTGCTGCGGTGCGAAATCTCGAGAAGGGAAAGTCCAGTGTTCTCAAATTTAATTATCGCTTGCGAAGCCTGTTCAAAAACCGTTGGCGGCAATATAGAAGGACCCGCGCTAAAATTGTGTATGTTCATAGGATGGATGATTGTTGCA
>JBBSUW010000176.1:0-3234 GCA_038234025.1 Flavobacteriales bacterium
AAAGTACCGCCCACGAATGCAGCCGTAAAGTTGATTGGTTGGCCGGGCGACTGAGTGACTGCCTGCGTTGTGAAGTTGCCATATCCGCCCGTTGAAAATCCGGAACTATTATTCGAGATGTTTGATATAGCTCCAGAAGTATTAAAACTATTTATGTAGTACGAACTGTTAGTGCCTGTGGAAGAACAGTATCCGGGCACGCCAACACTCGAAACAAGCGATATATTGTCAATCCCCGCAGGAGGTTGAGTGCCTACAGATGTGTCGTTCTGCCACTGGAATACCAATCTGAAAGTATTCCCTGCATAACCCGCAGGAAGACTGATGGACGCACTTGTCCATGACGGTTGACCGTTAAGGACAGCGCTTAACTGAATACGCCCACCTGGGGCTGTGCCAGTCGCCGTTATCCCTGTTCCAAAAGTAGGTGTGTACGTTATTGGTACAACCCACACGGTCAAGTAGTCATAGGTGCTTTCGCCAGCTCCAATCCAACTAAAATTCAAGGTAACGAGGCTTTCGCCCGCAGGCACGGTAATATTCCTGTAAATGTGGCTAATACTCGCCGCAGTGACACTATATGTGTGAGCAGTTGTGTTTTGGGAAATATATGCGCATCGAGACCCGCCATAGCCTAAAACTGCGTTGGAATTGCAGATCCACTTATTTGTAGGCGTCGTTCCGCCGCTTGTGCTCCAATTGTTGGCAGCAAAAGTTGTCCCCAATTCAAACCCTCCATCACCTGTAGGCGAAATCAAAGTGGTCTGCGAAGATGCATTGAGGACAATGAACATAAAGAGGAGCAAAACACCACAGTTCCGCATCCCAAAAATAATTTTCTCCATGATCTAGATTTTTATTTATCGCCAATTTATTGACACCTTACGTTCTGTTAACTAATATATTACTTATTACGCAAATAAAGCCAATTTTGTTTGACAAAATTCAACTTCTCCAATAAAATTCTCCATATAATCGACAACGGACGTTTATGCCTAGGAATTTACGTACAAATACTATTTTTAACCATTTCAAAAAATCGTACTTTTGAAGAATCGATGAGCAACAACTCCCTATTTATTTTACTGTTAATCAATTGTACGCTCTCTTTTGCGCAACGTCCAATTGATGAAGCCCAAAAATTGTACGATTCCAAGAATTTTGAAGCCGCAAAGCTCTTGCTTCAAAAAATTTACGCGGATGATTCCGCCAACGACCGTGCGCTTGAACTTTTGTCGAACATAAACGGCATTCAAGAAAATTGGGCGCAAGCAGTTCTCCTTTTTAAAAAACTGCACCAACGCCGACCGCAAGATGCAGAAATTTCATATCGACTTGGCGGCGTTACGGCTAGACTTGCACAAAGTGTTTCCAAAATCAGGGCAATCGGGCTGCTCAACGATATCGAATCGGCGTTCAAGAGAACGATCCAGATCGATCCGAATCATATTGGTGCGCGCTGGGCGCTCATTGAATACTATTTGCAAGTACCGCGCTTTCAAGGTGGTGGAGAATCGAAAGCAAAACGGTACGCCGATGAGCTTGACAAACTTTCAGCCGTGGACGGTTGCCTTGCCAAGGGACACATCGAGGAATTTTATGGACGCTTTTCCCAAGCGGAAATTTTTTATCTTGCCGCCATAAAGCTCGGCAATTCCAAGACCTGTTATCAAAAACTTGCCGATCTTTACCGCAATAAAATGGACAGGCCAAAAAAGGCCGACGACATTTTGCGGGAATACCAGAACCAAAAGATCTAGCATTACAATGAAAGTCCATTTTATCGCCATCGGCGGCAGCGCCATGCACAACCTCGCGCTCGCGCTGCACAACAAAGGCTACAAGGTCACCGGCAGCGATGACGCAATTTTCGAACCATCGCTTTCCCGTCTCGAAAAACGCGGACTGCGGCCAGAGAGTTTTGGCTGGTTTCCCGAAAAAATAACATCAGATATTGACGCGGTAATTCTTGGAATGCACGCCCGAGCCGACAATCCCGAACTGCTGCGCGCCCAAGAACTTCACCTCAAGATTTATTCGTACCCAGAATTCCTGTACGAACAGTCAAAGGATAAGACCCGCGTTGTCATTGGCGGAAGCCACGGAAAAACCACGATTACTTCAATGATTCTTCATGTGATGCATTTTCATAAAGTGAACGTCGATTATATGGTAGGCGCACAATTGGCGGGCTTTGACACAATGGTTCACCTCACGCAGGAAAATGAATTCTGCGTGCTCGAAGGCGACGAATATCTTTCTTCACCAATAGACAGGCGTCCAAAATTCCACCTTTACAAACCCAATATCGCCCTGATTTCTGGCATTGCGTGGGACCATATCAATGTTTTCCCGACCTATGAAAACTATCTTTCGCAGTTCGAGATATTCGTGGAACAGATCACGCCCGGCGGCATATTAATTTACAATGCCGAAGATCCCGCGGTCTTCAAGGTTGCCGAAAGCACGACCAATCAAATTAGAAAGATTCCGTACACAACGCCGCCTTGCACCATTGGCGACGGCACCACATTTCTGGAAACGCCCGAGGGCAAAATGCCTATCGCCGTTTTTGGCGCTCACAATCTCAACAATCTCGCCGGTGCCAAGTGGGTCTGCCAATGCATGGGCATCGACGAAGAAGATTTTTATGAGGCAATTGCCACTTTTTCCGGCGCATCCAAGCGTCTTGAAAAGATTGCCGAAACCCCGCGATCCGTCGCTTTCAAGGATTTTGCGCACTCGCCCAGCAAGGTTTGCGCCACCACAACGGCGGTGCGATTGCAATTTCCCGACCGCAAACTTGTGGCGTGCCTCGAACTTCACACTTACAGCAGTTTGAATCCAGAATTTCTCAAAGAATATCACGGCGCGCTCAATGATGCCGATGTTGCCATTGTCTTTTATTCGCCCGAAGCGCTTAAAATCAAAAAGATGGAATTGCTTACGGAGTCGCAAATTGCCTCAGCGTTTGGCCGCGAAGAAATTATCATATTTACAGAAAATGACCGCTTTGTAAATTTCCTTTCAACGCTCGATACCACGTCTAAAACCGCGCTGCTCTTTATGAGTTCCGGCAATTATGGCGGACTTGATTTTGATACTGTTAAGGATTTATTGTAGGTTTTTTGGAGCGCAAAAGATTGGGCTTTTAAGTAATCCATTTTCCGGCTTTTAGCTCTATCTTTTTTTCCGTCCGCCGTGGCGGACAGAGAAAAAGGATGCCGTTTCTGT
>JBBSUW010000177.1:0-3138 GCA_038234025.1 Flavobacteriales bacterium
CCTGCGCAATCCAATATATGATTTCGTTGCCAGAAACCGTTACAAATGGTATGGCAAACAAGACAACTGCATTATCCCGACGCCAGAATTAAAAGCCAAATTTTTGGAATAAAAAAAGGCCATCGTTTCCGATAGCCTTTCAAATAAAAATCTTCAATTTAGTTTTTCACGATTTTTTTCGTGATGCTTCCGTTGTTCGAATCGATGGTGATCAAGTACATTCCTGAAGCAAGTTTTGAAATATCCATCGTAGCTGAATCAACATCCGAAAAGTTCTGTGCAGCAACAACTCTTCCGTTGATGTCGGTCAAAGTTGCAGCGTGAAAAACATCGCCATTTGCGGCTTTCATCGAAATGAAGTTGTTCGCAGGATTTGGCGAAATAGCGAAAGTTGCAGCACCAAATGATTTTGCGGCAAGTGGTGTCTGTGATGCTGACGCCTTCAATAGAATGTTGTCAAAAACGCCGATTCCAGAAACAGTTGGTGTAGCACCAGCCGTTGATAATGCTGAAGAGATGACGTCAACCTCTGTGATGTCAGTTCCCATTGCAGCACCCTGAATGGCACGGTTGAAAAGGTCGTTGGCTTCTCTAAAGATAAATTCGCCGGTGGTGTAATTGTAGCTTACACCAAGACGATACCATGTATTTGGAGCAAGAATAGCCGCTGCTGGCGCAGTTGTAGTTCCGCCAAGCGTAAATGAATAATTTCCGACCACGCCGCCTGCGTTGGCTGTTCCGTCATAAAAACCAAGTCCGCGAGCTTCACCTGTTTCGACGATGATCAAAAACCCACCCAGCATTTTGGTGCGGGTTGCCGATTCATACATCGTTACGCGCATATTGTTTTTGCTCGTTGTGACGGGACCTGTAAAATAGTCGAAAGAAAGTTCTGCCAAATTGTTTCCCGCTGTCCTTCCTGACCACGCTGCGGCAACATCGTGCGATAGGATTCTCGTCCCCGTTGCGGCGTTCGAACCCGTGATCTGGATGGCATTGCCATAAGCGCCGCCCATATCAACAACCTTGAAATCAGCGTTGAAACCTGTGGCCGTTTCCGGAAGAATAGTGGTATACCAACCGCCTTGTCCAGGAGTTGCGCCCGTAAGGTCAGTGCCAAAATTCCCTGGAGTGAGTGCTGACCCAGTCTCAAGAAAAACTGTTTGTGCATTGGCTCCAGCCGCTGCCAACATAAAGCATAGTAAAAGTTTTTTCATTTTTTTTGAATTTAAATTTGATCGATAAAATTATGCAATTTTTCAGTCCAAAAAACATTTGTCCGAAAAATTATGATTTAGGCCTCGTTTTCTTCCCATTTGCCCACAACGCTTGTCGCCAATGCATTGCCCAGAACGTTGGTCGCGCTTCGGAACATATCGCAAAAATGGTCGATCGGAAGTATCAAGGCGATGCCTTCGATAGGAATCTTGAACATTCCGCAAGTTGCGGCAACAACCACCAAACTCGCTCTGGGAACCCCTGCAATTCCTTTGCTTGTGAGCATCAAAACCAGCAGCATCGTCATTTGCGTACCAAGTGAAAGGTCTATTCCATAGGCTTGCGCGATAAAAATACTTGCAAAAGTCATGTACATCATGCTTCCATCCAAATTGAAACTATAGCCGAGCGGCAACATAAACGAAACGATTTTGTCCTGGATGCCGAACCTTTCGAGCTCTTCGGTGAGTTTTGGGAAAACGGCCTCGCTGCTGGTTGTCCCAAATGCAATGATCAATGGGCTGACGATCCGGCCGAGCAAAGTCGTCATTCTGCCACGGAGAAAAATATAGCCGACAATAAGCAGAAATGCCCAAAGTGTTGAAATTCCAACAAGGAACGATCCGAAGAACTTAGCGTAAGTGATAACAAGATCCATAAAATCGCGAACGGCAAAAACACCTGCGATCGCACCAAAAACGCCAAGTGGCGCAAATGCCATCACATAATTGACCATTTTCAAGATAACGTGCGACGTTTTATCGAGCGCGTTCACAACGGGTTTGGCATAATCGCCAATCGAGGCCGCGGCAAGCCCAAAGAAAATCGAGAATATCACGATCTGCAGGATTTCGTTGGTGGCCATTGCTTCCACGATACTTTTTGGAATAATGTGCTCGATGAAATTCTGTGCCGAAAAGGTGTCGGTATTGGATGTTACCTCGCTCGCCGTCGCTAGGTCGACATTGCTCAAATTCAATCCTGTTCCGGGCTCGAGAAAATTGACCCAGAACAATCCGATCAAAAGCGATATAAGCGAAGCGGTAAAGAACCACCCGAGCGCCTTGCCTCCTATTCGGCCTACGGCTTTTATGTCGCCGAGCTTTGCGATGCCTACAACCAATGTTGTGAAGACGAGCGGCGCGATTATCATTTGTACAAGCCTGATGAAGATTGTCGCGAGTATTTTGACATACCCACTGAACGCGGCCGCGGTTTCGGGAGAATAATTGTTGTGAACCAAAATTCCAAGTATCGCGCCTATGAACATCGCAATAAGAATTTGGAACGTCAGGTTTTTGCTAATGTATGTTTTGAGAGAGGAATCTTCGGACATATAACGTGCTTGGATATAATGATGAAATTATTTTTGGATTTTGTTAATCAGGTAAAAATCGGCCAGAACCATCGTCGCCATCGCTTTGACAATTGGCACAGCACGTGGCACGACGCAAGGATCGTGGCGTCCTTTGGCATCGAGCGTGATCTCGTTTCCGGTTGTGTCAATGGATTGTTGTGGTTTCATAATTGTCGCGACGGGTTTGAATGCAACTTTGAAGTAAATGTCCATTCCATTGGAAATGCCGCCCTGGATTCCGCCCGAAAAATTCGTTTTTGTCGAGCCGTCCTTATTATATATGTCATTGTGGTCGCTGCCAAGCATTTTTGAACCGGCAAAACCGCTGCCATATTCAAAACCTTTCACGGCATTTATAGATAACATTGCTTTTCCTAATTCTGCATGTAATCTATCAAATACCGGCTCTCCTAATCCTACAGGAACCCCTTTTATTACGCCTGTCACGATCCCTCCTGTCGTATCTCTTTTTTTTCTGGTCTCATCAATGAAATCAATCATTCTTTCAGCCATATCCGCATCGGGACACCGTACGATATTAGTATCTGTCTGTGAAAGGTCTA
>JBBSUW010000178.1:0-3082 GCA_038234025.1 Flavobacteriales bacterium
CCGATGCTCTAACCAGCTGAGCTACAACCACCGTTTGTGAGTGCAAATATATTACAAAAATAGTGGCCTAACAAAACAAAAAACCAAATTTTAAATCAGATCTGACAACCTGTTGACGGCCAAATATCTTTCGGTCGTGAAGCCCTCTGCAAGGTCAACGCCAATGATTCGGCCAAAATCCTGAAGGCGATAATTGAGGCTCTCCAAGAAGTTCTTGGTCGCGATCGGTGTTACAGGCTCGTTGCTGTTAGGGTCGTAGAACTGAGATGAATATGCCATGATCGCCTCTACCCTTTTGTCATTGAATCCCGTCACATCAACCACAAAATCGGGCGGAATGTTTTTCCATTGGATATAGTGATAAACCGCTTTTGGTCGCCAAGCTTCTTGCGAATTGCCATCATAATGTGTTTCGATTTTGCGAAGTCCAGACAGAAAACACGCATCGGAAACCAGGCTGCTTCCCTTACGGTGGTCGATGTGCCTGTCATTGATTGCGTTGCACAGCACAACGTCAGGACGGTATTTTCTGAGCATTTCGATAACCTTTTTTTGATGTTCTTTATCGTTCACAAAAAATCCATCGGCCATCTTAAGATTTTCGCGAACGCTGACACCAAGAATTTTTGCAGCGTTGGCAGATTCGGAATCCCTGATTGCCGCCGTCCCGCGCGTACCGAGCTCGCCGCGCGTAAGGTCGATTATTCCAACGGTTTTTCCGTGAGCGATTTCTTTGCAGATGGTTCCCCCGCATCCTAGTTCCACATCGTCGGGATGTGCGCCAAAGGCCAGAATATCTAGATTCATATTGTATATTTTTATAGAACGCTCATCATCGTATGCGTTTTTATAACCGTTTCGGCATATTCTTTTTCGGGGTCGCTGTTTTCGGTGATGCCGCATCCAACATAAATATTCGCGGTTTTTTCGGTGATTTCCATACAGCGAAGATTTACGTACAGATCGGTTATTTCACCAACGTTCAAGATTCCCAAGAATCCGCTGTAAAACGACCTATCATAGTCCTCGTTGTCCACAATGAAATCTTTTGCTCCCGATTTAGGCAAACCGCAGACCGCCGGCGTTGGATGCAAGGTTTCCAATAGCCTTTTGACCGTCGACGATTTTTTCAGCACTCCCGAAATATCAGTCTTTATGTGCGCCAATCTTCCTGCCCAAGCCGTATAAGGTCTCGAGATATAAAGCCTTGTCGAAAGTGGCTGCATATTTCCTTCGATGAAATCCGAGACAAACTTCTGTTCTTCGATTTCCTTGTCCTTCCAGATCACGCTGTACTTATCAACCCGTGGCTGCGTTCCGGCAAGTGCAACGGTACGAAATTTCTTGCCGTCGATGTTCAGCAACCGTTCCGGCGTCGCGCCAAGCCACATTCCAACTTTTGGATGGAAAAAGCAATAGCAGTACGCATTCGGATAATTTGAGATGAGCTGTGCATAGCTTCTTATAAAATCAAATGAAGGCGCGGCAACAGATTCCTTGCGCGAAACCACAACCTTCATCAAATCGCCCTTCCTGATCTTTGCAACAGCGTTCTCCACCAACTGCACAAAAGCCGTTTTCCCGTCGTTGGTCATTTTGGTTTCTTGAAGTGCGGGTTTTCTGCCCTTGCCAACCTTGCTTTCAGATAGAAATTCTGAACCGCTCTCTGAAATGAAATATTGCTTTGTATCATCAAAAGAGCAAAAAGCAAAACCGCTTTCGCCAAAATCCTTTATAATATTAAGCTCGTCAGTTTGCTGAAGATACGCGTTCACTATGTCGTCCTTTGGCGCGCAGTACATCGCGAAAGGAAG
This sequence comes from Flavobacteriales bacterium, assembly GCA_038234025.1. Lineage (GTDB taxonomy): Bacteria > Bacteroidota > Bacteroidia > Flavobacteriales > Flavobacteriaceae > Flavobacterium. Next base: position 1,815 of record JBBSUW010000178.1, read on the forward strand.
ATTTTTGGCGTGGTGCGCCGCAACTTTTGTGAGAAGTTTCTTCATTTTGTCAAAACCATATTGGTGAGCTTGCAAAGCGATATGAGCTGGTCCTGCTCGTCGGTGATCCTTATTTCCCAAAGATGAATGCTTCTGCCGCGATGGATGATCCGCGCCGTGCCGGTGACCATTCCGGCCCGTTTGGAACGCAGATGGTTGGCGGAGATCTCGATGCCGCGCACTTCCTGTTTATCGGTGTCGATCAATAGCATAGATGCCGCGCTGCCCACGCTTTCGGCAAGGGCGGCCGATGCACCACCGTGCAAAAGTCCCATCGGTTGATGAACGCGCGGGTTTACGGGCATTGTGGCGGTGAGGAAATCTGGACCGGCATCGATAAATTTCATTTCGAGCGTTTCCATTAAAGTATTTCTGGAAAAATCGTTGCACATATCGATCATGTGCTGCCTGTCAAAAGCCATAGAAAAAGTGTTTGCGTAAAATTAAGGATATTATTTCAAAGATTTGGGCGTTTCCAAGTCCTGCGCTACGCGCGCGCGCAGGACTTGGCCGCGCTTTCCGATATATCTTTTTTTCGGCCTCCCAAAAATACTCGACGCCAGACTATACGATAATTTTTCCGTCGATATGTACAACAAAACCAACAATATTTTGATCTACAACATCGATCAAGAGGAATTTGATGCGGCAGCGCCTTGCCAACAATTAAAAACTTCCATTAGATAACTAGTGGTTGTAGCAAACTCTTTCACTTTGTATATTTGTAAATGCAAATCGATTTAAGAAATGAGCTACAAAATATCCTTTCAGGAAAGAATAAAATTGGGTATGGAAGAATTATCCAAGCAGCCGCCGGTTACATTGGAGATGGCGCGAGAACACGCTCGGATGCTAAAAGCCAAAAAGCGTTTCAAAGAAGAAGAAACAGAGAGATTAAAGATTTTTATCACTTCGGAAAATCTATGGATCGAAAATCTGGACTTCTCGAAATATGTGGTCGCGGCGCTGAACAGCGAGTATATCTAACCGATTCTGAAACGGTTACAAAGCTAAATGATGCAATATTCTACGCATGTTGGCGAGACTATTTTCACAGTTTGTTGCTTCACAATCATTTTTTTACTGATACTATATAACCCTTTGTGCGGTTTGACTTTTTAAAACAATCAATAAAAACATATAATAAAAGTTGTGCATAATACTGAAAAACAGTATTTTAGATAAGTATCTTACATTTATCAACATGCACAACCTGAAAACGAATTTCG
>JBBSUW010000179.1:0-2991 GCA_038234025.1 Flavobacteriales bacterium
ACTTTTGACGATTATCAATACCACGAGATAGATCTTTACAATTTAGTGAGGCTCGGCAGGAGATGGTTTGGCGAAGAATTCGGCACAACAGTCTCCCGAGAGTTTGAATTTTCGTTGCCCAATGTTGTTGCAGGTTCCAGTGTTTCGCTCACCGTTGTAGCTGCTGCCACGTCCCTTACATCTACGGGACTGAAAGTAGAGGCGAACAACCAGGACGTTGGCACTATTTCTTTCAGCCCAATAACAACTTCTGTGCTAGCATCGGGCGGGAATATCAGCGGCGCGCAAGTTCCTGCCTCAGAACTTTTCAAGGTAAAGCTAACGTATGATAACAGCGGTGTTCCGGGATCCAAAGGTTATCTGGATTACATTGCCGTTAAATCGCAGCGCGCTCTCAAAGGTTACGGCGCACAATTTATTTTTCAGAAGGATGATGCGGCCAGCAGTTCGGGGATAGGCGGTTATCAAGTGCAGAACGCATCGGGTATTTCGGCCATTTGGGACATCACAGATATATTCAATATTGGTAAGTTCTCGAACACCGAAACCGCCAATATCAACTTTAAGGTCCAACTTGGCGAACCTCGAAAATATATTGCGGTCGTGCCTGGAAATCTGCTAACGCCACTACGTGAACCGCAAGCGCGTGTTCAAAACCAAAATTTAAAGGGCACGATCTTCAACGATGCTCAAGGACAGTTCAAGGACATCGATTATCTTATAGTTGCGCCAACATCCTTTTATGCGCAGGCCGAAAGATTGGCGAATTTTCATAGGAGTTATTCGCTTTTGAACGTAAAGGTTGTTACCACTGAATCGATTTACCAAGAATTTTGTGCGGGAAAACAGGACATTGGTGCTATTCGAAATTTTGTGAAATATGTGTACAACAATGCGAGCAGTCCCTCAAAAAGGGTAAAATACCTGAATCTCTTTGGCGATGGTTCCTATGATTTCAAGAACAGGCTTGGAGCCTCAAGGTTCTCGAATTTTGTGCCGATATACCACGCTTTGAACTCTTTTACTATTGGCGAATCTTCTTTTTGTTCCGATGACTTTTTTGGTCTGATGGACGATAGCGAAGGCAATCTCGATATGTCGCCCTTCGGCAATCTTGGGCTTGATATCGCCGTTGGGCGTATGGTCGTGGACTCGCCATTACGGGCGGATCAAATGGTGACCAAAGTAATCGATTACCACGATATAAAATCCTACGGCAGCTGGCGCAACAACTATGTGTTCATTTCCGATGATGCCGATAAAACCTCGGATGCTTCGCTCGAGGCGCGGCAGAACAATCTTGCCGACAGGATCGTTGCCGAAAAACCTTTTATCAACGCACAAAAAATATTGCTCGATTCTTACGAACAGGTAACCTCTTCGGGCGGAAGCCGTTATCCGCGGGCAAGACAGGATTTTTTCAATGCTTTTGGAAAAGGAGCACTCGTCTTCAATTATCTCGGCCACGGCGGCGAAGATGGACTTGCACAGGAACGAATTTGGGAACAGACCGACGGCCAAACTTTGACCAATCGATACAAGTATCCATTGTTCATCACGATAACTTGCGAATTTTCGAGATTTGACAATCCGTTCCGCCCAACCGCCGGCGAATATACCTATTGGAATCCGCGCGGCGGTGCAATTTCGATGATCACTACGGTTCGATCTATTGGGCAAACCACGGGCGAAAACTTCAACGACAAACTTTCGGAATACCTTTTTGCCTATGGTTCCAACGAATATCCAAGCATAGCCGAAGCGCTTCGACTGGCGAAAAATGATTTTTACACCAACACCCACGTTGTTTTCTACCTTGGCGATCCAGCAATGAGGCTGGCGATCGCGCGCCCAAAAGTTGTGCTGACCAAGGTGAACGGCGCGCCAATCACGGGAGCAACAGACGATCTCGAATCTTTGGGCTTTGTGACCTTGAGCGGAGAAATTTTGGACGAGAACAACAACCCGCTGCCGACCTATAAAGGAGAGCTTGCGGTACAGGTATTTGACAAATTCCTTACGCGCCAAACCCTCAACAACGATGGCAACGCACCACAGATGAATTTTCAAACGCTTGGCGAAACCATTTTTCGCGGAAACGCGAGCGTCAATAATGGACAGTTCGAGTTTGGATTTGTTGTGCCACGAGACATTGCTATTCCCGTGGGCAATGGCCGAATAAGTTTTTACGGAAAGCGCGAACATGTGCTTTTGGACAAAACAGGTTTCACAAACGAGATCAAAGTTGGCGGCATCAACGAGAACGCGCCCGCCGATAATATTGGTCCAACGGTGCGACTTTATATGAACGACGAAAGTTTTGCTTCTGGCGGAATCACGAATGCATCACCGTTCTTGCTCGCGTTTTTGGAAGATGAGAACGGCATAAACACCGCTAGTGGAATAGGTCATGATATTGTGGCGATTCTCGATGGCAATGAAAGCAGCCCGTACAAGCTCAACGATTACTATGAAACGGAACTTGACAATTATAAAAAGGGAAAATTGAAATTTCCGTTCCGCGACCTGAGCGTTGGAGTTCATACGCTCACGTTCAAGGCTTTTGATGTTTACAACAATCCCGTGACAGCATCGATAACTTTTGTGGTTGCCGACAACGCCACGATCACGATATCGAACGTGCTCAATTATCCAAATCCATTTGTGAGCTATACGCAATTCTGGTTCACGCACAACAGGCCATTCGAGCCGTTGGATGTTCAGGTTCAGGTAATGACAATCACTGGAAAAGTGGTCTGGACAAGAAACCAAGTGATCACGACCGATGGATTTCTTTCACGAGAAATAACCTGGAACGGAAAAGATGATTTTGGCGACAAGCTCGGAAAAGGCGTCTATGTTTTTAAACTGACCGTAAAATCGATGGTGACCAACACCAAGACCGAAAAGTACGAGAAACTTGTAATCCTATAGGAAAATACTATATTTGTTAACTTTATAAAAATTGAGAATGAGAAAGATTTCAGCAGC
>JBBSUW010000180.1:0-2930 GCA_038234025.1 Flavobacteriales bacterium
CACGGCGAAGAGAAAACTTTGCTCGCTTCATTCTGTCAAATGATAACCCAAAATTTCTCAAGTACAAAATATGTTTTCTGCGGGCACAACATCAAGGAATTCGATTTGCCATTTATAGCACGAAGATTGATTATTAACCAAATGACAATTCCTGCCAAGTTGGAATTATTTGGCAAAAAGCCGTGGGAAATCCTACATGTTGACACGCTCGAGCTTTGGAAATTTGGTGATTACAAACATTATACTTCGCTAAAATTGCTGTGCAAAATTTTAGATATTCCTTCTTCAAAAGGGGATATCGATGGCAGTCAAGTTGGTCGCGTATTTTATGTTGACAAAGACATTAAACGAATTGCTTGCTACTGCGAAAAAGATGTGGTTGCCGTGGCGCAAATCCTTTTACGAATGCGCCGCGAGCCAATTTTGGACGAAACAGAAATTGTCAGCGTCTAATCTTATTCAAATCTCTTAACTTCTGATTAATCAAAAGCATTTTCTAATTTTACAGAATGTCGCAAACACCAATGCTTTCGGTTTCAGGTCTTGAAATTTCATTTTTAAAGGAAGGAAAATATGTTCCAATAGTTTCCGATGTAAGTTTTGAAGTTTATAAAAATGAAATTCTTGGCATTGTCGGAGAATCTGGTTCAGGCAAATCTATTTCCACGCTTGCAATCATGGGATTGTTGCCAAAAAACATTTCCAAGATATCAAAAGGGGAAATTATTTTTGATGGAAAGAATATTACAAACCTATCCGAAAAAGAATGGCAAAATATTCGTGGCAACAAAATCTCAATGGTTTTTCAAGAACCCATGAGTTCATTAAATCCTTCGCTTAAATGTGGTTTTCAGGTCGAAGAAATTTTGCGACAGCATAAAGATATTTCAGCGAAAGCTGGAAAATCTGAAGTTTTATCCCTTTTTGATCAAGTAAAATTGCCAGATCCCGAAACCATCTACAACAAATACCCACATCAGATTTCGGGTGGACAAAAACAGCGCGTGATGATTGCGATGGCGATTGCCTGCAAACCCGATCTTTTAATTGCCGATGAACCAACAACGGCGCTCGATGTCACCGTTCAAAAAGATATTATTGCACTGCTCAAAGAAATTCAGATCAACACCGGAATGAGCATTATTTTTATTTCGCACGACCTTTCGCTCATTTCAGAAATCGCCGATCGTGTTGTGGTAATGTACCGCGGAAATATTGTGGAACAAGGACTTGCAGAGGACATTTTTAAAAATCCAAAAGCAGTTTATACGCAAGCATTGATAAAGGCAAGACCATCGCTTGACGTAAGATTAAAACGTTTGCCAACGATTTCAGATTTTATGAACGACAGAGTTGATACTGAAATCGTCACTGAAAATCACAGATTGGAAAACCATAAAACTCTGTATGAAAGTGCGCCTTTGCTTGAAGTGAAAAATCTCGAGAAAGAATATATTTCATCTGCTGGAATATTCGGGAAAAGAATTGGATTCAAGGCTGTTAATGACGTTTCGTTTAAACTTTATGAAGGTGAAACACTCGGACTCGTTGGCGAAAGCGGTTGCGGAAAATCAACCTTAGGCAATGCCATTCTTCAACTTGACAAAGCAACCGCTGGAACGATTTTTTATCGCGGAAAGGACATCACGAATATAAAAGGCAGCGAACTTAAGAGACTTCGCAAGGAAATTCAGATTATTTTTCAGGATCCCTATTCATCTTTGAATCCAAGAATTCCAGTCGGTCGAGCAATTATGGAACCAATGGAGGTTCATAAACTTTACGGAAATCACGAAGGACGAAAGCAGAAAGCGCTCGAACTTTTGGAACGCGTTGGACTTTCGGCGGAGTTTTTCAACAGATATCCTCACGAATTTTCTGGCGGACAGAGACAACGAATCGGAATTGCAAGGACAATTGCGGTTCAACCAAAATTAATTGTTTGTGACGAATCGGTTTCTGCATTGGACATTTCAGTCCAGGCGCAGGTTTTGAATTTGCTTAATGAGCTAAAAGAGAATTTTGGTTTCACCTATATATTTATTTCCCACGATCTCGCTGTCGTAAAATATATGTCGGACCAAGTAATTGTTATGAATCGTGGACAAATCGAGGAAATGGCGGACGCCGACGAACTTTACAGAAATCCCCAGAAAGAATATACACGGAAATTAATTGAGGCAATTCCAAAAGGTTAGTTTGACCGATATTCCTTGACCGCATCAACAAAAGCTTTCGCATGATCGACGGGAATATTTGGCAAAATACCGTGACCAAGATTCGCGATATATTTATCCTTACCGAATTCTGTAATCATTTCGTGCACCATTTTCTTGATCACAGGAATTGGCGAAAGCAATCTTGACGGATCAAAATTCCCCTGAAGCGTTATGTTTCCGCCGGAAAGATATCGTGCATTTCGAGGAGAACAAGTCCAATCGACTCCAAGTGCCGACGCGCGACTTTTGCCCATGTCATTGAGTGCGAACCAACAGCCTTTTCCAAAAACTATAACTGGCGCATCATCAGCCAAAGCATTGACGATCTGCTCCATATATTTCCACGAAAATTCATTATAATCCTGTGGAGACAACATTCCGCCCCACGAGTCAAATATTTGAACAGCGTTTACACCTGCTTTTACTTTTTCTTTTAAGTAAAGAATCGTCGTATCAGTTATTTTTTGCAATAATAAATGCGCCGCAACGGGCTCCATAAAACAAAACGCCTTTGCCTTGTCAAAGTTTTTGGATCCTTGTCCTTGAACTGCATAGCAAAAAATCGTCCACGGCGAACCCGCAAAACCAATTAACGGAACCTCATCGTTGAGCATTTGTTTGGTCAGCTTTATCGCGTCCATAACGTAACCCAATGTCTCGTCAATGTTTGGAACGATAACGTTGTCAACATCTTTCGGGCTTCTGATTGGA
>JBBSUW010000181.1:0-2800 GCA_038234025.1 Flavobacteriales bacterium
GTCAAAAACATATTTGCCATCTACGATTCTTATATTTTTTGCAACAAAATCTGCTTCGGTTTCAATCCCGACAGTTGTGCCGTCAAGCGGAAGCCCAACAGGAACAAACCTGAATTTGTTGTCAGAAATTTTATCTGCAAAATCTTTGAAAGATTTTTTTATGGATGCATCGTCGCCATAAATATCAAGATGATCGGCGTCCATTGAAGTTACACAGAGCATATCTGGAAATAATCTCAGAAATGAACGATCAAATTCATCAGCTTCGACCACAGAAACCCTTGTTCCGCTACCGATTATATTAGAGTGATAGTTTTCTACAATGCCGCCAACAAATGCGGTTACATCTTCGCCACATTCAAGGAGAATATGTCCCAAAATCGCCGATGTTGTTGTTTTACCATGTGTTCCGGCAACAGCAAAACAATAAGAATCTCGAGTGATCGCGCCGAGAACTTCTGATCTTTTATGGATATCGAAATTGTGATTTTTAAAATATTTCAAACCTTGGTGAGAATCTGGAACCGCCGGTGTTATCACGATTAAAGTATCTTCAGAACTGAAACTTTCAAGATTTGACATTTCGTTATAATCTATCGAAATCCCTTCTGCCTCAAGTTCTGCCGTTAGCTGAGAATGTGTTTTATCGTAGCCCGAAACGGTTTTGCCAATGCGCACAAAATATCTTGCAAGAGCGCTCATACCTATACCGCCGATGCCTATAAAGTAGATATTTTTATACTTGCCTAAATCCATTCGAGTTCTTTTTGTTTTCTTACGGGAACGATTTTTATGACTTCATCCACAATTTTGATCGTGGAATCTGGCGTTGCCAATTTTTTGATATTTTCAGAAAGTTCGTTTCGACGTTCTTCACTGCGCAAAAGGTCTAAGAATACATTTGTGAAGTTGTCAAGCTCCCTTTCTCGTATCATTATTGCAGCGTCTTTCTGTACAATTGCCTGCGCATTTTTTGTTTGATGATCTTCTGCAACATTTGGCGATGGAATAAAAATTGTCGGTTTTCCAACGATGCAAAGTTCACTTACCGATGACGCGCCAGCTCTCGAAATAATTATGTCTGCGGCTGAATATGCCAAATCCATATTGTCGATAAATGCAAAAAGATGAACGTTTTTAGACGTTGTTAAATCTTTGTATTGGTCATAATAAAATTTTCCACATTGCCAAATCACTTCAACATTTTCATGGTCAAAAAAATCAAGGTTGGCAGCAATGAGTTCATTTATTCTTCTTGAACCAAGGCTTCCGCCCAAAACCAAAAGTGTTCGTCGGCTTGGCAACAGCTTGAAGAATTCCCTGCCTTCACTTCTTTTTCCCGCAACGAAAATCAAATCTTTTCTCACTGGATTTCCGGTAAGGATTGTTTTATTCTTAGGGAAGAACTTCTCGAGGTTCTCATACGCCACACAAATTCTTGATGCCCGCCGACCCAGAATCTTATTTGTGATTCCCGGATAAGAATTCTGTTCTTGAACTAATGTTGGAACGCCGCGCAAAGCAGCAATCTGCAACAATGGACCGCTCGCAAAACCACCGGTTCCAATCACGACGTCTGGCTTGAATTTTCTAACGATATCCAGCGCTTTAACCATACTTGACATCAATTTCAAAGGGAAAAGCGAGTTGCTCAAGGTCAGTTTTCTTTGTAAACCTGCGATCCAAAGACCTTTGATATCATAACCGGCCTGTGGCACTTTCTGCATTTCCATTTTGTCTGAAGCGCCCACAAAAAGTATGGCGCATTCTGGAAACCGAGACCGCAATTCATTCGCGATCGCAATGGCCGGATAAATGTGTCCGCCAGTGCCTCCGCCGCTCAATATGAATCGTGGTTGTGTCATTTATGCTTTTCCGATTACGGCGTTCATAGGATTTCCTGCCGGTTCAAATTCTTCATTCTCGCGATTGCGCAAAATTTCTTCTGCCGCCTCCTCGCGTTTAATTTGTTGGTCAATGAGTCGCTGCAAAGTATCTTCACGGCGTTGTTTATCATCGAGTTCTTCTTTTATTTCTTCTTCTTTTTTGGTCACACCAATAATGATTCCGAGTGCAATGCAAGTCATCCAAATTGAACTTCCCCCACTTGAAATGAGCGGCAATGTTTGTCCTGTTACCGGCAAAAGTTCAACGGCGACCGCCATATTGATCAATGCCTGAAAAACTATCGGGAAACCAACCCCGACGACAACGAGTTTGCCAAAGAGCGAATTTGCCTTGTGTGCCGCGACCACAAACCTGAAAAACAGCAATAGATAAAGCGACATTACCAAAAGTCCGCCCAGCAAACCGTATTCTTCAACGATAATGGCGAAAATGAAATCTGACGATGACTGTGGCAAAAAGTTTTTCTGAACGCTTTTGCCAGGACCGAGACCTTGTATTCCGCCGGAAGCGATTGCGATCTTTGCTTTTTCAATTTGATAATCATCTTCATCGGGTTTGTCTGTGGTAAAATTTGCCAAACGGCTTTCCCAAGTATGAACGCGGTTGAAGAATTTGGCATCTGGAAAAGCATTGCCGATCAAAACGAAAAGCATCAAACCTGCAAAGCCAACGCCAATGATCGTTGCGATATATTTCAATGGATATTGGCCCACAAAAACCAACATGATAACCATTGCAAACATTAATGCTGCAGTCGAAAAATTGGATGGCAAAATAAAGCCCAGCGTGATAAAAACCGGCAACCAAAGTTCGATCAGGGAATTCTTGAGCGTGATCGGGGTTTCGTGTTTTTTGGAAAGATATCGGGCGACGAAAATCATCAAAACGATAA
>JBBSUW010000182.1:0-2798 GCA_038234025.1 Flavobacteriales bacterium
AGTAAGGTTTGTTGAAATCGTAAGCTTTGCCCAGCGAAATCTCTATGGTTCGGTTTGTCACGTTGTCAAGAAACATTTTATCATGCGAAACTATAACGACAACCCCCGGGAATGAGCGAAGGAAACTTTCGAGCCAAATGATGCTCTCGATGTCCAGGTGGTTTGTTGGCTCATCCAGAAGCAGAATATCATTTGACTGCAAAAGCAGTTTCGCCAATTCGATCCTCATTCGCCAACCACCAGAAAATGTTTCGGTTTGGTTTTCAAAATCCTCTCGTTTGAAGCCAAGTCCCAAAAGAATTTTTTCGGTCTCTCCCACATAATTATACCCGCCCAAGATTTCATATCGATGCGTGCAATCGCCCAAGTCCTCGATCAACAAGGAGTAACCATCGCTCTCATAATCGGTGCGGGTCGCCAACTGTTCGTTGATTTCTCCAAGCTTTCGCTCAACTATTTGGATTTCTACGAAAGCTTGATAGGCTTCTTCCAGAATCGTTCGTCCTTGCTCAAAGTCGATATCCTGGCGCAAAAAACCGATTTTCACTTCCTTTTCTGTCGCGATACTTCCTGAGTCCGGGGCAAAATCTTTTGCCAAAATCTTGAGCATCGTCGATTTCCCAGCGCCGTTCTTTCCCACTAGACCAACTCGATCGCCCGAGCCCAAACGAAAGGTTACTTCTTCAAAAAGATATGTGCCGCCAAATGATACTGAAAGGTTGTGGATATTGAGCATGAAACTTTGATTTGAAAAAATGCGTTTTGTAATTTAGCAGAAAGGCCAATGACAAATTTTTTGCAAATGTTAAAAAAAGGAAGCAGAGTTTATAGCATTTTAACAGGAACTTGCCCGCGTTGCCAATGCAAGTCGATGTATGTGGGAAAAAATCCATTCAATCTTTCGGAAACACTAAAAATGCACGAGAATTGCGCCAGCTGTGGTTTCAAGTACAGCATAGAGCCGTCGTTTTTTTATGGCGCGATGTATGTAAGCTATGGGTTGAATGTGGCCTTGGGAATTGTTGTGTTCATCATTTCGCATTCCATTTTCAATGCCGTGATTCGCGATTCATTTGTCGCGATAATTGTTGCTCTAATCGTTCTTATGCCCATTGTGCTTCGGCTATCGCGAAATATCTACATCAATATGTTCATAAGCTTTGACAAAAATATTAATGGCGACTGCTGAATCGGACAATGTCGATTGATTTTGGAAGCGGGATTCGGTTTTCAATTGAATCATAAAGTTTCTGGGCGTACAAAGGCGCGAGCATGACACCTCGCGATCCAAGACCATTCAAAATATGGCAGTTGTTGTAGTTTGGATGCGTTCCCACCAACGGTTTTCTGTCCTTTACCGTAGGTCTAATTGCTGCCAAATGCTCCAATATTTTGAAGTCGCAATCAATCAAACTTTCAAGCTTTTCAGTCAGTTCGATCCTGCCATGCTCTGTGATTTCTACTGATTTGTCGCGCCAATTGTAGGTCGCGCCGACCTTGAAAATATTATTTCCCAAAGGAATTATAAAAATGCCAGCGCTAATGATGACGTCAATATCCAAATCCTGCGATTCAACAATCAGCAACTCGCCCTTGGTCCCGTCCAAAGGAAGATAGTTGAACAGCGGGTTGTTTTTAAGTCCAAAACCTTCGCAAAAAACAATATGCTTTGCGACAAGATCTTTATATTGGACATTTTCGTGTGAATAGTTGAAATTGTCGTATTCAAAATCTTCAAAAATTCCTTTACCCGAACCAATCAAATAATTTTTGTGCTCTCGCAAAAGTTTTTCAGTATCGACATAACCTGTGGAATTGATGATACCAAAACCAAATTCAACAGAAACTTTTTCGAATTCGTTCGGAAGAATATTTCCACTCATAAAAGCGGAAAGATCTGGGTTGTCTGAGCGGGCAAACCAATTATTGGATTCCTCAACGGATGACAACCGCCTGAAAATTTGTTTTGGAAACAGAAATTTGTGGTCAAGACGGTTTTCGATTCGGTCATAGAAGCGATGCATCGCCACCAGTTGCTCGGGCGCTGTATCGATTGGCGCAAGTCTCTTCAACATTACTGGATTGTAAATACCGGCAGCAACTTTTGAAGACTGTTGTGAATGATTGTCAATGATTTTATACATTTTGCCTTCGCGCTCGAGGACATCGGCAAAAGCAATTCCGGCCAGACCACCACCAACAATAATAAATTCTATCATGGTAAATAAAAAACTCCCGACGAGCGGGAGTTTCATTTTAAGTTTTATGCGGCTCTAGTAATTCCACATATCAGATTCAAAATCACGAATCTTATCTTTTACCCTTTCGGATTCAAGCAACTGATTCTGAGAGTTCTCTTTCATATATTGCGAAATCTCCCGGTCTCCGAAAACGTTTTCTTCTTTGTATATCACGCCGTTGAACCTGCGAGAGTTCAGCATATGATCAAACGAGAATGGCATCGCAGAGTTTCGATCGTTGAAAGCTTTAGCTTCGTGAAGAATATCTCGTGCCGCGGGAAAATAGACCCAAAACAGTTCGATATAATCGGGATTCTCAGCACCTATTTCTCTTGCTTCGGGAGCCATTGGACAAATTCCGAGCAATCTGTATTTGAGCTCGCCTTGGCGTTTGTCGAAATACCAGTAACCCTTTATTTTGTAGTCTGTGACATCGTAAGCCGAAAGTTCTCTTTTATTGATATACTGTGGGTCCAATTGTCTTCCAGCTGGAACACCGGCGGGGGTTGACGAAATTACTTTCCCTTTCTTGTCCTTCTTTACAGAAGCAGCTCTCGC
>JBBSUW010000183.1:0-2680 GCA_038234025.1 Flavobacteriales bacterium
CGTCATCGTAGCGGGTAATAATAACAGATTTCTGCACGCTATCTTCTGCTATTTGTCTATAATCATAGCAACTTTCTGTATAGTCACTTCTGACATCAGACGTATACAAAAAACTAAAGTTCAAGCTCGAATCCTCGCCTTTACCAATAACTGATACCTCGAACCGATGAATTTTATTGGTCTTGAAATCCCATAAATATGCCATTACCGCTCCTTGCTTTTTTTGAAGCTCCATAAAATATGTTGGGTCGGTGGAATAACTGTAAATTATATTGTCGCCTGTAGATTTTTTTTTGTTAACCACCGAAGAATAAATATAATTGGTCAACAAATTGAATTTATAGCTTTGCGAGAAACCTGCCGAAAACATAATCAAGAGTAAAAGTGTGCAAATATTCCTCATAATAAACTTGTAATTTTAAGTGACAATGAAATTTTATTCCGGAATTCTTACTGCAAAACCTACTTTTTTTGTACCAACCAAGTCCAAATAAGCCTCGTGCCCTAAGTTCAATATTTTTATGTGAGTGACAGTTCCTTGCGGCAAATTGTTCTCGGGCGCAAGTGAGCCACCTGGATCCCAATCATTGAGCATAAAAAAAGGAAATAGATTTTGCCCCGTCTTTTCCAATGTGACAAGACATTCCAACTTGATTTTCTTGCCGCCAGAAATTTTGCCAGTGCGAGTGATTCGTCCAGTGTTGTGCAAACTGTCCTCGGCAATCGGTATGTAATCATACACAGATTTGATATAATAATTCTTAATATCATCTGACTTTTCAAATTTAAATTCGAGCACAACTTCATCGCCAACGGTTGATTCAGACACATTGAAATAATATCTTTTCTCTGACCTGAAATCTTGAATAACAGCTCTTAATCCACTGCTAAGACGAGCAAGATTCATATAATAGGAAGCGTCATCCGGATTTGAATACAAAACTTCGTCGTGTTCAAAATTTTTGTTGTTATAATGCAATTTGTACAGATAATTTGAAACCTGAAAGAATCTATAATTTTGCGAGAAACCATTAAAGCAATAAAACAAAATAATTAAAAGTAAAGTTCGCTTCATAAAAGTGTTTTTAATGCCAAATTAAAATTATGTGTTAATTGCCAAAGACCTTTAACCGTAGAATTGAAACTTTCAACTTTCCGACTTCTTATTCCACATTAAAACTGATGGGATAATTATAAATGCAGCGCACGTCCATTCCGCCCTTTTTGGCCGGTGTCCATCTTTCCTTGAAGGCCGTCAGCACGCGCAGCGTTTCAGCCTTCATCGCCTCGGAAACTTTTTCGGCGCGGTCTTTATCAGCGGTCGTCTCGATTTCGATACCGGCGGTCGGCTCCAGATCGTTCATCGCCAAGTAATAGGTTTTCACGTCGGTCATCGTTCCATTCTTCTCGACGATAAAGCTTGCAAAGATCTTTATCTTTTTGTTGGCGATTTCAGGAAACTTGAAGTTGTTGAGGATAAACGCCGAAAGCGAGTACATTCCGCCATCGAGCTGTGGTTTTTGGTCCACCTCCGTGGTTCGCCACACGCGCTCGTCGGCAGATTTTTGCGCAAAACTTGCTTGCGCCGTCAAAAACAAAATAACAATCGCCAACTTTTTCATCTGTAATCCATTGAGGAACCAAATATAACAAATAGCCGGAAACATCGGTCAAATAATTTTATGCAACGACATTTTGACCGATCGTGCGAGAGGCACTCTCGATTAAGCGATTGGTAGATATATAAAGAATGTTGAACCTACGTCAGGCGTGCCCTTTGCGGTGATAAAACCGTTGTGATTGGTCACGATTTTCTTGACGATGGACAGGCCGATACCGGTTCCAGAATATTCATGCTTGTGGTGAAGCCGCTGAAAAAGTTCAAAGATTTTAGTTTCGTAAGCTTTTTCAAAACCAATTCCATTGTCCGCGATTGCTATGCAGTGGTATTGTGTGAGTTTGTTGACGCCAGGGATATCGATTTCCTTTCCGTCAACAGTTGAGCGGCTAATAGTGATTTGCGGCTTTACGCCGGGCCGGCTGTATTTGATGGCGTTTTCGATCAAGTTTGTGAACAGTTGCGAAAGTTGGACGCGCACACCAGAGATTGTTGGAAGAGGATCATAGTTTATCACCGCTTGTTTTTCATCGATGTTCAACTGTAGATCGTTTATTGATTCTTCTGCGATCACGTTCAGGTCGCATGTTTCAAACAGCAGGTCGGCTGCATTGGTACGTGAAAAATCGATCAACGAAATTATGAGGTTCTGCATTCGCTCTCCCGATGACACGATGCGGTTGATATAATCCAGCGCTTTGTCCGAGAACTTTTCTGTTTCGCGAAGGTGTTTGCCGAAAATCTGAATTTTCCGCAAGGGTTCCTGCAGGTCGTGGCTTGCAACATAGGTGAAAGAGGTAAGCTCGGCATTGATGTTCACCAGTTCGCTGTTTTTTAGTTCAAGGGATTGGTTCACGGCTTCTAATTGCTCGGATTTAAGAATCAATTCCTCCTTGTTCTGTTTTTCGAGGGTGATGTTCCTTAGAAAGGCGATAAATAATTTATTTCCCTCCTGCGCCGTTGCCTGCGAGACCGTGAGCGATATCGGAAACTCCGTACCTTCTTTATTAAGTGCGGACAGTTCCAATGTTTTGTTTAAAATCCGCGCTTCGCCAGTTTTTA
>JBBSUW010000184.1:0-2432 GCA_038234025.1 Flavobacteriales bacterium
CCCTGTACTTACTTTAAGGATGTCGACAATATATTCAATAAGTTTTTGGGGACATGGCAATATACAAATGGTTCTCAATCGTTCAGAATTACCTTTTTTAAAACAGAACATGTGCGCATTCCTTCGCAAGAAAAACAATGGGAGGATATTATTCAATCTCATTATGAATATAAGGTCGATGGATCAGTTGTGTTTAGTAATTACGGTACAGAATTAAGTAATGTTGATAGCTTTATAACAGTAAACCCGTCAAAGTTAATTTTTTCCTACTATGAGCCATCCTTTACATCTTGCCTCAAAACACGACGAGGTGAACTGACGCTTACTCATTCAATTGATGGAGGTGGTGTGCCGATTCTAACATGGGAAAATGAAATCCTGCCTCGTGGCTATACTGATTATTGCCCGGATGGAACTGAAACTGATGTTACTGGTTTTATCGTACCTCTTAACATGGTGCTTCATAAATTGCCTTAAATAGCAATTATCCCAGGTTGAATTGTACAAAAACGGGCGATCTATCGCCCGTTTTTGTATTTTGCATAAAAATTGCACGATGACCAAGATCACCCGCCTTTTTGATTTCTTATACCACCAGCAACGCGACCACAATATTGATGATGCCCTCGTGACCAAAAAAGATGGAAAATGGATCAAGACTTCCACAGATGATTATGTCGCCAAGGCCAACGCAATCTCGCGCGGCCTCTTGCGAATGGGAATTTCTGTCAATGATAAAATCGCGGTAATTTCAAGCACCAACAGATCTGAATGGCACATTTGCGATATGGGGATTTTGCAAACGGGAGCGCAAAATGTTCCCATTTATCCCACGATCTCACAGGAAGATTATGAATACATCCTCAATCATTCCGGTGCTAAATTCTGCATCGTTTCAGACGAAGGAGTTCTTGAAAAAGTAAACGCCATCAAGGTAAATGTTCCGAAACTTGAGCAGATTTTCTGTTTTGAAGAAATCCAAAATTGCCAAAACTGGAACAAAATCCTTGAAGCAGGCACCGATGAATCGAATCAGAATGAAGTGAAATCTCGGATGGACGTTATCGTCGAAACAGATCTTGCCACCATAATTTATACCTCAGGAACGACCGGAAGACCAAAAGGAGTAATGCTGTCGCACCAAAATATTGTTTCCAATGTTCTCGGTAGCGAAAAGCGAATTCCATTTCTTGTAGGCCAAACAAAGGCATTGAGCTTCTTGCCTATTTGCCACATTTTTGAGCGAATGGTTACATATCTCTATCAATATTATGGTGTCGGCATTTACTTTGCAGAATCGATCGATAAATTAAGCGACAATCTGAAGGAAACAAAGCCGCACGTTATGACGGTCGTACCACGCTTGCTCGAAAAAGTTTATGAAAGCATTTATGCAAAGGGCAGCGATCTTTCCGGCATTAAGAAAGCATTATTTTTCTGGGCAATCGATCTTGGGCTTAAATTCAAGCCATATAAAGAAAATGGCGCTTGGTATGAATTCCAACTTTCAATTGCGCGCAAACTTATTTTCAGCAAGTGGAAAGAAGGACTTGGTGGCAATCTCGATCTTATGGTTTCGGGCAGTGCGGCACTTCAGCCACGACTTTCGAGAATATTTGCCGCAGCTGGAATTCCGGTTATGGAAGGTTACGGACTCACAGAAACGTCGCCCGTAATCGCGGTGAATGATATGCGAAATCACGGTTTTCGTGTGGGGACTGTCGGAAAAGTCATTGACAACGTCGAAGTTAAGATTGCGACAGATGGCGAAATCCTCTGCAAAGGTCCAAACGTCATGATGGGATATTACAATGATCCCGAAAAAACTGCCGAAGCAATTATCGACGGCTACTTTCACACAGGCGATATCGGCGAAATTGACGCTGACGGTTTTCTAAAAATTACCGATCGCAAAAAGGAAATGTTCAAAACCTCTGGAGGTAAATATGTTGCGCCACAATTATTGGAAAACGCAATGAAACAATCCCGATTTATCGAACAGATAATGGTCATTGGCGAAGGCGAAAAAATGCCCGCAGCTTTCATTCAGCCCAACTTTGAATTTGTAAAACAATGGGCAAAAAAGAAAAACATTGATCTGGGAAAAAGCAATGAAAGTCTGGTTGCAAACCAGGAAGTGATCGACAGAATTGGTGAGGAAATTGACGAGGTTAATAAAAAGTTCGGCAATTGGGAACAGATCAAACGCTTCGAGCTCACACCTGAAACCTGGAGCACCGCTAGTGGCGAACTCACTCCCACAATGAAACTGAAGCGCAAACAGGTCAAGGAAAAATACCAAAGCCTCTACGACAAAATCTACGGCAGCAGATAAATTTTAATTTTGATGTGGGTGTTTTAACACGCTTAGAGCTGAACTTGCCCGCCGTGGTGGGTCTTTTATTTTCGCCGAAAAGACAAAAATAAAAGGA
>JBBSUW010000185.1:0-2410 GCA_038234025.1 Flavobacteriales bacterium
CAATGTTCATTACAATGTGGACAAAGCTTTGGAAAGTTTGGTCGAATCTCAAGTCCCAAAAGGCGTTTCGCACCAACAGTACGCAACTTCTGCCGCCAACAAGCTCGCCGATATGTTGAGTGATATTTTGACCACGATGCATATGTCTCTTTCTGGATCTGGCAGTGGATGAAAACCCAAGCCAGGTGAAGGTTCTGGCGGCGATATGCAATTGCCCGACATCATCAAAAAACAGGAAGGTCTTGGCGAGAAAATGAAGGATGGGATGGCCAAGGGCAACAAGCCCGGGCAAAAACCGGGTGAAGGTGGCGGCGAAAAACCCGGTGGTCAGAAACCTGGCGGCAAAGGTCAGGATGGAAAAGGAAATTCCGGTTCCGGTTCTGGCGGCGATGGCGATTCTGATCGAGAAGGCCAAGATGGTGAGGGAAATGCGAAGGCGATTATGGAAATTTATAAAGAGCAGCGGCAATTGCGGGATGCTTTGGAAAAGGAACTGAAAAAGAATGGTATGGGCGGTTCTGGACAAAATGCGCTCGACCAGATGAAACAAATCGAAAAGCAATTGCTCAATAAAGGTTTTAATAATGAAGTGCTTCAACGTGCTTTAAATCTAAAGTACGAATTGTTGAAACTCGACAAAGCCATGCAGCAGCAAGGCGAGGAAAAACGTCGCGAGGCTGAATCAAACAAAAAGCAATTTGAGAACAACGCCGCGCCGATTCCTGAGCAACTTCAACAATATCTTAACAGCATTGAGATATTAAACCGTCAAAGTTTACCTTTGCGCCCCGTTTACAGCCAGAAAGTTCAGCAATATTTCAAGAAATGATTTCCTTCAATTACGAGTGTGATTTTAAATTGTCCGGCGAACGAAATTACAAGAACTGGATTTCCGAAGTTATTATAGACGCCGGATTTAAGGTTGGCGAAATCAGCTATATATTTTGTGATGATGCGTATTTGTTGGAAATCAACAAAAATTATCTTCAGCACGATGATTACACCGATATTATCACGTTTGACAATTCGATAGGAAAAAAACTACAAGCAGACATCTTCATTTCTGTTATAAGAGTTGATGAAAATGCCCAGGAATTTAGCGTTGAGCGTGATGAAGAATTGCGGAGAGTAATGGCGCACGGCATTTTACACTTGATAGGAAACAAAGACAAATCTGAAGATGATTCCACCAAGATGAGAATCCTCGAAGAAGCGGCAATGAAAATGTTCCACGTGGAACAAAAAAACAAATGATGTTTGCAGATAGGTATGATGTGATTGTTGTTGGCGCTGGACACGCAGGTTGCGAGGCCGCTGCAGCTTCCGCGAACCTTGGATGCAAAACATTATTGGTTACGATGAACCTTCAAAATATTGCACAAATGTCTTGTAATCCAGCGATGGGCGGCATTGCTAAAGGTCAAATCGTTCGCGAGATCGATGCAATGGGCGGATATTCTGGGATTGTTTCCGACAAAACAGCGATTCAATTCAAGATGCTAAACAAATCGAAAGGGCCGGCAATGTGGTCGCCACGCGTTCAAAGCGATAGAATGAGATTTGCCGAAACGTGGCGCGAAATGCTGGAGCAAACGCCGAATGTTGATTTCTATCAAGAAATGATTACGGAAATTATCGTCGAGAACGGAAAAGCTACTGGCGTCAAAACATCGCTCGGCATTGAGATTTTCGCTGATTCCGTTGTATTGACAAATGGAACTTTCCTCAACGGATTGATTCATATCGGCGAAAAGCAATTTGGCGGTGGTCGTGCCGGAGAACGCGCTTCGTTTGGAATTACCGAGCAACTTGTCGGTCTCGGATTTTTTTCAGGGAGAATGAAGACCGGGACGCCGCCGCGAGTTGATGGCCGATCGCTTGATTACTCCAAAATGAATGTCGAAAGCGGTGATGTCAATCCTTCAAAATTCTCGTATTCGGATATTACGAAGCCGTTGACAAGGCAGCGCGATTGTCACATGACCTACACTTCGCTTGTCGTTCATGATATTTTGCGTGAAGGATTTGAGCGTTCGCCAATGTTCAATGGTCGAATCCAAAGTCTTGGTCCGAGATATTGCCCAAGCATTGAGGATAAAATCAATCGATTTGCCGATAAGGAACGGCATCAATTGTTTGTTGAGCCCGAAGGTTGGAACACCGTTGAGGTCTATGTAAATGGTTTCTCGTCATCGCTTCCCGAAGATGTTCAGTTCAAGGCATTGCGCTCAGTGGCCGGTTTTGAAAATGTAAAATTCTTTAGACCTGGTTACGCGATTGAATACGATTATTTCCCACCAACGCAATTGTCGCATACGCTTGAAACGAAATTGATCAATAACTTATATTTCGCTGGTCAAATAAACGGAACAACTGGTTATGAAGAAGCAGCATCGCAAGGTTTAATGGC
>JBBSUW010000186.1:0-2407 GCA_038234025.1 Flavobacteriales bacterium
CTTTATGCCATTGAAGAAATAAAAGAAGAAAGAAACATCGATTTTCCCGTGATGCTTTCCGGAACAATAACCGACGCTTCTGGGCGCACACTTTCTGGGCAAACCGTAGAAGCATTCCTTATTTCAATTTCACATATTCCATTGTTATCTGTTGGTTTTAATTGCGCGCTCGGAGCCGAACAGCTCAAACCATTCCTTAAAAGATTGGGACGAGAAACGCTTTTGAATATTTCCGCACATCCAAACGCCGGTTTGCCAAACGCTTTTGGCGAGTACGATCAATCGCCAGAGCAAATGAAAGATCTTATCAAAGAATATCTCGACGAAAATCTCGTCAACATCATCGGCGGTTGCTGCGGCACAACGCCCGAACACATAAAATTGATCGCCGAAGTTGCCGCAAATTATTCGCCAAGAAACCTCAAAGTAAATGTCTGAAACAATTTCACAACCAAAATACCTCAAGCTTTCAGGTCTTGAACCGCTCATCGTTACTCCCGAAACACTTTTTGTAAATGTTGGAGAACGCACAAATGTCACAGGTTCGAGAAAGTTCCTACGCCTCATAAAAGAAGAAAAATATGCTGAGGCGCTTGATGTCGCGCGGCAACAAGTTGATGGCGGCGCGCAGATTATTGACATTAATATGGACGAAGGAATGCTCGACGGCGTTCACGCAATGACAACTTTCCTCAATCTTATCGCCGCAGAACCGGACATTGCGAGAGTTCCAATTATGATCGACAGTTCTAAGTGGGAAATCATCGAAGCCGGACTCAAAGTTGTGCAGGGAAAAGCAATCGTAAATTCAATTTCACTAAAAGAAGGCGAGGCAAATTTTATCGCTCAAGCCAAGAAAATCCGTAGATATGGCGCAGCTGTGGTCGTTATGGCATTTGACGAAAATGGTCAGGCCGACAATTATGAGCGACGCATCGAAATCTGCAAACGCAGTTATGATATTTTGGTAAACGACGTAAAATTTCCCGCCGAAGATATCATTTTCGATCCAAATATTTTCCCTGTCGCTACCGGAATGGATGAGCATCGAGAAAATGCGATCGACTTTTTCCGCGCCACAAAATGGATTCGCGAGAACCTTCCGTATGCCAATGTTTCCGGCGGTGTGAGCAACGTTTCTTTTTCTTTTCGTGGAAACGACAAGGTTCGCGAGGCAATGCATTCGGCGTTTCTGTATCACGCAATTCAGAACGGAATGACAATGGGAATCGTCAATCCAGAAATGCTCGAGATTTACGACACCATTGATCCGGAACTGAAAATCCACGTTGAAGATGTTTTGCTAAACCGTCGCGAAGACGCCACAGAAAGGCTTTTGACTTTGGCAGAAAAATACAAAGGTGTCAGCGCAATCCAAGAAAAACAACTTGCCGAATGGCGCAGCGGAACAATTCAGGATAGGATTACGCACGCTTTGGTAAAAGGAATTGATGAATTTATAGAAACTGATGTCGAGGAAGCCAGATTGGAATCTACCGCGGCAATTGAGGTAATTGAAATAAATTTGATGGCAGGAATGAATGTTGTCGGCGACCTTTTTGGCAGCGGAAAAATGTTCTTGCCGCAAGTTGTCAAATCGGCGCGGGTGATGAAGAAAGCCGTTGCGTATTTGATGCCGTTTATCTTGGCGCAGAAACAGGGCAAAAGAACTTCCGCTGGAAAAATCCTGATGGCAACCGTCAAAGGCGACGTCCACGATATCGGTAAGAATATTGTGGCTGTGGTTTTGTCGTGCAACAATTTTGAGATCATCGACCTCGGCGTGATGGTTCCGCCCGAAAAAATAATACAAACGGCAATCGAGCAAAATGTTGACATCATTGGGTTGAGCGGTTTGATCACGCCATCGCTGGACGAAATGGTTTATGTTGCCAAAGAACTCGAGCGTCAAAACCTGAAATTTCCTTTGCTGATTGGCGGCGCAACGACTTCGAGAGCGCATACGGCAGTGAAGATTTCGAATGAATATTCTGGGCCAATCGTTCACGTTAATGATGCGTCTCGCGCTGTTGGCGTGGCTTCAAAACTTTTGCAATCCAACAATCAAGAGTTTTTGCAAAAGACAAAAGATGAATATATCACGCTTCGCGAATCTTATCTTTCTCGCGCGCGCGAAAAAAAATCGCTTACAATCGAGAAAGCGCGTGAAAATAAATTTAAGGTTGATTGGGAAAACCAGCAAATCACAAAGCCGAATTTTTTGGGTGTGAAAACCACTTCTGTTGATTTAAGTGAGCTTATCGAATTTATAGATTGGACGCCATTTTTCAGTTCGTGGGAACTTTACGGAAGGTTTCCAGAAATCTTGACCGATGAAGTTGTGGGCGAACAAGCCACAAATCTTTATGACGACGCGCGGGAAATGCTCGCAAAAATAGTTTCTGAA
>JBBSUW010000187.1:0-2373 GCA_038234025.1 Flavobacteriales bacterium
ATCGAGTTCAAAAAACGTCAGGAAGTCGTGCAGCGAGTAATGTCCATCGACCAACCAAGTGCCATCTTCCCTTGAAACCAACTGGAAATCTTCTTTATAAAAATCCGCAGCATCGCCCACGAGCGCTTCGAGAATATCGTTCAAGGTAATAATTCCCTGAAAAACCCCATATTCATCAGATACCAAAGCGTAATGAACACCACTTATCTTAAAGTGCTCCAGCGCTTTATAGGCAGTGGTCTGCTCCATAAGATATGGTGCCTCGCTCATAATTGTGCCCAGATTAAAATCGGTTTCGCTGAAATGTGCGAATATATTTTTGAGGTTTACAACGCCCACAATATCATCGTGATTGTCTTTATAAACCGGATAAATCGAATGCAATTCCTTGAGCATTATTGTGTTCACCTGATTTCTATCGGCGTTGACCGGTAAAAATGCAACGCTTTTTCTGTGCGTCATCAACGAATTCACTTTTCTATCGCCAATGTGAAAAACGCGCTCCACAATATCCTGTTCGATTTCCTGAACTTCGCCGCCTTCGGTTCCTTCTTTGATAATTGCCTTGATTTCCTCTTCGGTCACTTTTCCATCTGCAGAAGGTTTGATCATCATGATCTTCAAAAGAAATTCCGTCGAAGTTGTGAGCAACCAAATAAATGGCCAAGTGATGATCGAAATCCACTTCATTGGCAAAGCCATGGTTTTGGCAATCTTTTCAGGATAATTTAGTCCAATTCGCTTTGGCAAAAGTTCGCCCAAAACCAATGAGAAAAATGTCAAGGTTACCACTACAATTCCTACGGCAATTGTATCTGCATAAGGTTGTAGCGCTGGAAAACCCATTACAAAAGTCTTCACATCAGTGGTAATTTGATCGCCAGAGAAAATACCGGTCAAAATCCCTATCAGCGTAATGCCAATCTGAACTGTAGATAGAAATTTATTTGGCGAATTGGCAAGATCCAAAGCCGCGATTGCACTTTTGTTGCCTTTCTTGGCAGAATTTTCAAGGCGATTTTTCCGAGCCGATATCAGCGCGATTTCCGACATTGAGAAAACCCCATTGAGGATAATCAAAAAGAAAATAATTAATATGGCCATACTTTTGCCCGTGGGCAACAATTGATTAGCGAACCTAAAGTAACAAAAAATGTGCAGCGAGGTTCAAAATTTAGCTGCACATTTTAAAATATTTATTCAATCAAAGCTTGTCGATAACCGAGCTCAACCGCTCTGTAATTTCATCGATTGTCCCGATGCCGTCCACGCTTGAATATCTGCCCTGTTTTTGATAATAATCAACCAATGGCGCCGTCTTCAAATTGTATTCGTCATAACGATTTCTGATTTTAACTTCGTCTTGATCATCTGGTCTGCCGCTGGTTTTACCGCGTTCCAAAATCCGGGCAACAAGAATATCGTCATTGGCGTCAAGCCCAATCGTCGCTGAATTCTTCCAACCTTTGCTTTCCAAAAACGCATCCAAAGCTTCAGCTTGCGCAATTGTACGCGGAAAACCGTCAAACAAAAAACCGCTCGCCTGTGGATTTCTGTCCACCGCATCTTCCAGCATTTTGATCGTCACTTCGTCCGGAACGAGATCGCCGGCGTCCATAAAAGATTTTGCAAGTTTGCCCAGCGGCGTGTTTTCTTTGAGATTCATACGGAAAAGATCGCCGGTAGAAAGGTGTACGAGATTGTATTTCTTTTTGAGGAATTCGGCCTGTGTGCCTTTGCCCGCGCCGGGTTTTCCAAAAAGTATGAGGTTGGTCATTGTCGTTCAATAATTATTGTTCGGTGTAGTCCAGTTGATAAACTTCCGCCAGGTTTCGGCCCAGACCATCATAGTCAAGTCCGTAGCCCACGATAAATTTGTTCGGAATCCGGATTCCGATGTAGTCTATTTTGATATCTTTTTTATAAGCTTCGGGCTTGAAGAAAAGCGTCGCGATCTTAAAGTGCGCCACGTTCATCGCCTTAAATTGAATTTTGAGCGCTTCCACCGTATTTCCGGTATCCACAATATCCTCGATCACGATCACGCTGCGGCCAGAAAGATCTTGGTTCAGCCCAATCAGCTGCTGCACATTATTGTTGGATTGCGTGCCCTCGTAAGATTGCATTTTGAGGAAACTCACCTCGCACGGGCGCTTGTATTTCTTTAGCAAATCTGCCACCACCATAAAAGCGCCGTTGAGCACGCCAATAAACACGGGAACATCGTCATAAAAATCCGCCTCGATCTGTCGTGCCATTTCGGCCACCGCAAAATCGATTTCCTTCGCCGAGATAAACGGCACAAAGGACTTGTCATGAAGCTGTATCACTTTTTTGAGTTTTAAAGGTGCAAATATAAGGAATTGGGGATTG
>JBBSUW010000188.1:0-2282 GCA_038234025.1 Flavobacteriales bacterium
AAAAACTTGGCAGAGCTGGGTGTATTTTCCGTTTCCCGAAATTTTTCCGGTACCAACAGCGTCGTAGATATAATGGGTTTCTTTTCCCGTGAGATGGGGTTTGTTGAATGGGATCATATATTTTTATCTTACAAATTTATGCGGATTCCCTACAAATAGACCGCTATTATGAATATTTTTTGTAACAACAGTGCCGGCGCCAAGTTGTGTCTGATGTGTTATTGTAATATTGTCGATCACGGTCGAGTTGATGCCCAAATTGCAGCTATCTCCAATATTGATAAAACCTGCAAGCGCCACGCGCGGCGATAGAAAGCAGTGCTTCCCAACGATTGTGTCGTGAGCAATCGTGCAAGCTAAGTTTAGAATAGTGTTTTCTGAAACAACCGAACGTGCATCGATAACACATCCGGGATAAACAACGCAACCCGGTTTTATTTCGGCTGTGCGGTCTTGCCAAACCGTTGAATGAACAATTTTTCCGAACGGAACCTTGCCATCAAACCTTTCAAATAGTTTTTTTCGAACCAATAGGTGTTTGTATCCGATCCCGATAATCAGTTTGTCAAAGGATTTGTTTTTGAATTCAATTTCAATTGCGTCCGAGGTTCCCAAAATTTCATATCCATCGCTGGATTTTTCGACCGAGACATCATCAAAAAAAACAACGTTGTCATAATGCTTGTCCGAAATCGCATAATGTGCGATCTGTTTTCCCAAATGTCCGGCGCCAATGATTGCAAGTGTTTTTTTCATCACTTGTAAATTTTTCGGATGATTGCATTCGGGCGATTCTGAACCTGTTTGAAGATTTTGTATATATAAATTCCTATAAGACCCAAAAAGGTAGAAATTATTCCTAATATCAATACATTTAGCACGATAACCGAAGTCCAACCCAATTGAAGCGCTTCGCCGTAGATTATTTTCTGAACCACGAAGTACAAAATTGAAACAAGGCTTCCAAAGGTGATCAAAAGGCCGGTATAGAACAAATATTCTAGGGGTTTTCCTGAGAAAGAGGTAACTGCTTGGATCATTAACTCCAATCGTTTTTTGGTACTATATGTACTTTGTCCTTCGCGAACGCCCTTCTCCACAGGAATACCAACTTGATCGAAACCTGCCCAGTAGAACATTCCGCCCAAAAATAAATTTGCATCGCCAAGTTTTAAGAGATTTTGAACATATTCCTGCTTCATCAATCTTTCGGTAAGAATATTCTTTGGGATTTTCACGTCAGAAACTTTGTCGATTGCCCACCAAAATATTTTTCCGCCCACGCTCTCGGTGATCTTGCCTTTGCGCGTTTCCTGATATCCGTACACAACATCTGTTTCCGGTCGCTGGTCCATCAATTCAAAACATTTGATCAAAAAATCTGGCGGGGTTTCAAGATCGTTGTCTATCAAAAAAACAAAATCGCCTCCAGCGTGCTGCAAACCGGCCTGCATAGCATAGTGATGACCAAAATTTCGTGAAAGGTCTATGATTTTAATCTGCGGAATTTCGTTTTTCTTTTCCAGCAAAAACGAAAGCGAATCGTCAGGTGAGCCGTCATTTACAAAAATCAACTCAAACTCGTCAATATCGAGCACAGCGATTACTCGGGTGATTTCTGTAAGAAAACGCTCAAGAAACCGCTTTGATTTATACAATGTTGAAACGACGGATAATTTCATGGCAAATTTACTTTTTGAGAATGGCGATATATCATATACCCCGAGCGATCGTTGCTGTTGGTTATGTTTTTCAATTCTTGCTTGAGCCTCTTTTTTTCGAAATCAAAGTCGTTTTCTTGCAAAAAGTATTTTTCCAAATGCTGGGATTCCTTGCACAAAAAGTAAACGCCAGAATGCGCACTTTGCGCAACTTTTGGTGGTTCAAATTGGCTCAAGGCAACATCGATCACCGCTTTCAGGAAATCATAGCCGGTTGAAAGTTCAACAAGATGCGAACCAATGAAATCGCCGCCCATTCTCGCGCCAACCTCAATGGCAAATACTTTTCCTGTCGTATCGATCTTGAATTCGGCGTGGCTTGCGCCGAATTTTATCTCCAGCGCGTTCAACGCTTTATAGGTTTCCCGTTCGATTTTTTGTAGAATATCTTCTGACAAAATCGATGGCTGGTGATGCTCAAGTTCGACAAAATATGGTTCGCCCGTTGTGACTTTATCGGTTATGGCCAACAAATAATGTTTTCCTTGCCACGAAATGCACTCGACGCTGACCTCATCTCCCGTTACGAATTCCTCAACAACAGCTTTTTTTTCGATGGAT
>JBBSUW010000189.1:0-2247 GCA_038234025.1 Flavobacteriales bacterium
TAGGTATTCGGCAACATTTCTTCCAAGCGGCATATCATTTACACTTTCGTGAAAGATTTTTCCTTCTTCGTCAATTAAATAGGTTGCGCGGAAAGTTACATTAGAACCTTCGATCATCACTGAATCCGTGTCCTCATTATATGTTGTAGAATCGATATCAAGAATTCCAAGAATATTTGAAAGATTTCTATTGGTATCTGCCAAGATCGGATAAGTTACTCCTTCAATTCCTCCGTTATCTTTTGGTGTGTTCAACCAAGCGAAGTGAACTTCATTTGTATCGCAAGATGCGCCGATAACGATTGTGTTTCTTTTTTGAAATTCCGGAAGTGCTGCTTGAAATGCGTGCAATTCAGTTGGGCAAACGAATGTAAAATCCTTTGGATACCAAAAAAGCAATACTTTCTTGTTATGATTTACAGCTTCTTCAAAAATATTAATTTTCATGTTGTCGCCCATTTCTGAGATCGCGTCAACATTGATGTTTGGGAATTTTTTTCCAACTAAAGACATATATTTTGTTTTAAATTATTATTTCTGATACAAAAGTAACCACAACATCAACTTTCTGCTATCGAAAATCATTATATAAATTTATTTTATGATAGTTTTACGCTATACTGATTTTTTAATAATGAAAAGCAAGTCTGACTTTCAATTATTTACTATCTATATAGTTTAAATTTTGTACTGCAGAATAGGAATGCCAACATTTGGACTCCAATTTCAACTTTAACATTTCGTTTTATATATTTGTTCGCTTTGGCGAAAGCCACGCACAACTTCAAAACCCCGAGAGCAACATGAGTAGTCTTTTCCGAAAAAAAACCGTTGAGGATATATTGAACCAAGTGAAGCGCAACGAGTCCGATGGTCACGAAGCGTTGGCTAAAACCCTGACCACTAAAGATCTTGCAGCATTTGGAATTGCGGCGATCATTGGTGCCGGGATATTTTCGACCATCGGGAAGGCAAGTTTTGACGGTGGACCTGCGGTTATTTTTCTCTTCCTTTTTACGGCGATGGCATGTAGTTTTGCAGCTTTTGCTTACGCCGAATTTGCCTCAATGGTGCCCGTTTCTGGAAGTGCGTACACTTATAGTTACGTTGCTTTTGGCGAAATTATGGCTTGGATTATCGGTTGGGCGCTTATTATGGAATATGCGATTGGGAATATAACCGTTGCCATTTCGTGGAGCGATTACTTTACTGGTTTGCTCGAAAGCGGCGGAATAAAACTTCCGCAATGGGTTCAGATGGATTATTTGACTGCGTCTAATGGATTCAAAGATGCAACTGCTCTTATGAATGGAGGGAAATCTTTTGAAAATCTTGACGGCGGACTCAGAATGGCTTACACCGCTTGGACAACTTCGCCCACGCTCGGACCGTTGCACATTGTTGCAGATTTGCCAGCGCTCTTTATTATTATATTGATCACCGCATTGGTTTATCGTGGAATGAAGGAATCTCGAAACGCTGCCAATATGATGGTTGTGGTCAAACTTTGTATTATACTTTTGGTCATTGCAGTAGGTGTTTTCTATGTCGATACGGATAATTGGGATCCATTTGCACCGAATGGAGTGGGCGGAGTTCTCAAAGGAGTTTCTGCCGTTTTCTTTGCCTATATCGGTTTTGACGCAATCAGCACAACTGCCGAAGAATGCAAAAATCCGCAGCGAGATTTACCACGCGGTATGATGTGGGCAATTATAATCTGTACGGTTTTATATGTTATAATCGCACTCGTTCTCACTGGAATGGTGAATTATAGCGAACTCAACGTAGGCGATCCTCTGGCTTTCGTGTTTACAAAATTAAATCTGAAATGGATGTCAGGCATCATTGCCGTAAGCGCCGTGATTGCGATGGCGAGCGTATTGCTGGTTTTTCAAATGGGCCAACCTCGTATTTGGATGAGCATGAGCCGTGATGGTCTTTTGCCAAAACAGTTTTCACGCGTTCACCCGAAATTTAAGACGCCATCATTTGCAACAATCGTTACAGGATTTGTAGTTGCCGTTCCTGCGCTTTTCCTTAACCTGACTTTGGTTACAGACCTTTGTAGCATCGGAACATTGTTTGCATTTGTACTGGTTTGTGCAGGAGTTTTAGTATTGCAGAACAAGCCCGATATTCCACGCGGAAAATTTAGAACGCCTTATATCAACAGTAAGTATGTTTTTCCGGTAATGTTGGTCTGCGGACTCGTTTACGCTTTTGAATTCAATCAGAAAGCAACGA
>JBBSUW010000190.1:0-2197 GCA_038234025.1 Flavobacteriales bacterium
AAACATTTTGGTACGGTTTCCCTAAAAGGTTTTGGCGTTGAAGAACTTTCGGAAGGAATAATTGCTGCCGGTGCGGTTTTGCATTATTTATCAGAAACACAGCACAACCGGATTCAGCACATAACTTCGATACAGAGAATTGCCGAGGACAGTTACGTTTGGATGGACAGATTTACGATTCGCAACCTCGAACTTTACCACAGCTATAACCCGAACGCGGTGACTTTGCTCGACGTCATTGATAGAACGCTTTCGCCAATGGGCGGAAGATTGCTCAAAAGATGGTTGGCGCTTCCGCTAAAGGATGCTATGAAAATCCGCCAGCGACATCAAGTTGTTTCGTATTTGATCGAAAGTCCGTCCGTGCTCAAAGGAATTCAATCGCAGGTAAAGCAGATTTCAGATCTTGAAAGGCTAATTTCAAAGGTCGCTGCCGCGAAAGTTTCGCCGCGTGAAATCGTTTATTTAAAGGAATCACTCGATGCGATGATTCCAATTAAAAAGATGGCGCTCGAAAGTGCTAATGAGTCCATGCGAATCATTGGCGACAGCATAAATACCTGTGAATTGTTGCGACAGAAAATCGAGACTACACTCAATCCGCAAGCGCCGGTAAGCATTTCAAAGGGCAACGCGATCGCAAAGGGCATAAATTCAGAACTCGACGAACTTCGTGATATTTCATCTTCTGGGAAAGATTTTCTTGACGGAATCGAAAAACGAGAATCTTCAGCAACTGGAATTTCCTCATTGAAAATTTCATTCAACAACGTATTCGGTTATTATATAGAAGTTCGGAATTCTCATAAAGATAAAGTTCCGGAAAGTTGGACAAGAAAGCAAACCTTGGTCAACGCAGAAAGATATATTACCGAGGAATTAAAGGTTTACGAATCTAAAATTTTGGGCGCTGAAGAAAAAATTGCCAAGCTGGAGTCAGAAATCTTTGATCAACTTGTGCAATGGATTTCCACTTATATAAAACCTGTTCAGCTCAATGCGCAGCTTGTGGCGCAAATTGATTGTCTGTGTTCATTTGCACAATTGGCGATTGAAAATAAATACGTTTGCCCCGAAATTGACGAAAGTTTTGATCTGGAAATTAAGGATGGGCGACATCCGGTTATAGAAAAACAATTGCCCGTAGGTTTGCCATACATAGCAAATGATGTTTTTTTAGATCGCGAAAACCAGCAAATTGTAATGATTACAGGGCCGAACATGTCGGGTAAATCTGCGATTTTGAGACAAACCGCATTGATTGTTCTGCTTGCGCAAATGGGCAGTTTTGTGCCGGCAGAATCTGTTAGAATGGGAATTGTTGATAAAATATTCACGCGTGTCGGCGCATCGGACAATATCAGTATGGGCGAATCGACATTTATGGTCGAGATGAATGAAACGGCTTCGATCTTGAATAATATCAGCGGCAGAAGTTTGGTCATTCTCGACGAGATTGGTCGCGGGACAAGTACTTATGATGGAATTTCGATAGCGTGGGCAATTGCAGAATATCTTCACGAACATCCGGCTGCACCCAAAACGCTTTTTGCAACACATTACCACGAACTCAACGAAATGTCCGAGAGTTTGCCTCGAATCAAAAATCACAATGTTTCTGTAAAGGAACTTCCAGATGCGGTTTTATTCATCAGAAAGCTCGTTGCCGGCGGAAGCGCCCACAGTTTTGGAATCCATGTGGCAAAAATGGCCGGAATGCCGCAGACCGTCATTTTGCGTGCGAAGAAACTTTTGAAGCAATTGGAAAAGGATCATTCTTCAGATGCTTTGCAAGGCGTAAAAAGAATAAAGGATGAAATGCAATTGAGTATTTTTAATCTCGACGATCCGTTGTTGGAAGAAATCAAGGACGAAATCTTGAGCCTCGACATTAATACGCTCACGCCGGTGGAAGCTCTAATGAAGCTGAACGAAATAAAAAGGATGTTGCTTAAGAAATAACAGACCTAAAAAATTCGAAGTCAAAGCCTTGTGAAACGATTCGATATTTTCAAAAAAAATCCTTGCATTGTTCAAGATAATAAGTAAATTTGCCCTCGCAATGACAGCAATGTCTTGCACGTTCTTTTAAAAATTATGCGAAAATAGCTCAGTTGGTAGAGCGCGACCTTGCCAAGGTCGAGGTCGCGGGTTCGAATCCCGTTTTTCGCTCAATAACGTCTTCCACGCTCGGATG
>JBBSUW010000191.1:0-2036 GCA_038234025.1 Flavobacteriales bacterium
AATCCGCCCATAGCAATTCCAACATCTGCCGCGGCCAAAACTGGCGCGTCATTAATTCCGTCTCCCACAAAAGCGACCTTATTATTATTTTCCTTCATTAAAAGTTCAACTTCGGCCAACTTTTCTTCAGGTAATAATCCGCCTTTTGCCCAATCAATTCCCAGTTCTTTTGCAACTTGCTGCGTAATTGAATCTTTGTCGCCTGACAGCATTATTATTTTGGTAATGCCCGAATTCCGAATTTTTAAGATTGAATCTTTTGCATCTTCTTTAAGCTCGTCGGCAATAACAACATACCCTGCGAATGCATTATCTATTGAAACCAGAACAATAGATTCTACAATATCGTTAACCTCATTTGGAACTTCAATATTATTTAATTTCATCAAAGTTGCATTTCCAACCAAAACATTTTTGCCGTTGACAAGACCTTTTAAACCTTTTCCTGCAATTTCAGAAACATTTTCTGCTGAAAAAATGTCGGCAGAACTTTCATATTCCATTATCGCTTTTGCAATTGGATGTGTTGATTGTTTCTCAAGCGCCATCAGATATTTCATGAAATCGCTTTCGCTAAAGTCAAAGGTTTTGATCAGCTTTATCTTGAAAACACCTTTGGTCACTGTTCCGGTTTTGTCCATCACAATGGTTGTAACCTTGGTCATTTCGTCCAAAAATGATGCACCTTTAAATAAAATTCCATTCTTGGATGCCGCACCAAGTCCGCCGAAATATCCCAATGGAATTGAAATTACTAACGCACAAGGACAAGAAATTACTAGAAATATGAGCGCGCGGTAAAGCCAATTGGCGAAAACATAATTGTCAACAATAAAATATGGAGTAAACGTCAAGGCGATTGCCGAAAACACAACTATTGGCGTATAAATTCGTGCAAACTTTCTAATAAAAAGTTCGGTTTTCGACTTTCTCGCTGTTGCATTTTGGACCATATCCAAAATTCTCGCAATCGAACTGTCCTTAAAAACTTTGGTTGTTTCAATCTCAATAACACTGTCAAGATTAATGGTTCCCGCAAAAACTGCTTCGCCCTTAATAATGCTCGAAGGTTTGCTTTCGCCGGTCAACGCTGCAGTATTTACCGAAGCTTTATCTGAAATTAACTTTCCGTCAAGCGGAATTTTCTCGCCTACGCGAACTTGAACTTTTTCGCCAACTCCTACATTTTCTGGGTTTTCAGAAACGAATTTCCCATCTCTAAAAACCAGCGCCGAGTTTGGACGAACATCCAAAAGCGCTTTGATGTTTCCTTTTGCACGACTGACCGCAGCATCTTGGAAAAGTTCGCCAACAGCGTAAAACAACATCACGGCAACGCCTTCGGGATATTGTCCGATCGCAAAAGCGCCAACTGTTGCAACTGACATTAACAGAAATTCGGTGAAAAAATCGCCTTTAATAATACTTTTGAAACCTTCCTTAACCACAGGAAATCCTACTGGAATATATGCCACTACAAACCAGGCTAGCCGAACGTAATCATTGAAGAATTCTACATCCAGATAATCCAACGCAATACCAATGACGAGCATTGTAAAGCTAAATGCCGCGGGTAAATATGTCCTGAATTTTGATTTTTTTTCATCGCCACCATGTGAATGTCCGTGATCGGAATCGTCGTCGTGAGAATGTGCTTGGGCTGATTTTATATTTATATTTTGCTGCGAATGTTTGTTATAATCTATCATCTATTTTTATCTAATTACTAATATTAAGTTTCAATCTTGATTCTGAGTGTAGTTGAATTTTACAAAGTACTATTCTTTCGATTCGAGAAGTTGATCCTTGCTCGGCGGTTCAATAACAATTGTTCTTGTGGGATAAGCTAAATCAATTCCGGCTTCGTCAAATCTGCTTTTAATAGTTTCGTTTACATCGCATCGCAACGTAAATGCGTCATCGTAATTCTTGGTCCAAGCCCAAGCCCGTACCGTCATAGTAGATTCATTAATTTTTGTCAGCGCAGTTCTAACCACAGGATTATCATTTTTCTTCTCAAGTTGTGTCCGATAATC
>JBBSUW010000192.1:0-2017 GCA_038234025.1 Flavobacteriales bacterium
AAAAAGTGTCTACTGATAATTTGCATTGCATTTTTAATTATTGGAACAAGTTCATCTGCGCAAAAACCCAGCGTTCAGAATTCAAAATCGAAGAGATATAAAGTTGAAAAAACGCTGCAAAATGGCGAAGAGTATCACGGTCACAAAATATTCACTAGTCCAAAGGGCGGAAAATACTACATTAATTCAAACGGGAACAAAACTTACATACCAAGAAACAATTCAACAAAAAAATCGAAAACTGCTGTACAAAACTTTGGAGGAGAGCAAACTGAACATCACAATGGCCACGAAATTATCATTGGACCACGGGGCGGAAAATATTACATCAATAAAAATGGAAATAAAACCTACATCAAATGGTAAAGAAAATGTTTTAGGGTTTAATCAAACATTGGTTGATCAAGGGGCAATTATTAGCAGAAAATCCGGATTTTAAAATTTTGTGAAGCAGAAGTCAATTCACCGTAAAATTATAGAAAGCGCCACCGTTAAGGGCGGGAACTGTGGAAGTAATATTGACATACAATTGTTTCTGGTCACTATCGGTTCGCATTTGTGCGATGCCGACCGTTTGGCTGCTGTAATTGAACCGCAGTCTGTAAGAACCTGTTTGCATTAACGGAAGACGAGCTTTGTACTCGTATTGTTCCCCTTGGGAATTGTAAACAGATCGGGCAAGGATGAACTCTTCATTGGCCGAAGTGATGCCTTGAATTTGCTGTACAGAAGCGCTAAAGTCAACAGGTAACCAAAAATCGCCAGCAAGCTTTTCGACCACATATGTAAAACTCACGCTTGGCGCAAAGCCCGAAGAACGGTAGATGTCAAGCGATTGACCATTCAACTCATCCTCATATCTCGAAAAACCATCTGTGTTGATCTCGAGATAATCGCCAACCGCAAAACTTGGTTGTGTTTCCACATTTATAATATTTGGAATCACTGCGTAAACATCGCTGTAATATTCAGCATCTGTGTTGCAATCGGCCGCCATCAGCAATGAAGCCAACGCAAAAAGTATGGGGATTCTCAAATTTTTCATATTCTTTTTCTTAAAATCTATAGCCAACGGATAAACCAACGCGCGAGATTATGTCCGCGCTCTTGTCGGTGTTCAAAGTATTGAAGCCGGCACCAACAAGCGCCTGAACAGCCACTTTTTGATTGAAGTACATTTTATAGCCAAGCGAAGCGCCGAGCGCAAGATCTACATATGTGGATTTCTGAATTTCATAATAGGCATTG
This sequence comes from Flavobacteriales bacterium, assembly GCA_038234025.1. Classification (GTDB taxonomy): domain Bacteria; phylum Bacteroidota; class Bacteroidia; order Flavobacteriales; family Flavobacteriaceae; genus Flavobacterium. The sequence goes on from JBBSUW010000192.1 coordinate 1,249, forward strand.
AAGGCTGGATCAAGAACCTTCACGGTTTCCCGATAATCGCCACCGTTCACATTCCCAAAAACCTCGATGAAATAATAGCGAACAATACTTTTGGAAAGGTTTACTCTAAAGTATGGAATTACCTCATAAACAGGGCGATTCTGCGTGAAACCAAGATCGAAGTCATTGTTTGCGTTCTTACTGTCGGCGTAGCTTCCATAAAGACCCATAGAAAAGCGCCGGTTCAAAAATCTTTCGTACGCCAAGTTCACGCGCGACGAAGTAATCACGGGCACAATATTGAACCTGACCTCGTTCAAGTGGGTTTTCAAACGATCACCCACATGCAGGGAGTCTTGAGCCTGACCGAACTGGAATGCCATGAGAAAGAGCAGTGCTAACTTCTTCATAAGTCACAAATTTACCGCTAATATAATAAAACCTTGCCAGCTAATAGCAAATGGCTCAATTTAGCGTGAGCGCGCCAAGAATTTCCTCGCTCATAAATGGTCCGCCGGGATATTTTGCGGTATAATCAAGGTTGAGCCAAACTTGGTTTCGTTCATCTATATGATAATGAATCGATTTACCATGGCTTTCTTTTGCAAAAAGCACTTTTTTGATCAGGTAATTTATGGTTTCGAGATCGGCCTTGTCGCCAATCAGAATTTCGGGATAAATGTGGCCGCCAGTGTGGATGAGCCGTGGCGTTCCTCCAAGCGATTTCACGCAGGCCGACATCAATATGGACTGGTCGTCGCAATCGCCAGAAAAGAAACGAAGCGAGTCA
>JBBSUW010000193.1:0-1702 GCA_038234025.1 Flavobacteriales bacterium
ATACCAATTATCGCAGTTACAGGAACAAATGGCAAAACGACCACGACAAGAATTATTTCCCATATCGTAAAAAATAACGGCTATAGAGTTGGTTTCACAACTTCTGACGGTATTTATATCCAAAATACAATGTTGAGTAAAGGTGATACAACCGGGCCAATTTCAGCGGAATTTATCCTAAAAGATCCAACGGTGGAATTTGCCGTGCTCGAGACCGCTCGCGGCGGAATCCTTCGCTCTGGACTTGGTTTCAGCCGATGTGATATTGGTGTCATCACGAACATTGCCGAAGATCATCTTGGGATTTCGGATATCCATACCCTTGACGATCTGGCAAGGGTAAAAGCGACGGTGGTGGAAAGTGTCAAGAAAAATGGTTGGGCAATTTTGAACGGTGAAGATCCCCAATGTATAAAAATCGGCAATCGATTGGATTGCAACGTTGCATATTTCAGTATGGACGAAGAAAACCCGTTTATAAAAAAGCGGGCAAAGGAAGGCAAGATTGTGGCGGTTTATGAAAATGGCTATATCACCGTCAAAAAAGGGGAATGGAAAATCCGTGTTGAGCGCGCGCTTCACGTGCCGTTGACATTGGGCGGAAAGGCAAAATTCATGATCTCCAACGTTTTGGCAGCGACACTTGCCGCCTACTTATATGGTTTCAAGACCGAGGATATCAGTCTTTCGTTAAAGACCTTTATCCCAAGCGTGGCTCAAACCCCGGGACGAATGAATATATTTAACTTTAGAAGATTCAAGGTCTTGATCGACTTTGCACATAATCCAGCAGGATATTTGGGCATCGAGGATTTCCTTTCGAATATCGAGGCGAACAAAAAAATCGGTATAATTGCGGGCGTTGGCGACAGGCGCGATGAAGATATTCGAGATTGTGCGAAGATTGCCGCCAGAATGTTCGACCATATAATTATAAGACAGGAAAAACATTTGCGCGGTCGCACCGACGAAGAAATCACCGGACTTTTGCTCGCCGGAATCGAAGAAAGCGGCAGAACCGTCACACACGAAATAATACCGAAAGAAGTTGACGCGATCAAACACGCGATCAATTCGGCGGAGGAAGGCACATTCATTACAGCATTGAGCGATGTTGTAAATAATGCAATCGAGATTGTTCAGCAGTATTTGGACAAGGAAAATGAGGAGATTGTGGGATGATTTTGAACAGTTTAATCTTTATTACTTTATTGTATTTAAAATTCGAGATTTAATGCTGAAAGTTATTTCAAGTATTACAATACGATATAAATTAAGTCAAACTTCAAAAAATATAATACATAATTTTCAATAATGCAGTATTCTGATTAATTTTAATTGATGATGCAGCATCAAGAGAATACCAATTTAATTAGTGCGAAAGGTTATTAATACCTAATCAATAAATTGTTAAAAAATGAGTCATTTAAGATTTTTATGGACTGTGATGATTTTATCCATCATCTCTGTTGGCTGTGCGCAGCCTCTTGATAGCTTACGGCATGCTGAAAGTTCTCAAAACGTAAGATTTGGATTGAAAGCCGGATTGAATGTTTCAACACTTACTGGTGATACCGGAAGTGTGGGCGGAGGTACTTTAGTCCAACGTAAATCAAAACTTGGATTTCACGGCGGCGTTATTGTGGAATTTTTGCTCGCAGAAAATTTCTCAGTACAACCAGAGCTTCTGATATCTACGCAA
>JBBSUW010000194.1:0-1630 GCA_038234025.1 Flavobacteriales bacterium
AATCATTCCCGGAATATCCTGCGGCACAAAAAATGTGTATTGCCAACCGTTGCCTTCCGTATAATTGTTGTTTACCTCGCGCGGATCAAAATTTTTGGCCCAACCGCCATTCTTTTTTGGTTTGATAAAACCTTGTTTCCAGTCGAAAAGATTTTTCCAATATTGAGCGCGTGTTGCATAAACATTGTAATCATTTTTATCGCCATTCATCGCTGCGATTTGCGAAATGCACCAATCGTCATATGCATATTCGACCGTTTTTGAAACGCTTTCGTGGTCATCATCTATCGAAATAAAACCATTGTTTTTGTAGGCTTCAAGTCCCAAATGATCGAGCATTGCCGAATGTTTTGCCGCTTCGAGCGCGAGTTTTGTGTCAAATCCCGTTATGCCTTTTGCCATCGCATCGGCAATCACAGAAACAGAATGATAGCCGATCATACAATCCGTTTCATTGGACGCCAGTTCCCAAACGGGCAATCTGCCGCTCTGTTCATATTGTTTCAGAAACGTATTGATAAAATCTGACGTTCGCTTTTTTTGGATAACCGTATAAAGTGGATGTGCGGCGCGAAAAGTGTCCCAAAGCGAGAACACTGAATAGTAATCAAAACCAGAATTTGCATGAACTTTATTGTCGCGACCGCGGTATTTTCCGTCGAGATCTTGCGCAATATTTGGCTGCATCATTGTGTGGTAGAGCGCAGTGTAAAAAATTGCAAGTTTACCTGAATCGATTTCATTGATTACGATGCTCGATAATTCTTTGTTCCACAAATCCTGCGCGTCTTTTAGAACTTGATCAAAAGTCTTACTGCCAATTTCTGTCATATTAAGATTTGCTCCTTCAAAGCTTGTTGGCGAAATCGAAACTTTTACAGAAATCTTTTCGCCCTTCTTTACATCAAAACCAAATGAAAGCGCGAGATCTGTGCCTTCAAAATACTCTCTCGAAGATTTTCCGTTGTACCGCTGACCAGTAATTTTAAATGGTTTACTAAATTCTATTCGTGAAAAAACAAATTGATCACGCGCCCAGCCTTCGCTTTCGCGCATTACTTCAATGGTTTTATTATCGATGACTTTGACAATGCCTTTTAGCAATTTATCCCGATGGTTGAGATCAAGAATAATGTTTGCCGTACCAGATTTTTTGAAAGTATATTCGTGAAAACCTACTCGTGTTGAAGTCGTGAGCCGAACATCAATGTCGTCCTTGTCCAAATGCACAGCGTAAAATCCAGCGGAAGCTTTTTCATTATCGTGCGAAAAACTGCTCGCATAATTTTCGGATTCGAATTGCGGTTTGCCCATAGTTGGCATCAGCATTATATCGCCAAAATCTGAAACGCCGGTGCCGTTGAGATGCGTGTGGCTGAATCCATAGATTTTATCGTCCGAATAATGATAGCCCGAACAACCGTCCCAACTGCCATCAATTCTAGTATCGGGCGAAAGCTGCACCATCCCGAACGGCGTAGTCGCTCCGGGAAAAGTATGTCCGTGACCGCCAGTGCCGATAAACGGATTTACATATTGCTGAAGGTTTTGGCCAATTGAACAAACCGAGATCAAGAACAGCGCGATGGAATATAATTTTTTCATGGAATAAAGATTGTTCTTCAAAGAT
>JBBSUW010000195.1:0-1519 GCA_038234025.1 Flavobacteriales bacterium
CATCATAAATGAAAGCAAGCGCTATCAAAGATGCACAAATTGCAAAGGAATGAATAAGGATAAACCAGTCCTTGATATGACAGTTATTTACGGACTCAAAAAAGTTGGCAATATGTATAAGGACGGAAAAGTTCTTGATCCCGAAACCGGTTTGATTTACAATTGCAGTATTACAAAAGTTAACGATGATAAGTTGCAGGTTCGCGGATATGTTGGGATTGCCGCGCTCGGAAGATCTCAAACTTGGACTCGCGCAAAGTAGAAAACGTAAATAAATCTATGCCTTATTTTGTATCAGTTATATTGCCGCTTGCATTGGACAAATTGTTCACCTACAGTATTTCTGCCACCGAATTTGATTTTATCAGACCAGGAATGCGTATTGCCGTTCCTTTTGGCAATACAAAATTGTACACTTCGCTCGCGATAGAACTTCATCTCAATAAACCTGAATTGTACGAAGCAAAGGAAATCCATGAAATATTAGACGAAAATCCAGTCGTAACGGCTGAACAAATCCGGCATTGGCAATGGCTTTCAAAATATTACATGTGTTCGCTGGGCGATGTTTTCCGCAGCGCGATGCCGTCAGCACTTTTACTCGAAAGTGAAACAAAACTTGTCTCGAAGCAAACAATCGGTGACGTTTCAAGTTTAAATGATGCTGAATTGCTTTTATATGAAGCACTTCAGACAAAATCGTCTATTAACATTTCTGAGGTTTCCCAAATTATCGGTAAGAAAAATGCTTTGCCTACAATTCAGAAACTTATCGAGCTTGGCCTGATCGTGGTTGAGGAAGAAATGATCGAGAAATTTTCGCCCAAGGTTGTAAAATATATTAAGCTCGACGATTTGTACAACGATCCGCAATTTCTCGAACCTTTGATCAACGAACTTTCGAGAGCGCCAAAACAGCGAGATGTTGTAATGTCGTATTTCTCGCTTTCGCAAAAAGACAAAAATCCAATTTCCTTAAAATTGCTACTTGAAAATTCTGGAGCTTCAGCTACGACGATTAAATCTTTGGTTCAGAAAAATATTTTCACAGAATATAGTCTTAAGGAAGATCGCGTAAATTTTGATGAAAGATTTGAAAGCAATAAACTCAATTTAAGTTTAGACCAGAACGAAGCATTTTCGCAAATTAAAAAGGAATTCGAAACCAAGGATATTGTCCTTCTGCACGGAATTACGGCAAGCGGCAAAACCGAAATTTATATAAAGCTCATTGAAGATGCGATTGCAAACAGCGGTCAAGTTCTGTATTTGGTACCAGAAATTGCACTAACAACGCAACTTGTCACGCGATTGACAGCACATTTTGGAAATAAGGTTGCCGTTTATCATTCAAAATACAGCAATAACGAAAGGGTAGAGGTTTGGCATCAGGTTCTGATAGAATCAGAGAATGCACAAATTATAATTGGCGCACGTTCTGCAATGTTTTTGCCATTTAAAAATCTCTCGCTCGTAATCGTAGATGAAGAGCACGAAGCGACTTACAAACAAATCGATC